>NZ_JBHZCS010000010.1:0-175995 GCF_042755705.1 Nocardia sp. NPDC059154
CAGCCATTCACGGACAGAACCGCAACAGCGAAACCATCAGCAAATGCACGTAGTGGCCGCGTAGCGCGCGGCTCGAGCGCTGGTCTCAGTAGGTGATCACGGCGCGGAACCGCACAG
Organism: Nocardia sp. NPDC059154; assembly: GCF_042755705.1. Classification (NCBI taxonomy): domain Bacteria; kingdom Bacillati; phylum Actinomycetota; class Actinomycetes; order Mycobacteriales; family Nocardiaceae; genus Nocardia; species Nocardia sp. NPDC059154. The sequence goes on from NZ_JBHZCS010000010.1 coordinate 118, forward strand.
CGCCGCCGGCCACGCGTTCGTAGGCGTCGGCGGCCTTCGCCAGCGGATAGGTCTCGACCATCGGTGTCACCTTGCCGGTGGCGACGAAATCGAGTGCCTGGGTGAGGTATTCGAAGCCGCCATGCGTCGCGCCGATGATCTGATTGCGATTGACCACGAAATTGATCCCGGTCTCCGGCCCCGGAATGACGAAATCGGTGTCGTGCGGCAGACCGACCAGCACCATCCGCCCTTCCGGACGCAACCCGTGCAGGCTGTCCATGGCCGCGCGGTTGGAGTTGCCGGTCATCAGGATGATGTCCGCGCCGCCCATCGCCTTCAGTTCTTCGCCGTCCGAGACCACCTCGTCCGCACCCAATTTCAGTGCGAGTTCCCGCTTGTCCGGTGAATGCGTCATCGCGACCGTCTCGAACCCGGCCGCCTTCGCATACTGCACCGCCATATGCCCGAGCCCGCCGATCCCCACCACGGCGACCCGCTCGTGCGGCTGCGGATTACCCGCGCGCAACGCACTCCACGTCGTGTAACCCGCGCAGGCGACCGGGGCAGCCAACTCGAAGGACAAGCCCTCCGGCAACAACACCGTGGCAGCCTCGGGCGCCGCGAAGTACTCGGCATGCCCACCCTGGACACTGAACCCACTGGTTTTCGGTGCAGCACAGCTCAAGCCGGCCACCCCACTGACCGGCTTGTTGAGCCGGCAGTACTCACATCGGCCGCACGTCTGCAGGATCCAGGTCGCCGCGACCCGGTCACCGACCACCCGCGAGTGCACCCCCTCGCCCACCGCGACGATCTCACCGACCGTCTCGTGCCCGACCACCCCGGGCACGCCCGTCGGGATCACTCCGGTGGTGGACCAGATGTCGGTGTAGCAGATTCCGCTGGCCCGCACCCGGATCAATACCTCGCCGGGACCCGGTTCCGGCCTCGGCAGTTCACGCACCTCCCACATCGCATTGACTGCCGGGACGTAGGCGGCCCGCATTTCCGCTGTCTTTTCCGTCATGGTTTCGCACACTGTCCGACGGCGCTGGCAAAGCGCTGTCAGCCGCTGCTCGCAGGCAGTGCACGCTCATGCCGCGACCCGCGCGGACAGGACCGACCGCAGCACCTGTCGGCGAACGTCCTGAACTACCGGGTTGAGTACGCAGGCGACTAGCCTTCGGCGATCGAGGGTCACTCTGTCGGTCGCGTTCTTTAGAGTTGTCAGATTGCAGGACAATGACATCGGAGACTTCCGGAACGGAATCTGATCGCGCGCATGATGTGGCTGCTTTGGTCGGTGCAGTGATTGGTCGTGTGGTCGCCGACGGGCTCCGGCGTGAGTCGATGGTTGGGGCGTCTGCTGGTCGATGCCGGCATCGAAAAGTGATGCCCAAGCGACAAATCCGCGCAAACTCGCAGCTGGGCGGGCCAGTCAGAGCATTCCCGCGCCTCAGGTCACCCGGAATCCCTTCTGAGCATTGGAATGTGCCGGTCCGGAATCTAAGAACCGACACCGACAAGTGTCGGAAAAGTCGGTAAGGATTCTATTCCGACGACTGTGCAGGGACCGGGTGTGTCGAGTTGGGGTCTACCCCAAAACGACAGCCCTGGTTGCGCGTCTTTGGACACCGGGTCCGAATCGCATTCCTGCCGATGCGTGTTCGGGTTGCCCGAGTGTCGAGAACTGATCGCTTCCGATCCACAAATGCCACGCACCCCGCGCACGAGGGCCTATCGGCTATGTGTCGCCCGATACCAACCCGTAGGTAACATCTGTTACATTTCATGTTGTGACGGCGAATCAGGCTGCGGCGCGGTGGCTGGTGTTGTTGGTCCGGGTGCCGGCCGAACCATCGCGGCATCGGGTGGCTGTGTGGCGTGAACTGCGCCGTGTAGGTGCTTTGCAAGTCGGCCAGGGCGTGTGGGTGGTGCCCGACGTTCCGGTGTTCGCTGACGGAGTCGCGCGGGTGATCGAGCTGGCTGCCCGCGGGACCGGTGAGGTGCTGGTGCTCGATGCCACGGGCCACGCCGACGCCGACACCGCGCGGTTGGAGGCGATGTTCACCGCCGAGCGCGGTGAGGAGTGGGCGGAGTTCCTGGCCGATTGCGCCGGGTTCGATGCCGAGATCGACAAGGAGATCGCCAAAGCCAAGTTCACGATGGCCGAGCTCGAGGAAGAGGAGCAGAGCCTGGAACGGTTGCGGCGCTGGCATCGCGACATCAAGGCCCGCGACGTGTTCGGTGCCCCTGCGGCCGCCGAGGCCGAGCGGCAGCTCGAGCACTGCGCCGATCGGCTGGCCGACTACACCGAGCGGGTCTTTCAAGCCCTGCACCAGATGTGACCGGCTGCTACTGGACTCGAGGGAGCCTCGATGAGCGTGGATACGCGAATCTTCTACGACATCAACGACTTTGCCCGCGATACCCCGTGGTTGCATCCGATCGTGTCCGGCTACGCCAATTACAGTGTCTTGCTGTTCGCGGTGCTGCTGCTGGCCGGATGGTGGATCGCCCGCCGCGACGGCGATCCCGCTGCGATAGTGGCGGCGGTGTGGGCGCCGCTGGGCATGTTGACCGCGCTGATGATCAACCAGCCGATCGCCGCCGCGGTCGATGAGACCCGCCCGTGTAATGCGTTGCACGACATCGTGATCCTGCACTGCAACACCGATGCCGGGTTCCCCAGCGACCACGCGGTCATGGCCGGCGCGGTCGCGGCCGGGCTGTGGCTGGTGAACCGGCGACTCGCGGTGCTCGCCGCGGTGGCTGCGGTCGTGATGACGTTCGCCCGGGTGTACATCGCCGCGCACTATCCCCAAGACGTCCTCGCGGGTCTCGCCCTCGGGGCCGCGGTCAGCCTTGTCGGGTTCTACCTGGCACGACCGCTCATGGCACGGTTGCTGGCCCTGCTCGCTCGTACTCCACTGCGCATACTGCTCACCGACACCGCCGTCGAACCCGCTGCCGCGCAGCAAGAATCGCGATGACCGCTATCCCCGGTACCCGAACCGGTCCAGGCCGGGCACGGCTGCTGCCGCTGTATGCGGCCGGGTTCGTGACCGCGTTCGGTGCGCACAGCATCGCAGCCAGCCTCGCCGGATATACCGGACAGCAGCACGCGAGCCTGCTCACCTTGGGGCTGCTTCTGGCCGTCTACGACGGTGCGGAGGTGCTGCTCAAACCCGTCTTCGGAACGTTGTCCGACCGCGTCGGAGCGCGGCCGGTGCTGCTCGGCGGGCTGGTTGCGTTCGCGCTCGCGTCCGCGGCGTTCGTGCTGGTCGGCAATCCTGGCCTGGTCGGTGTCGCACGATTCGGTCAAGGCGCGGCCGCGGCCGCGTTCTCTCCAGCCGCCGGGGCGATGGTCGCCCGGCTCACCCCGGCCGGCGGACACGGGCGCGCGTTCGGCAGCTACGGCGCGTGGAAGGGCCTGGGCTACACCCTCGGCCCGCTGCTGGGCGGCATCCTCGTCTCCATGGGCGGCTACGGCCTGCTGTTCACCGCCCTCGCGGTACTCGCCACAGCAGTCGCTGTGTGGGCGGCGCTGGTCGTGCCCACCGTCGAGGTGCTGCCGAAAACCCGTCAGACCGTGCTGGATCTGGCACGCCGCCTCACCAGCGGCCCGTTCCTACGCCCCACGGCCGCCCTGGCCGGAGCCACCGCCGCGCTCGCGGTCGGGGTCGGATTCCTGCCCGCGATCGGTTCCCGCCACGGCCTGGGGCCGCTGGCCACGGGCGCTGTTGTGTCGCTGCTCGCCGCCACTGCCGCGCTCGTTCAACCACGCGCCGGGCGCGCCCGCGACACCGCACGGCTCCAAGATCGATCCGGTATGGCAGCCGGGCTCCTGCTGGCCGCGATCGGGATCACCATCGCCGCGGCCCTGCCCGGGACAGCGGGGACGGTGTGCGCTGCCGTAATCATCGGGGCCGGTACGGGACTCATCACCCCCCTCGGATTCGCGCACCTGGCCGCGACGAGCCCACTCGAACGGCTCGGCCAGACCATGGGTGCCGCCGAACTCGGCCGCGAACTCGGCGACGCCGGCGGCCCGCTTCTCGTCGGGATCGTCGCCACCGCCGTCACACTCGACACCGGCCTGCTCACGCTCGGCGCACTCCTCGCAGCCCTCGCCGCCGTGATAACCCTGACCACACGAGCAGCCACCGTCGCCCACACCGATACCGGCGCCGCCTGACACCGCGAAAACCACGCCATCTACCGCTGCGAGTCACAACGGCCCTCACCTGGCAGGAGTGTTCGTGTTCGGCAGGCCATCGTTTTCCGAACGTGAACGGGAGCTGGCAACATCAAACGACCGCGGCGGCGAGCTCTTGTTTGCGTTGCCCGGCAGTGTGCACGACAGCAAGGCCGCCTGGATTTGGCAGATCGTGCGCGAGCTCGCGCACTGCGGGCTGATCGTGCTGGCGGACAAGGGGATACCACGGCGTCGAGGGCTGGCTCACCCCGTACATGGGACGCGACAGGCCCGAATCGCAGAAGCAGGCCAACCGCGCCCACGCAAGGCTACGCAGCCCCGGCGAACGCGCCAACGCCCAGCTCAAGACCTGGAAGGTGCTGCGAAAGCTACGCTGCTGCCCGTACTGGGCCGGGCAACTTGTCAAGGCAGTCGACCTCCTGCAAGCCCGCGAGCTTCAAGCCGCAACCCGAGGCTGAAAGGGCTCACTGCACGACTCGTGGCCGATGCTGGCGCAGGGCGTGGGCCTGACGATCTAGGAGATCGATTCCGGACCTGTCGATTCCGCGGTGGTCTGCGCGTCGAAGAGTTGAATGGTCCGAGAGGCGGACCGGACAGCGAGAGGACGGCATCATGGCGGAGTATCTGGTCTTGATCTACCAGGACGAGCGGTTGGCCGGGGACACCTTGTCCAGCCGGTCGGTGACGCAGGGGCATGCGGACTTCATGGCCACGAACCAGGCGGCGCTGCGCGGCGGAAACGCTGTGGAGTACAGCGATGCGGCGACCAGCATACGGCCCGACGGTGCAGGCGGGTTCGTGGTGACCGATGGGCCCTTCGCCGAGACAAAGGAGCAGATCGGCGGGTACTACCTGATCGAGGCGTCCGATTTGGACGAGGCGATCAGCCGCGCCAAGCAGATCCCGATGTCTGCGGGCGGCGTCGAGGTCCGGCCGATTCACGTATTCGAGCCGTAGCGATGCCCAGTGCCGCGGTAGCGGCGGCGGTCGCCGATGCGCACCGGCGCGAGTGGGCCTTCGTGCTCGCCGCGACGGTGCGCGTCACCCGCGACCTCGACGCCGCCGAGGAATGCGTCCAGGACGCCTACGCCCAGGCCCTGACCCGCTGGGAAAGCGCCGTGCCCGCCAAGCCGGCGGCCTGGCTGACCACGGTGGCGCGCAACCGCGCGCTGGACCTGCTACGCAGGCAGGCGACGGCGAAACGATCTCTGCCGCTGCTTGTTTCGGACGATTTCGGCGACGACGTCGCGAACACCGTGGTCGCCGAGCGGGATATCCCCGATGATCGATTGCGATTGGTCAGCACCTGCTGCCACCCGGCACTGTCGCTCGAGGCTCAGGTGGCGCTGACGCTGCGGCTGGTGTGCGGGTTGACGACCATCGAGGTTGCGCGAGCATTCCTGGTGTCGGAGTCCACCATGGCGGCGCGAATCACCCGCGCCAAGAAGAAGATTGCCGCCGCGCGGATCCCCTATCGGGTCCCCGCTCCGGCAGAGCTGCCCGAACGGATCGACGCGATCTTGACGGTGGTGCACCTGCTGTACACGACGGGCCACACCGCGCCCCACCACGCCGAGCTGAGCCGACGCGATCTCACCACGCGCGCAATGGATCTGGCCCGCATGCTCCGCACCCTGCTGCCCGAGAATTCGGATGTGTCCGGGCTGCTGGCACTGATTCTGCTGACCGAAGCGAGGCGTCCGGCCCGCACCGACACCGACGGCAATCTGCTGCGACTGTCGGAACAGAACCGAAACCTGTGGGACCGCGGCGACATCGACGAAGGCATCGCATTGGTCCGAGAGTCATTGCGGCGCAGACCCGGCCGATACGCCTTGGAAGCAGCAATCGCGGCCGTACACGCGGAGGCACTCACCTACGACGACACGGACTGGCACGAAATCGTCGGACTCTACGGAGTTCTCGCCCAACTGTGGCCGTCACCGGTGGTGGCATTGAATCGCGCCGTGGCCCTCGGCCTGGCCGCAGGCGCCGAGTCGGGATTGGCAGCGCTCGACGAGCTGAGCACCGAGCCTCAGCTGGCCGGCTACGGATATCTGGCCGCAGCCCGCGGACATTTCCTCGCCGCGCTCGGCCGACCGACCGAAGCGCAGACGGCGTACGAGGAGGCCATGTTGCTCACCGACAACGAGGTGGAACGACGATTCCTCGCGGGCCGGCTGGCCGAACTGGGGTGAACCCGCGAACGGGGCCGCGGCCGACCGATCGGTCGCAGCGGGAAAACCGGCACCCCATGCCCGCAATGACGCCGATTCGGAGTCGGCGATCAGATCCCCGCCGCGAGAGGCTTGTTCGCCCGCGCCATCCTGCAGAGCGGACCAACACCCCGACCAACCCGAGCACAACAGGACGCGCAAAAGATCGGCGAGATCTTCATCGAGAAACTGGGCGTCGATCCGCGTGCCGCCCCCGTCGCCGCAATGCTCGACGCCGCCGCCCGAACCGCGACGGAGCTGGCGTCAGCCGGTGGAGTCGCGTTGCCGCCGTTCTATCCGGTCTCGGGCGCAGAACCGCTACACACACTGGGCGCGAGTCTCGCCGACAACGTCACAAGCCTGGATGTGCTCTGCGGCTGGAACCTCGACGACACCTCAGCATTCACCGCGACCGCCCCGGGACCGGAAACCCTCGAGTTGACCGAACAACTGCTCGCACAACCGGTGCGGGCGTTCGCGGCCGAGCTCGACGACGCGGGCGCCCGCGTGCACATCTACCGCTTCGACTGGCGCCCCGAGGGATCGGCGTTCAGCGCGACACACGGCGTCGAACTACCTCTGCTCCTGGGCACACGACAAGCATGGCAACCAGCACCGATGCTCGGCACCACCACATGGACCGATATCGAGAGACTCGGCGCTCAACTACGCAGAGTCTGGGGCTATTTCGCACGAACCGGACACATCGACACCGAATCACCGACAGCCCTACCGATGATCTGGGGCCCCGGTAGGGCTGCTCCACGGTGAGAATTGCGCGATGGCGCGGTGAGCGACTGGGTTGCGTCCGAATGGGGCTGCCGCACCAGCGCCGATGCTCGCTACGGCCGGGCCCGCTCCCGCCGACGACGACACCCGGTACGCCTACGAATGGAAGCACAACGGAATCCGCTGCCTGGCACGGATTTCCGACGGCGTATGCCACATGGTCAGCCGTAACGCCAACTCCCTCAACCCGGCCTTCCCCGAGATCTCCCACACCCTGCTGTCGCTGGCGGCGGGGCGGGAGATGACCCACGACGGTGAACTGGTGGCCCCGGACCACGACGGGGTGCCGCCGAGCGCGCGGCATCGTCGATCGGAACGATCGTTTGCCGACAACACCGAACCCTCGGTAAGCAACGCGCGGATCGCGGTGCGGACGTTGGTCTCGGTGCCGAGTTCTCAATGGTCTCGGCATTGCTGTTCGACCATGTCTGCAAAGCTTCTCGCCAGCGGGCTGAGTGTTTCCCAGCGGCGGACGGCCCATCCGACGGTCAGTGGAGCAAGGAACGGTAAAGGCTGAAATCGCAGTGGCCGGTGCGAGGCGGCGGCGGAGTCGTACGGCAGCGAGGGAACTATCGCGTGGCCGACGCCGAGTTCGGCGAGCAGGACTGCGGTGTTCCAGTCTGCGACACCGGTTTCGGGTGTCAGCTGGATTCCGAGTCGATTGAGGACGGTGTCGAGGTGGACACGCGATACTGCGTTGTCAGGTAGTTGGATGTGTCGGATCGCCGTGAGGTCGGCCGGTGTGATCGAGGGCCGGTCAGCCAGAGGGTCGTCGTCTCGGGTCGCCAGCACCCAGGGCAGGTCCATGACGGGGCGTTGTTCGATGCCAGGGATCGCATCGGCGATGGTCACCCACGCCAGATCGACGAGGCCCTCGGCAAGGGATTCGAAGCATCGGCGACTGGAAATGATCGTTCGGAACTCGAGTCTGGCGTGGGGATAGCGTCGGCGGAAGTCGACGACGGCTTCGGACATGAAGTTGCGGATGGTTGTCGCTCCTGTGGTGATGCGAACGGAACCGGTTTGGCCACGGGCCATTTCGCGAAGTTGGCGTAGCGCCAGGTCCACGCCGACGATGCCGTCGCGCGCTGCCGTATACAGCACGAGCCCTTCCGCGGTGGGGGTCACGCCGTCAGGTCCGCGTTCGAGCAGCCGTACGCCGGTGGCCTTTTCGAGCCGTTTGACGTGCTGACTCACCGCGGGCTGGGTACACGCGAGGTCGCGAGCAACGGCACTGAGGTTTCCGGCCTGACAGACCGCCACGAATACCCGGAGGTCATCGAAGGTCATCCGCATCGAGCCCACCGTAATGCGTGTCCGGTTCAAAGCTGAATCTTGGGGATTACCAAGGCAAACCGAGGATTGACCGGCTGCGCGCACGTCGCTGATGATCTTTGTGGGCCCAGGGCGGCAACCCGCCCCGCTTCTTCGGCTCGTCCGGATCAGGGCGGAGCAGAGGGGCGGGTGCCGACCCGCACATCGCAAGATCGTCGTCAACCGGATCGGAGGGGATATGCATCATGAGTATCACCGAACAACAGGTGATCACCGATCAGCCGTCAGTCCACACGCGAGCGCTCATCACCTGGATTGCTGTCTACCCGACCATCACGATCACGCTGGCGTTGATCGGCCCGACGACAGCACACACCCCGCTTCCCTTTCGCACACTGCTGCTCACCATCATCGTGGTCCCGATCGTCATCTACCTGCTGGTACCGGTCTTGACCAAGACTGTCCGCCGACTGACCGCCCGGATACGCAACTGATGTCCGCCTGCACCCGATTACGGCGGTCCCATACAAGTGGGGGCGCTGTGCGAACTCTCGAATGCGATGTCGACGCAACGTGGATCGACATCAATGATCACATGAACGCCCAGTTTTACGGGATCGTGGTCTATCGGGCGCACGCCGCGTTCACCGAGGTTCTGGGTCTGGGCGACGATTACGTCAGGAAGACAAGGTTCGGCAAGGTTGTCGTGCAGACCGCAATGACCTACGAACGAGAAGTACGCCGTGGGGCACGGTTGGCAGTCGATTCCTGGCTGCTGGGTGTGGATACCAAACGCCTGCACTTCTTCCACGAAGTCCGCACTCTCGGCAACCAAACCCGAGTCGCCGCATCCGAGCAGTTGGACCTGCATGTCGACCTCGAGACGAGAAGGACTACCCCCATGCCCGCCGACCTCCTCACCCGGCTGAAGCGTTTCGCTGCCGAACAGGGCGCCTCAGGCCGACCCGATGGTGTGGGGCGCGCGATCATCCTTCCGCGGACTTGACCGGCGAAGCCGATGGCATCATCGGGACCCTCACGGGCACTATCGAACCGATCGCGGCGCAGCGGAAGGCTGCCCTCCCGGGCAATGACGACAACGAAGTGAGCGAAGTGATCATGGGCGAACCGGCCATCCGGCGCGTGGTCTGCCCGGGCTCCTTCGACCCGGTGACCAACGGACACTTGGACATCATCGGCCGCGCCGCGATGCTGTTCGACGAGGTGATCGTCGGCGTCGGCAAGAACGTCGGCAAGCGCGCGCTGTTCACCGCCGAGGAACGGGTCGCCATGATCCGCAACGTCACCGGCGCATATCCGAACGTCCGCGTCGAGGCCATCGACGGGTTGCTCGCCGACTTCTGCGTGCAGCGGTGCGCGCGCGCCATGGTGAAGGGCCTGCGCGCGGTGAGCGACTACGAGTACGAACTCACGATGTCGCAGATGAACCACAGGCTGTCCAACGTGGAGACACTGTTCGTGGCCTCCGATCCGGAGTACAGCCACCTATCCTCGTCGCTGATCAAAGAGGTCGCGGACCTCGGCGGCGACGTCTCCGGGCTGGTCCCCGACCATGTTTCGCGCGTTGGACGCTCAGATGCCGAAGCCTCACAGCACCCGAAATGCGATGAGGCTAGGGATGTTCCAGGCCATTCCAGACAGCACCGATCATCGGGAGCGCTGGGAATCTGCACGGACGCACGGGGATTCAAGTGCGCCACCCAATACTGCAACGACATTCAGGTGAGTGGATGGCCGCGACGTCGGTAGTGGGATAGACGGGCTTGGTGTTGTCGGCGTCGTCGCCATCGTGACCAGGCCCAGGGGCGGTGGCTGGTGAGGACGAAGGCGATGAGCAGGCGGCGGATCCGCCTTTCCGACCCTCGCCGCCGCACTCACCTGCTACCAGAAGCTGGCGAAGGCTAAATCAATGACATGAGACGCGGTCTCAGAACGCGTCTCATGTCAACCTGTCTCCTTGTCGTCGATATCGATGGACGGCTCAGCGCGCTCGGTCGGTCCAACCCGCCTCGGCGGCGTGGGCGTGAAATGCCTGCCACGCGTGCCACATTCGGGTGGCGCCGAATTGAGCGGTGTAACGCAGCACCCCACGCACGTCCGACAGTGTCGCGCCCGCGCCCAGTGCCCGCTCGATGTGGATGCGGAAGGTGTCCCGCAGCGTCTGATAGTGCACGTCCACGCTCATCGTCGCGAATGCCCGTTCCCGCACGGTCAATGTGCCCGGGCCGGACGGCAGCCGCATGCGGGACTGCAGGTCGAAGAACTCGGCGAAGTGCGGGTCCAGCTCCGCCAGCGTGGCACGGACCGACTCGGGCAGCGGGCTGGCCGGCGCATCCGGTCCGGTGGACAGCAGCTCGTCGTCGAGCGTAGCGACGTCGGGGCGGGGCAGACCGAGCGCTGCCTCGATCTCAGCCAGCCGTTCGAAAGCCCCCAATGCCGCGTGATAGCCGCTGTCGTAGGAGATCAGACGGAGCAGCGCACGGATGTCGGCGGTGGACACTCCACGCTTCAGGCCCGCGCGCACGTGCAGCTCGAAGGGTAACCCGAGCGCCTGTTGGCAGACATCGGCAGTGATTTGCAGGAATACCTTCTCCCGATCGGTCAACTCGGACACCGAATCGGCTTGCGCGACGGTGGCAGCACCCATTTGCGCGAATGCCGGGTCCAGCGCACGCAGATCAAGCGTTGCAGCCTCGATGATGTTGCTCGGGGTCACGACCCCTCCTATCAATGAACAACCATAGCGCTACAGGTGTAGCGCTATAACCGTAGCGCTAAGAGTGTCCGGTTACAATGGCCGAATCATGGACGACACAGCTACCTCCACCGCCCGTCGGCGGCCGAATGCGCGCGGCCAAGGCGAACTGCTGCGCGAGGACATCGTCACCACCGCCGTGCGGATGCTTGACGAGCTGGCCGACGATCAGGCGCTCTCGCTGCGCGCGGTCGCCCGTGAAGTCAAGATCGCCGCCACGTCGGTGTACCTCCACTTCCCCGACCGGGATTCCCTTGTGTTGGCTGCCACCCTGCGTTGCCACGAAGAACTCGTGCAGCTCGGCGATTCGGCCGACGCGGCCGAATCCGATCCCGGTGCGGGTCTGCGCGCCCGCATCCTGGCGCAGGCAGGCTGGGCCGAGGATCACCCCGGGCTGTACAAGGTGCTACACGAGAGCACGGTGCACCGCAGACTCGGCATGCCGTTCAAAGAAGTCATGGTCCAACGCACGATCGACTCGGTGCAGCGATGCATGGACGCTGGCCTCGCACCGTCGGACGATGCGACCACCGTGGCGATCGATCTGCGGACTGCCGTGAACGGCATGCTCTCCCAACGTATCAACGAACCCGATTTGCCCTGGCCGCCCGTCACCGAACAGCTGGACCGTTTCCTTGCCAAACTTGTCGGAATCGACAGGCCCAGTACTGCAACGACATTCACGTGAGTGGGTGGCCGCGGCGTCGGCAGTGGGAGAGTCGGACTTGGCGTTGTCGCGTCGTGCTCGACAACATAGTCACGCACATCGTCACGGACCGCGTCGACGTCCCAATCGGCCGCGCGTAGCAGTCGCTGCATCCCCTGCGGGCCAGTCTCGCCGGCCCGCTCGGGCAGGGTCCACCCGTTCTTGCGTTCCAGCCCCGCCAACAATCCCGACACGTACTCGCGCGCCCGGACCCGCGGCTCCGACCGCGCGGACCGGACCCCGATCCGCGAAATCAACGAATCCAACTCGGCCACAACATGATCCAACGCCGCACAACAGATCTACCAGCGCCAACCCACACAGGTGTCGTTGCAGTATCAAAGGTGGCGGGCGCTGTGGTGGATGCGGACAGTGCGGCTGGATTCGGTTGGCACGGTGAGCCTTCCGGATCCGGTCGTCGATACGGGGTGGGATAGGTCGTGGTTCGAGCCCGCCCGCACGATCGGACATCTTGTGACCGCTGAGCCGTGGACCTCTGACATGGACCGGTGCCGTGCGGGTGCGCTGGGATCGCGAACAGCTCATCGGAGGCCAGCCCATCGAGGCTCGTAAGTAGGGCGCTGCGCGTTCTCACCCGGGTTCGGAACAGGACGAACCAGACCCTGACGGGAGGACGAAGTGAGCCAATTCTGCGCGGCCACCCTCGTCAGCTTCGTCTCGATCACCAACGTCGACGGCTGGAGAGAATGATCAGTCCGTGGTGAGCCACGTCGACACGTCGGCGAGGGTGCGCACGTGTACTCCGATGGCCCGGCATTCCTCCGCACCCCGGGGGTAGAGTCCTGACATCGCATCGGACACCAAGACCGTGCGGAAATCACGCTCGGAGGCTTCATAGATCGACGTGCGGGGGCAGTTGGGGAAGTTGCATCCGGCGAACACGATGGTGTCGACCCCGCTCGCGCGCAGATGCTGTTCCAAACCGGTGCCGTAGAACGCTCCCCACCGCGGCTTGTACATCACATACTCGGCCGGACCGACCTGCTGCGACTGCCCGGCGAGCAGCCGCTCGTGCTCCAACTCAACTGCGCCGGGCAGCAATTCAGGCGCGATCTGCGACCCTTCCGATCCCGGCACGGCGATCTGCGCACCCGATTCGACCGCATGCCGGCGAACCAGATCCACATTCGAACCGTCACGCCGGTACAACCGCACAACGTGCACGATCGGCCTGCCCTGGCGGCGGAACAGATGCACGAGTTGCGCCATCGCGGGAATCACTGCGGCGGTGCCATCGATCCGCGCCGGGGCGTCGTCCTCGTAGAAGTCACGTTGCACATCGATGAGCACCAGAGCCGACGACGACGCGCGGGGCGTGAGATAGGGGTCGGTTCCCACGCTCGTGGGTTCGCTGATCGTCATGGTGTCAGTTATCTCCTCGAATGACGAAGTCCTCTGTGCAAGAGAGTAATCCGCACGGGTCGACACATGCCGCCGCCATGACCGGCGAGTTGTCGCTCGCCCGGCGAAGGCGGTCAGTTCATGTTCATGGTGTGGCGTTCGATCACGTCCTCGACCGGGCGACCGCGTTCACCGGGTTCCGACGGTTCGGTGCCGTCGAAGATGGCGTCGAGGATCGCGGCGTGGTCGAGGGTGGCGGGAATGCGGTGGGAGGCGCGGGCGCTGACGATGACCGCATGCAGGACAGCCGCGTAGATGAGCGAACGGGGTGCGGTCAACCGCCACCCGCGACATTCGCGGTCGCACAGCCGGGCTTCGACGGTGTCGAGTACGTCCTGGATGACTTGAATCTCAATCCGGTCGGGGTCATCGCAGGGCATGATGACCTCCGAAAAACAGTGCGCCACACCCGAAAACCGCCATCCGCAACACGGCGAAAAGGGACCTACGGTGCACACCCGGCACCCGTGCCGCACGCGGATCGAGCACCATGCGCCCTGCCACGACCAGCGCGGTCCGCGCCCGCCACCGCACCCAGCAGCTGTCCACCCCGCATCCGAGATGCAGCTGCATGGCGGTATGCGCCTGTCCGGCAGTCAATGTGCCAGGATCGTCGTAGCACGACCACAGCCCACGCACCGCATACCCGGCCGCGCCGACCTCGGCGTGCTCTGTGTCAACGGTTCGCTGCTTCTCACGTTCGATGCGGTCGATGATCGCCTGCACCGACCACGGATTCTCTCGGGACATCGCCTGACCCCCTGCGTAATCGGACGACTATCGTGCACCCGGCCGGAGAGATGGAGCGTGCGGTGGATTCCCGGTGGGCGTGGAACCAGCACACCACCGTCCATGCAGAGTGGCAATGCCACGCTGGCAAATTCGTGATTCCGGTGCAAAACCCCAGGGAGAGTGCCATTCTGACCTCACTCCATTGCCAAGTTGAACATGCCCCGGGGAGCGGATCATGGTGAAGGATGGATCGGGTTCGTCGTTGCCACGTCGACAGCTGGGACGGTATCTGCGCAGGGGACGCCTTGACGCGAACCTCACCCTCGAGCAGGTCGCGCCGATAATGGAGTGGAGCATCTCCAAACTAGGACGTATCGAACGCGGCGAAACGGGCAAACTTACGGCTCGCGATATCGAAGCGCTCTGCGGCGTCCTCGGTTTCACCGCCGAGACCACTGCGGCCATGGTCGGCCTCAACCGGCAGGCAGCGGCGAAGAGCTGGTGGCACTCGTTCGGTGATCTGATCCCCGAGGGCTTCAATGTCTTCGTGGGGCTGGAGACTTCGGCTCAGTCGATGGATATCTACCGGCCCGACGTGGTCCCAGGGTTGCTCCAGACCGCCGACTACGCTCGCGCACTCGATCGCATCTACTTTCCGAACGATTCCGAAGACGAGCAGGATCGTCGGGTTCAGTTGCGGATGAACCGGCAGACGATCATCACCCGCAAAGCGAGACCAACGAAAACCAGTGTGGTGCTGCATGAATCGGTACTGCATACGGTGGTCGGAGGACCAGCGGTCATGGCCGGGCAGCTGCGGAAGCTCGCCGATATCAGCACCCGGCCGAACGTCAGCATTCGTGTGCTGCCGTTCAATGCCGGTCTGCCCGTGGGCACTCCGGTCGGCCCGTTCGTCATCCTCGACTTCGCCGCCGACCAGACCCATGAGAAAGAACCGACCGTTATCTACGTCGAGAACTTCACCGGCGATATGTACCTTGAGGGAGAAACGGACGTCCAGCACTACCGAGTCGCATCCGCGATATTCCAGCGCGCCGCTCTCGACGCGGTGAGCAGCAGAAACCTGCTCCGGCAGGTGGCACGAAAGGACAACTGAAGGTGAGTGTTGACCTAGCCGGCGCACAGTGGTTCAAGAGCAGCCGCAGCTCCGCGGGAAAAGAATGCGTCGAGGTCGCGTTCCTCGACAAGGGGCTCGTGGGAGTTCGCGACTCGAAGAACCCGACCGGCCCCGCCCTCGTCTTCGCCCCCGGCGAATGGGATGCCTTCGCCGCCGGCATCATTCGAGGGGACTTCAACTGCCCGGCCTGAGGACCGATCAGTGCCAAATGTGGGAAGAACCCCATCTGTACAGGCGGCACTATCTGCGCTGGGTGTCGTGAAGCGATCGAGGCATTCCACGCGAACATTCCCTCATGCGCCACTAGTGCCGTTCGCGCAGGCCACATGTGGCGTCAATTCCCAAGCGATTGAGATCATCATCCGTGGCCAGAGAATGCCCGCCCGGGCCACCCTGAAAGAATTTGCCGCCCGGGCGGGCGCTAACCCTTTGCGCGCCGACGCGGTGTTGTTTGGGGTGTCGGCATCGAGAAACCTATCGCGGCAGTCGCATTCCATCGATGACGCACAGTGCCGCTCATGCGACAGTATGTGCCGGTGCTGACCGGCGCGGTTCCACTTGGTGGCCTCGCCGCCAGCATCGTTCGAGGGACTTCGACGGCTCGGCCTGAGGGCCGATGAAGCGGTGCGCCCGCTACCGTCTGCGGTGAGAATGCACCGATGCCGAGGAAGACGGTTGATGAAAGTCTATGCAGCCCTGGATCCGCGACTACCGTTGTCCGAGGTGCCACGGGTGGCGCGGCGGGTGGAGGAGCTGGGATTCGATGGGGTTCACATCCCCGAGACGATCCACGATTCGTTCGCGGTCGCGCTGCTGGCGGCGGAGCACACCAGCCGGATTACCGTGCGCACCGCGATCACGCTGGCCTTCGTCCGGAGCCCGACGCTGGTCGCGTACAACGCCTGGGATCTCGCGAAATTCTCCGGCGGGCGCTTCGAGCTGGGGCTCGGAACGCAGATCAAGCAGAACATCGAAGGCCGTTTCGGGATGCCGTGGACCGAACCCGTCGCACGGATCGGCGAGTACGTGACCGTGCTGCGAGAGCTGTTCGCCGCGTTCGCATCCGGCGATTCGATCCATTTCGAGGGCGACAGCTACCGGCTGACCCGGTTGCAGCCCTACTTCAACCCCGGCCCCGACGACATCGCCCCGCCACCGATCCTGCTCGGCGCGGTCAATGCCGGGATGTGCCGCCTCGCAGGACAACTCGCCGACGGCGTGATCACGCACTCCACCAACTCCGATCCGGGATACCTGCGCGACGTCGTCCAGCCCGCATTGCACGCGGGCGCCGCCGAACGCTCACGCCGGGCCCCCGGAATCATCGCCGCGGTCCCGATCGCCACGGGCGCCACGGCAGCCGAGGTGGCACGCGACCGTGAGCGGCAGCGGCGGCTGCTCGCCTTCCTCTACTCCACCCCGTCCTACCGGCCGACGCTCATACGCGTCGGTATGCCCGAATTGTTCGACCGCCTACGCGAATTGGTGAAAGCGCAACGCTGGGATCAACTCCACGACGTGGTGACCGACGACGTCCTCGACGCGCTGCTCATCTGCGGCGACTACGACGCCCTGCCCGACCTCGTGCGTGACCGCTACGCCGGCCTCGTCCACGGCATCGTCCTACCGGCACCCACAGCCGACCCCGAGGGCACCCGTTTGATGCACGCGATCGAGTCCCTCCGAGCGTCGTAGCGGGAAGCACGCCCTTCGTGTGCCCGCGTCTCCATCCGACCGCGAGGGTGTGCGGTGGCGAACGGCTCCGGGAAAGCACAGGTTGGAGCCCCGCGGTGATCGCGACACCGCACGCCCGTGCGCTCAGACCGCTCCGGCAGCTGCTGATCGGCGATGTAGTTACGGACGATTGCCGGTGACGGGACCGTTGTCGTCACCGCGGGGACCGAAGTCCTCTGTTCCCGCCCGCCCGGAGCGCGGAGTGTGGGAGGCATGGACACGAACGCCTCCACGTCACGTCCTGTCGTCCGGCCCGACGACATGCGACAGCGGGCGGCGAACCACGCCGTGGCTGCCGAGCACCTGCGCAGCGAGATCCTCCATGATGCGCGCGCCGCCGAGCTGCGGGAGACGCACACCGGGCTGGTGGTGTTGTTCGGGGATCGGGCGTACAAGGTGAAGAAACCCATCGTCACCGACTTCCTCGATTTCGCCACGACCGAGGCCAGGGAACATGCGCTGCGCCGCGAACTCGAATTGAATCGGCGCTGGGCGCCCGATGTGTACCTGGGCCTGGCACATCTCACCGGTCCGGTCGACGGTCCTGGCGAGCCCGTGCTGATCATGCGGCGGATGCCGGAATCTCGGCGGTTGAGCAGGCTGGTCGCCAGCGGCGAGATCGACCGGGCGGAACTGTCCGAGCTGGCGACGGTGGTGGCCCAGTTCCACCGCAGTGCCGTCCGCAGCAGCACGATCGATCAGGCGGGAACGGCACAGGCCCTGCGGCAGCGATGGCGAATCCTGTTGCGCGACCCTCGATCCCATCCGCTCAGTGCGCTCGATCCCCTGCTGGTCGACCGCATCGAGCGGCTGGCCATGCGTTTCCTCGACGGCCGGGCGCCGCTGCTGGCCGAACGCATTGCGGACGGCCGGATTCTGGATGGGCACGGCGATCTGCTGACCGAAGACATCTTCGCGCTCCCCGACGGCTTCCGGATCCTGGACTGCCTCGACTTCGACGATTCCCTCCGCGCTGTCGACGGCCTCGACGATGCCGCCTTCCTGGCGATGGATCTGGAGTTCCTCGGCCAACCGCAGCTCGCCGAGGACTTTCTCACCGATTACCTGCGCGCGGCCGGGGATTCGCCGCCGGCCTCACTGCGCCACCACTACATCGCCTACCGGGCCATGGTGCGGGCCAAGACGAACCATATCCGGGCCGCACAGGGCGACGAGCAGTTCGTCGGTCACGCGATCCGGCACCTGGACCTCGCGGTACGGCACCTGGAGGCCGGCGCGGTGCGGCTGGCTCTGGTCGGCGGCCTGCCCGGGACCGGAAAGTCCACTGTCGCAACCCGTCTCGCACAGCTCACCGGCGCCGAGGTGATCTCGAGCGACACCGTGCGGGCCCGGCTCCGCGCCTCGGGAGCGATCACCGGTGCGAGGGGCGTCTTCGACGCCGGGGCCTACCGGCCCGATGCGAGATCACTGGTGTACACCCACATGCTGGAAATGGCACGCCGGCGACTCGGGCTCGGCATCTCGGTGATACTCGACGCCTCCTGGATCGATGCCGCTGAACGGGCCCGCGCCCAGGCGCTCGCGGCGGGCGCCCACGCCGAGCTGATCTCGCTGCGCTGTGAGTGCCCGCCCCGGACGTCCGACACGCGCATCCGCACGCGCCGCGCCGGTGATTCCGAGGCCACGCCCGAAATCGCGCACGCACTGGCCACGTCCAGCTCTCCGTGGCCGGACGCGACTACCGTGGATACCACCACCTCGATGGATGCCACCATCGCCCAGGCATTGCGCGGGTGGAACCAGACCTGTCAGCTCAGTGCGTTCTCATCTCCCGAAAGGACGTGTCCCATGAGCCATCACACCGATCCGTTCGCGCGGAGCGTGCACACCGCCCACGAATGGCTGGCGGCCGTGGCCGAGGCGATGGGCACCGAGGATCGCTTCCTCGCCCATCGCGCCCTGCGCGCATGGTTGCACACCGTGCGCGACCGCTTGGGCGTCAATGCCGCCGCGCATCTCAGCGCCCAGTTGCCCGAGCTGCTCCGCGGCACGTTCTACGAGGGCTGGATCCCGGCCCACGTGCCGGTCCCGCGCGATGTGCCGTCATTCCTCGCCCAGTTCGCCCATGCCGCGGGCGTCACTTCCGAGGAGGCCGTGCCGCTGGTGGGGGTGGTGACCGATGCCCTCGCCGACCTCTTCTCTCCCGGTCAGCTCGACCATGTGCTGGCGCAGCTGCCGGCGGCGCTGCGCTTCCTCCTGCTCGGCACCGACCTGGCGGCGGTCTACGGGGGCGCGGCGGTCCCCACACAGCCGGGCCCGATGCAGACCGATGACATCGAACGACGCCTGACCGCGCTCACCGAGGCCGTCACCGCGCTCGTGCGTGGCCTCGAGTATCCCGCCGACGCCGGACCGGACGAGCACGGCGGATTCTCGGCCGCGCAGCAGGCCCATCGCATCCTGCTCGCTCAGGGGCTGACCGGGGCCGAGCACTGATCCGACCGGCACGACAGACGAGGACACCATGCAGCTCCGATCCACGGTCCCACTGGGAAGAATCGCCGGCATCCGGGTCGCCGCGCACTGGTCGGCGGCCGTCACCGTGGGGCTCTTCACGTGGATCCTCGCCGCCTACCTCCGTGGCACCGCCGGCGCCGGAATCATCTGGGCCGCGGCGATCGCCGGCGCTCTCGGATTGGTCGCCTGCCTGCTCGCACACGAGCTCGCACATTCGATCGTGGCCACCCGCAATGGGATTCATGTCGAACGCATCGTGCTGTGGCTGCTCGGCGGGGCCTCCGAGCTGACCGACGAGCCCAAGGATGCCCGGACCGACCTACGAGTCGCCCTGGTCGGCCCCGCCACCAGTCTGATGCTCGGCGTGCTGGCCTACGGCGCGGCGGCCGTGTCGTCGGTCTTCTCCCCCGGCGGCCCGGTCACCGCAACCCTCTTCTGGCTCGCCACCGTGAATGTGGTTCTCGCCGTGTTCAATATGCTGCCGGGGGCGCCCCTCGACGGTGGGCGCGTCGTGCGGGCGGTGATCTGGTGGCGCAGCGGCGACCGCCTGCGCGCCGCGACCACGGCCGCCCGCACCGGCCAGGTCCTGGGCATGGTCCTGGGCGGCCTCGGCAGTGCCGAGATCATCGCGTTCCGCGACTTCAGCGGCCTGTGGCTGATACTGCTCGGCTTGTTCCTCTACAGCGCCGCCAACAGCGAGCTGACCATGGCGGGCCTGCGACATCGCCTGGGCGCCACCACCATCGGCGATGTCATGACCCCCGCGCCGCGGATGGCCGATGCCGCATGGACCCTCGACCAGCTCCTCCGATCCGACCTCGTCTACACCCACCACCACCTCTTCCCGGTCGTCGACCAGAACGGCCACCCGAACGCCGTCCTCGCCTGGGCCGATCTCCTGCGCACCCGCGCAGGTCCGCACCCCGGCCTGCGGGTCGCTGACCTCGCCCGCCCGCTCCCCCCGGCCGCCATCGCTCACTCCGACGATCTGCTCGCCGACGTCATCTCCCGAATCGTCCTGCGCCCCAACCTCGATGCCGTCGCCGTCACCGACCCTACCGGCCGCCTCACCGGCCTGGTGACCGCTACCGACCTCGCCCTGGCCTGCAACCGCTCCGCCCTGGGGCTCCCCGCCCGCCCCTCCACCAACACGCACTGAACAGCGCGGACCAGGGATGTCAGGCGCCCGCTACGTGACCGTCCCCGACCACCGCGGGCGCCAGCTTCCGCGCACAGGTGATGGCATCGGGCGTGTGGGTGAACAGGTGCGCGGCGCCGCCCGCGGGCAGGGCCCCGATCGCGGTGAGACGGCGCTGGTGTTCGGGGCGAAGCCCGGACATGAGCACGACGATGTGGCGGTGTTCGAGTTTGCCGATCGCATCCTTGAGCACCAGCGCACCGGTGGTGTCCAGCGCGGTGACGTGCGACATGCGCAGGATCACCACATGCACATCCGATACCTCGGCCAGCTCCAGCAGGAATCGGTGCGCGCCGGCGAAGAACAGCGGCCCGTCGAGCCGATAGGCGACGATGTGTTCGTCGAGCAGGTCGTGCTCCTCGGCCAGATGATCTCCCTCGTCCAGCGGAATCTGTTGTAGGCGAGCCTCTTTCGCGACCGCGCGCAAGGCGAGCACCACCGCGATCCCCACACCCACCGCCACCGCGGTCACCAGATCGGCGGCGACGGTGACAAGGAACGTGACGCCCATGATCGCCGCGTCTCCCTTCGAAGCGCGGGCGATCGCCACCAGCGACGCCGTCTCGACCATCCGCACCGTGGTCGCCAGCAGCACCCCCGCCAGCGCGGCGAGGGGAATCTGCCCGACCAGCGGGGCTGCCAGGAAGACGATGGCCGCCAACACGATCGCGTGGGTGAGCGCGGCCAGCCGGGTGCGACCGCCCGAGCGGACGTTCACCGCGGTGCGCGCGATCGCGCCGGTGGCCGGGACACCTCCGAACAGCGGTGCGGCGATATTGGCCAGGCCCTGACCGAACAGCTCGCGGTCGGAGTTGTGGCGTGTCCCCACGGCCATTGCATCGGCGGCCGTGGCCGACAGCAGCGACTCCAATGCCGCCAGCGCGGCTACCGCCAACGCTGGCGCCAGCAGCGAACCCAGCTGATCGGCATGAAGGAAACCGAGGCCGGGGGCCTGCAATCCCGACGGGATGGCGCCGATCCGCTCCAACGGCAGATCGAACACCGCCACCGCCGCGGTCGCCAGCGCCACGGCCAGCAGCGCGAACGGCCAGCGGGGCAGATACCGGCCACCGACCAGCATGAGCGCTGCCACCAGCAGGGCGGTGGCGATCGGCAGCGGGTCGAGATGCCCCAGGTACTGGCGCACGGCGTCGGCGGCGGCCTGCCACACCTTGTCCCCGTGCGCGTGCGCGATACCGAGCGCGGCCGGGACCTGTTGCAGCGCAATGACCACCGCGATACCGGCGGTGAAGCCCTCGATCACCGGGGCGGGCATGTAGCGCACCGCACGCCCGACCCCGGCGACCGCGAGCACCACCAGCACGAGCCCGGCCAGCAGCCCCACGGCCAGCACCCCGCTCGCACCATGCTGATGGAAGATCGGCACCAACACCACGGTCATCGCCCCCGTGGGCCCCGACACCTGGAACCGCGATCCGCCGAAGACCGCCGCAACCGCGCCCGCGATCACCGCGGTCGCCAGGCCGGCGGCTGCGCCGAGGCCCGAGGAGATCCCGAAGCCCAGCGCCAACGGCAGCGCGACCAGGGCGACGATCAGCCCGGACAGCAGATCCGCGCCCGGAGCACGCACGCCCGCACGCCAGTCCAACCAGACCGGCAACAGTGCCCGCACGCTCACAGTTCTTGCACCAGAGCCGATTTCAACGCTGTCGGTTGCTCCAGTACTGCTGCCGGCCGCTCCGCAGTGGTCTGATCGTCCATGGCAACATTCTCCTTCACCAATAAACTAGGTTATTAGTTTAGAAAACATGCAATCAGTGAGTGGCGCGCACCCCCCTTGTCGGGGGGCGGTACTGCAGTTACCACTACGCCGAGACCATGTCGGCCCGGTCAGCGGGTCGGCACCACGATCATCGGGCATTCCACGCTGTGCAGCAGCGCGTTGCTGGTCGAGCCGAGCACCATGCCGGTGAAACCGCCGCGGCCGTGACTGCCGACCACCAACAGCTGGGCGTTCTCCGCCGCATCCAGCAGGGACTGGATCGGGCGGTCGCGGACCAGGATCCGGCGGACCTGGACGTCCGGATAGCGCTCCCCGAATCCGGCGAGCCGTTCGGCGAGCAGTTCGGTTTCGCGGTCGCGGACGGCGTCCCACCCCGGCAGCGGCAGGCCGTCACGGTTGGTGTCGCTCCAGGCGTGCAGCGCGTCGAGCCCGACCTTGCGACGGGATGCCTCCTCGAAAGCCAGCGTCAGGGCAGGCACGCTGTTGGGTGTGCCATCGACGCCGACGAGCACCGGCTTCTCCGCTGACACCGGGTCGATCGCCGCTGTCGAATGCACGATCGCGATCGGGCAGTGGGCATGCCGTGTCACCGCGGTACTGACCGATCCGAGCAGGCCGCGCCGGATCGCGCCGTGCCCGCGGCTGCCCACCACCAGCAGGCGCGCGTGCCGCGACCGTTCGATCAGAGACGGAATCGCCGTGTCGAAGGTGATATCGGTGCGGATGGACAGGCCGTCGCCGACGGCCGCGGTGCGCGCCACGCGACTCGCTTCGGCGACCACCCGTTCGCCATCGAGGCGGAGCCAATCGGTGTCGGTATTGGTCAGCATCGCACCGGGCCCCCATCCGCCGGGCACCGCCATCGAGGTGACGATCTCGAGCGGCGAGGCGTGCAGTGCCGCATCGACAGCCGCCCAGGCCACGGCGAGGTTCGAGACGGCCGATCCGTCGGTTGCCACGACGACCGGCGGATTCAATTGCCCGCCAGGGGTTTCGGAGATCTTCGACATGCTCGCACTCCCGTCGTTCTACTGCCGCGCGCCCGAGGCCCGCAGTGCGGCAAGGCGATTGGTGTATTCGGTCTCGTCGATCTCGCCGCGCGCGAAACGCTGGGCCAGCAGTTCCTGCGGCGACGGGGATTCATAGCGGCCCGAGCGGCCCGGGTCGGATACCGCGAACCGGACCGCGAGCGCGATCCCGACGATGAGCAGGGCCCAGAAGACCAACATGCCCACGCCCATCCAGGCGTAGCCCCAGCCACTCATGTCGTGGCCGTACCAATACATCATGGCGATGCCTCCAGTTCTTTCGTGTCGCCATTACCGCTGGTCTGCACCAGATGTTTCGATCAGCCCGGCCTGACAGCTGGTCGCGCCGCCGTCGACCACGAATTCCGACCCGGTAGAGAAAGTCGCCTCCGTGACGAGGAACCGCACCATGGCCGCGACCTCCTCCGGTTCGCCGAATCGCGCCAGCGGCTGGGTGGCGGCGATCGACTCGTCCAGGCCGGTGGTCATCGCCGTATGGATCAGCCCGGGGTGCACCGAGCACACGCGAATGCCGGACGAACCCAGTTCCAGCGCCGCGGCTTTGGTCAATCCGCGCAGTCCCCACTTGCTGGCGACGTATCCGCTGATGCCCGGGTAGCCCACCAGGCCGGCGGTCGAGGCGATGAGTTTCGTCCCGGCGTCGGTGCGCAGGTCCGCGATGACGACGCCGAAGCCCGCCTTCACCAGTTCCGCGACCACCGCCGCGCCGATTCCCCGCGCACCGCCGGTGACGAGCGCGCTCCGGTCCACGAACTCCGTCATTGCCTGTCCTCCGATCCGTGCGAATCCACTGTTCGTTCACAGCATCCCGCGCGGGCGAGCTGCGGCGAGACGGCCGAAAGTCACCGGTTCCGAGGGCGGATGTCGGGCCATCGGTCCCTGCGGAAATCCCGCGGCGCGGCCGAGGATCGACATCGACGTCCCACCGAGAGGAAGAACCGTGAAGACACCATTGGCGACCGTGATCGGCGTGGCCTCGGCCCTCACCGGGCTGGCGGCCGGATACCGGCTCTTCGCACGCACCAAGTGCGTGACCTGGGGCTCGACCGCCGAGGAGGTCGGTCGGGCGATGCCCGGCGACGGACTGCTGGCCGAAGCCGGCACCGTCACCACGCGTGCGATCACCGTCGCCGCCACGCCGGAGCAGATCTGGCCGTGGCTGGTTCAGATGGGACCGGGCCGGGCCGGCGCCTACACCTACGACTGGATCGAGAACCTGCTCGGCCTGGACATGCACAGTGCCGACCAGATCCTGCCGGAGTATCAGCAGCTCGCGGTGGACGATGTGCTGCCGATGGGCAAGTCCGGTCCCGCGATGCGGGTGGCTGTGCTGGACCGTCCGAGCGGCTTCGTGCTGGCCTCGACCGACCACCGCTGGGTGTGGGCGTTCGGCCTCTACCCGACCGCCGAGGGCACCCGGTTGATCAGCCGCAACCGCATCGCGCTACCGGATGCCGGTCTGCTGCAACGGCTCTTCTACATGCTGATCATGGAGCCCGGCAGTCTCATCATGGAGGCCAAGATGCTGCGGGGCATCAAGGAGCGGGCCGAACGCACCGCGCCGGCACTCGCCCTGGTGACCAACGTCCCTGGTCAGCAGGCGGAAAGCCCGTATGTTCCGGACTGGCCGACGCGAACACTCGAAGTATGACCGCAATGAACGCCACCCCGCTCGCCGTACCCGACCACCGCACGCTGAGGGCCGCGATGCTGCTGGCTTCGCGCGCGCCCTCCGTGCACAACACCCAGCCCTGGCATTGGCGCTTCGACGGCGCGCGGCTGCACCTGCGCACCGATCCCGACCGGCTGCTCACCGCCGCGGATCCGCACGGCCGGCAGCAGGTGATCAGCTGCGGCGCCATGCTGCACCACGTCCGCACCGCGTTCGGCGCGCAGGGCTGGCACACCGACACCACCCGGGTCCCGGACCCACTGGATCCCGGCCGCCTGGCCGAGATCAGCTTCCGGCCCTGGCCCGATCCCCCATCGGGTTTGGTGGCCCGCGCGGGCGCCATCGAAGACCGTCGCACCGACCGGCTGCCGCTGGGCGCGCCCGGGGACTGGGAAGACCTCCAGCGGAGGCTCCGAATGCTGGTCTCGCCGTACTACCTGGAGCTGGACACGCTCGACGACGCGGTACAGGCCAGGCTGGCCGCGGTGTCCCAGCAGACAGCGGCGCTGCGCCGGCACGACATGATGTACCAGGCCGAAATCGGCTGGTGGGCAGGGCATTCCGGGGTTCCCGAGGGGGTTCCGTCGGCGGCGCTGGTCTCGGACGCGGAATTCGCCCGGGTCCGGGTGGGCCGGGTCTTCCCGTCTGCGCCGCACTCCATGCGGCGCGCGGAGACCGACGACCACGCCGGGATGGTGATGCTCAGCTCGGAGGGTGATTCCTTACCCGAGTGGCTGGCGACGGGCGAGGCCCTGTCGGCGGTCCTGCTCGAATGCACGGTGGCCGGGCTGGCGACTTGCGCGCTCACCCACATCACCGAATTGCCCACGGCCCGAAACATTCTCACCAACCTGCTGCGGCATCCCGGCACACCGCAGCTCGTCGTGCGTATCGGCACCGTGCCTGCCGGGGAACCGCCCCTGCCGCCGACTCCCCGGCGCCCGCTGGCCGACATCCTCACGATCGAACAGGGCTGACACAGGCGAGCGCGGCGCCGCTCCCCGACCGCACGGCGCGCCGTCCGCGGCTGCCCACACGGTCGGCTCGAGATGGGCGGAATCAGCCTGCTCGTCGGTTGCCCGATCGCTCTCCTCCGAAGTAAGCGAAAGGCGGTATCCACCATGATCAGCGCGGCGTCGCAGGCGGTGTCCGGGAATCCGGCCCCCTTCACGTGGGTGACGGCGGTTTCGATGCTGGTGTTCTGCGGCGTCCTGTGGCTCATCGTCGACTACATGCGCACCCATCCACGACCCGCGATGTGGGTGTGGGGACTGTCGCTGCTGACGTTCCCGCTCTGGATCTGGGGGCCCGGCCGCGACATCGGTCTGATCAACTGGTTCTCCTGGGCCAAGATCCTGTCGGTGCTGATCCCGCTGACCCTGGTCGGAGCGATGCGGATCTCCGTGGCCGAGCAACGCCCCGGACGGGTGTGGGAGATCCTGCGCAATCCGCGATTCCTGTGGTTCCCGTACGCGATCCTGTTCCTCAACATCGCCGAGGCCACCCTGCGCGACGCCCAGATCGGCAACTACTGGAACGCCGCGGTCGGGCTCGGACTGTGCCTCACGATCCCCTACTGCCCGCGCTTCTGGGAAGTGCTGCCCGGCCGCAACGCCGAACTCGTCGCCTACACGACCATGGCGTGGAACTTCCTCTACACCACCTGGAATCTGTGCTTCACCTTCGGCGGATATCCCCCGCAGGAAGAGCATTTCGCCGCCAGCATCTGCATTCTCGCGGTCGCGGAAATCTATCCGCTCGTCAAACGCCGTCCCGAGCTGTACATCATGGCGCGCATCTACACGTTGCCCGTGCTCATGCTGGTGATCGCGATCTACAACATCTTCCCGAAGGTGATGCCGTCGGACGGGTGGTTCAACAACGATGTCTGGATCGTCTGGGGCATAGCCAATTTCGTCCTCACCATCCCCTACCTGTTCTGGTACACCTGGCAGCTCGAGACCGGCCGCTCCTTCCTCACCTTCCGCCGCGGCCGCGCCCGCGAGGACTTCCTGCGCCGGCACGGCGAACAGGTCCACCAGCTCATCGACTTCGCCGATTCCCTCGACGCCGCGACCGATACGCACGGCCGCCGATCACGCACTGCGGCAGCACCGGACCGTTAGGCCGGTCGACATGTCCGCGCACAGGAGGTATTCCCATGCGAGCAATGGTTTTTCATGGACCCGGGCAGAAATCCTGGGATGAGGTTCCCGACCCGACCATCACGCAACCGACCGATGCGATCGTCCGCGTCGGGGCGGTGACGATCTGCGGCACCGATCTGCACATTCTCGAGGGTGACGTACCCGAGTTCGCGCCCGGCCGGATTCTCGGTCACGAAGCCGTGGGCACCATCGTCGAGGTGGGTACCGGAGTGCACACCCGCAAGGTCGGCGAGCGGGTCCTGATCTCCTGCATCAGCGCTTGCGGCGCATGCCGATTCTGCCGGGAGGGCCGCTACGGGCAGTGCCTCGGCGGCGGTGGCTGGATCCTCGGCCATCTCATCGACGGCACGCAGGCGGAAATGGTGCGCGTCCCCTTCGCCGATACCTCGACCTATCCGATCCCCCGGAGCATCTCCGACGAGCAGATGCTCATGCTCGCCGATATTCTGCCCACCAGCTACGAGGTCGGCGTCCTCAACGGCGCCGTGCGGCCGGGCGATACCGTGGCGATCATCGGCGCGGGTCCGATCGGGCTGGCCGCGATCGTCACCTCCCGGCTCTACAGCCCCGGCCACATCGTGGCCATCGACCTGGCCGACAGCCGGCTCGACGCCGCCGCGAAACTGGGCGCGGACGTCATCGTCAACAGCGGCCGCGACAATCCAGCCGACGTGATCGCAGGGCTGACCGGCGGCCTCGGCGCGGACGTCACCATCGAGGCGGTCGGCATCCCCGAAACGTTCGAGATCGCAATCGACCTCGTCCGCCCGGGCGGTCACGTCGCCAATATCGGCGTGCACGGCAAGCCCGCCACCCTGCACCTCGAGAAGATCTGGATCCGGGACCTGACCATCACCACCGGCCTGGTCGACACCTACTCCACACCCCGGCTCATCGACCTGGTGGCCAGCGGGCGCCTCGACCCCGCCGCGATGATCACCCACCGCTTCACGATGGACGAATTCCCCTCCGCGTACGACACCTTCGCACGCGCCGGCGAGACCGGGGCGCTCAAGGTCGTCATCACCGCCGCGTAGGAGGCAGGGAACGATGGACGCGCACCATGATCGCAACGCCGTGGTGGCCGGGGTGGACGGCTCGACGGTTTCACTCAATGCCGTCCGCTGGGCCGCGTATCTCGCCACGGCCATCCACGAACCGCTCGTGATCGCCTGCGCTCCGAGATTTCCCCGCGGCGACGGCGAGGCGGAGCACGTTCACCCGAGCGGACGGGTGGTTCGCTGGCACGAGATCGCCGCGCACACCACCGAACACGCTGTGGCACTGGTTCGTTCCTGTGCGCCGGAGTTGCCCGTCACCACCGAGGTCACCCCCGAGGCGGCCGCTCCCGCGCTCATCGCGCGCAGCTCGCACGCCCGGATCCTCGTGGTCGGGGCCCAGACCGCCTGGGATGGGCGGCTGGTCGGCCCGACGACCATGGAGGTCGCACGCCACGCGCGGTGCCCGGTCGCGGTATGGCGCGGTAGAGCGGGTCGTCGCATTCCGCGGCGGAAACCGGTCACGGTGGGTGTGGACGGCACCCCGCTCAGTACGGCGGCCCTCGCGCTGGGATTCGAACTCGCCGAGGCACTCTCGGTGCCGCTGACCGCAGTGCACTGCCGGCCGGGGAACCGGATCGTGGCGATCGGACCGGCAGCCGACCACACGGCCACCGACGATGCCCTCCTGACGAGTGCACTGGCCCCGCATCGCCTGGCTCACCCGGACGTGGAGGTCACCGAGGTGACCGTTCCAGGCGTACCCGCCGCCGTTCTGGCGGAGGCGGGACGCGACTCCCAGCTACTGGTCGTCGGCACCCACGCCCGCAGCTCCGCGACCGCCGCATTGTTCGGTTCCACGAGCCGGGATCTGTTGCATCACTCCCCCTGTCCCGTCGTGCTGTGCGGTTGAGCGGCCGGGTGTTCGGCGAGGCTGCAGAAGGGCCAGAGAGGTTCGTAGCGGAAGTCGGCGCCGGCCGACGAGGCGACGAGGGCCGGCGGTGCCGGCTCGGACTGATCACTCCGATCGCAGAGGATCGCCACCAGCGCCGCAGCGGCCAGCACCACCGCGACCGCCAGCAGCACGGCGATGACTGCCCAGCGTTCCGGCACCCGGGGGAATCTCGTTGTCACGGCACGACATCCTCGGCTGGTTCCCGCGGGCCCTGGTCGAGCCGGAAGGGTGGATAGTTGTCGGTCAGCAGCGCCGAATACGCCAGGACGCGGTAGAACCACCGGTTCACGCCGAGAACGAATCCGAACAGTCCGCGCGGGTAGCGGCCGGTGAACAGCAGGGCGACCGCGGCGATCAGTACCAGCACGCCGATCAGCGGAATCGTGTTGCTGGCGTTGCTGTCGCCCGTATCGCCACCGAGCATCACACCGCCGCCGAACAGGGCGGCCAGAATCAAATAGTGCGGGATGGCGAGCAGCCACCATTTCACGAGAGCGAGCCCGCGCGAGAGCTGTTCGGGGTAATCGATCTCCAGATCCGCCGGATAGTCGGTCTGCCGCAGGGTGAACGGCGGATACCTGTCGGTGCCCAGTGCCGCGTAGGTGTAGAACTGCACCCGCCAGGACCAGCGCATCACACCCACGGTGAAGTCGAACAGCGAGCGCGGGTAGCGCCCGGTGAACAGGATCGCGAACCACGCCACCACCGTGACCACCCAGAAGGCGATCCACAGGAACAACAGCACGATGGAGTGGGGTATCGCCAGGATCCATTTCACCAGCCACAGCCAGCGGGAGAGCGGTTCGTCCAGGTCGCCGCGCAGTCGCACGGAGCGGACGGTGGAGGGTTCGGGGTTCA
Organism: Nocardia sp. NPDC059154; assembly: GCF_042755705.1. NCBI lineage: Bacteria > Bacillati > Actinomycetota > Actinomycetes > Mycobacteriales > Nocardiaceae > Nocardia > Nocardia sp. NPDC059154. Next base: position 30,227 of record NZ_JBHZCS010000010.1, read on the forward strand.
TGTCGTTCTCCTGTTCGGAACAAAGGGTCGAGCACGGTCTCGATAGGGAATCCGTGGCCGGGCTTCAGGATCGGCGCTCCGTACGCGGCGTCCGGCGATGCCCGTCGGCCAGTACCTGGGTCAGGAAGGCGCCGGTCACCCACGCCATGGCGGCGGCCATGGCCGCACCGCCCAGTGCGCCGATGCCGGCGGTGAGAATCAGCGGCTGGCCCGGCTGCCACAGCGGCGGCGCCACCACCGTGAAGGCGATGAGCCCACCGATCCATGCCACCGCGTTGGCCAGGATCCACAGTGCGGACCGATCACTGAAGCGGCGCAACACCGTCCACTGCGCGACGCCGATCGAGGACACCACGATCAGCGAGCCCGCCACGGCCGCCGGAACCTGTGCCCACGTGGGCCAGGCGCCGAATCGTTCGCCGTAGAGCATGGGCAGCAGCCCGATCGACCACGCCACCACCGCCCCGGCCGAGGTGACCGCCGTCCATTCGCGAATTCGTAAACAGGACAACAGTGTTCGCAACACCCGGGCCTGGAAGTACCCGAGAACGGCGCCTTCGACGGCCCCGCCGTCAGCATGACGGCGGCAACCGCCGCCCCACTCGCGTGTGCGATGAGCGCACCCGCGAGTGCCGGCACGAGGAACCCGAGGAATTCTCCGGCCGTCACCATGGCGAACCACCGTGCGCGCACCTCGCGCACCCCGCGCGCCGCGGGCACCGCCGACGCGGGCGCCGTTGGCTCGACAACCGCGCCGGGATGCCGTGTCCTGTACTCCCCCAGCGCATGTCGCAGTGCGCTCGGCAGCCGCACGGCCGCCGCCCCGATGCCGTGGCCCCCGTACTCGGTAACCATTGTGTCCTCCGTCCGCGGGTGCGTCGATCCGCCCGCCGATCCGATCGTCCGCCGTGACCGGGCACCGCAGACAGAAGCCGAAGTCCCACGCCCGACGGCCTTTCGCCGCTGCCGGTCCACCGTCGGCGGCACCATGGGCAGGACCTTGGTCCCGCGGGTAGCGGGACCTCTGGCTGTCCGACGGTGGGCCCGAGCACCGGCGACCTACTCGGCCGGGGGCTGCGGCCGGGCTCGCGCCGCGGTGAGCAGTTCGGCTATGGCGCTGTGGATTCCGTCGGCGAGCACCTCGAGGTCGGGGGTGGAGTCGTAGTCGCCGGTGATGCCGAAGGTGAGCTGATCGCCGTAGCTCAGGATCGCGATGCCGGTGCGCAGGCGCATGGCGATGGGAATGGCCGGTATCAGCTCCAGGACCTCGCGACCCAGCATGGTGAGGGTGCGGCGCGGGCCCGGGACGTTGGTCGCGACGGCCGTCACGCCGCGCTGCGGCAGATGCGACCACAGCCGCATGCCCCAGGCGACCGGAGCGAACGGGAGCCGGCCGGCGAGGGCGAGCAGCGACTTCTCGGCTTGCGCGGTCCCGCCCGACTTGTGCCGGGCCATCCGACGGTGAATGGCGGTGAGTCGTTCGACCGGGTCGTCCAGGTGTAGGGGCAGCAGGGACAGGACCGCCGAGATCCGGTTGTCGAGAAACGATTTCGCGTCGGCAGCCCGCATCGACACCGGGACCAGAATCCGCACACTGTTCCCGGTGGGTTCTTCCCCGCGCCCGAGCAGGACAGCTCGGTACGCCGATGTCACCGCGGCCAGCACGACGTCGTTGACCGTCGCGTCGAAGCCGTGGCCGATCTCCCGGATCTCGCTGAGCGAGGCTCGCGCGATCGCATAGCGCCGTTGCCTGCCGATCGGACCGTTGAGCGAGGAGGCCGCGGGCGTGGAGACGAGAGCGGCTGCCACCGGGGCCAGGCTGCGTACCAGGCTCAGCGCATACCGTGGCACCTCCACCGGCAACCGGAGCCCGGTGACCGCCCAGCCGAACCAGTTCCCGCCTCCGGCAGAATCGGTGTCCGGCGCCGGTTTCCCCCGGCTCGCCGCTTCCGTTTCATCACAGAAGCTTTCGAACAGGTTCACGCCGGACACACCGTCGACCAGGCTGTGATGCGCCTTCACGATCACGGCCCAGCGCCCGCCCGCGAGGTGGTCGATGACGACGCACTCCCACATCGGATGATCGCGGTCCAGGCGCTCCACCAGCTCACCGGCGACGAATTCACGCAAGGCGGGCTCGTCGGCAGGCGCGGGCAGCGCGCTCCACCGGAGATGGTGGGCGAGATCGAAATTCGGGTCGTCCTCCCATACCGGTACGACGAGGTCCAGTGGCGCACGCCGGACACGCTGCCGCAGCCGGTCGTTTGCCGAGACCCGCGCGGCCAGTGCCGCCGTGAATTCCGCACGGTCGGGGGGCACACCGGCCAGGATCGCGACAGCGGCGATACCGAGGCTGATATGCCGGTCAGAGTCCTCCAGTTCGATGAATCCCGCGTCCAGCGGTTGTAATTCGGTCATTACCGCCACCCGATCTTCGATTACGCGCGCACGACGACCGTCGGGGTCTCGACGTTGTGCAACACGGTGGAACTGGTGGAACCGAGCAGCATGCCCGTGAAGCCGCCGCGGCCGCGGCTGCCGATCACGACCAATTGCGCGTGCTCGGATTCCTGGAGCAGAGCCTGGGCCGGGCGTTCCGTCACCAGCATGCGGCGGACCGGCACGTCGGGATAGCGTTCGCCGAACCCGGCGAGCCGCTCGGAGAGCAGTTCGTTCTCCTGCGCACGCAGCGGCTCCCAGCCGATCAGCGGCACGTAGGAGCCGAGAACGTCGGTCCAGGCGTGTAGCGCGGTCACCCCGACCTTGCGCACCGAGGCCTCCTGGAACGCGAATTCCACTGCGGGCACGCTGTGGGGTGAGCCGTCGATGCCGACCAGCACCGGCTTCTCCGCCGACAGCGGATCGGCCGCCGCGGTCGCGTGGATCACCGCTACCGGGCAGTGCGCGTGCCGGGTGACCGCATCGGCCACCGAGCCGAGTAGGCCGCGCCGGATCGCGCCCAGTCCGCGGCTGCCCACGGCGATCGCACGCGCGTGCCGGGACTGATCGAGGAGATAGTCGATGATGGGTTCGCGAATTACCTCGGTCGTGATCGGCACGGCCGCACCCGTCGCCGCGGCGCGCACCACACGGCCGGCTTCGCCGACGATTCGCTGGCCGTCCCGGTCCAGCAGCTCCAGGTCGGTGTCGCCGAGCAACTCGCCGGGGATTTCGCCGACGGGCAGCGAGATGGAGGTGACGAGGTGCAGTCCGCAGCCGTGCAGATCCGCGGCCACCGCGGCCCACACCGCCGCCCGGTACGAGGTCGCCGAGCCGTCGACGGCGGCGATGATGATGCGCGACATCGGTTGCCCGGCAACAGAACTGGGGTCGGCACTCATGATCGGTATCCTCCCGATGGTCTGTGGTGACTAGGTTCCGATGGGACGGCCGAGCCCACGCAGCTCCGCCTCCCAGCGCGAGGCGTGCAGGCGTTCCAGCCCCTGGCTGACGCACCAGAGCAGCGCGAGTACTCCGAATCCAGCTCCCATGAGCAGTGCGAGACCGGTGCCGACGCCGTCCCACACCGCCATTTCGGGTTCCCGCGGCGGGTCGGTGGCCAGGCCGTCGGGACCGACCCAGAGCTGCACCGTGTCACCGGCCTTCGTATCGCGCCGGATCTCGATCGTTCCGGTCGCGAGGCTCCCGTCGCGCTGCCACTGCACCTGTGACTCGTAACGCGCCGGCTGCGCGGGACCGGCCGGCTGGACTTCCTTCGGCGTGGTCAGAACCGTCGCGTGGACCGTGGTCTTCGAAGCGTTCGCGACACTGATGTGGGCGGCGCTGCGGGTGTAAGTCTCGGTGCCGACCGCGGCGGCGACCGGCACGGCCAGCAGCAGCAGGACGACCACCAGCACATGCAGCACCGATGCCCAGCGGTCGGATGCCCGCATGAGCGGATTCGTGTTCCACGGCCGCATCCGCCACACCCGCCACAGCAGTGAGCAATTGTGTGACATGGCCCTGCACCTCGTCCCTGGAGTTTCTTGTCTGCCCGTTGAGCATCTCGCGTCCGGAGCCGCTCGGTGACGGCCGAAAGTCACCGATCCGCCGGTCCGAGGTCGCCGGTTTCGCGCCGATAGGCCGCCAGCGCCGTCGGCAACGTCGGAAACAGGCGATCGGCGCCGATACGGGCGGTGAGCCCGGCCGCGTCGAGTGCCGCTCGCAGATCCTTCTTGACCCTGGCCATCGCGAAAACCACTCCGCGGGAGGCCAATTCGGCACGAAGCTGGTCGACGGCGTCCAGTGCGGTCAGATCGACCTCGACATTGGCCTCGGCGTTGAGGACGAACCAGCGGACCGGGACCGTCGCGGCAGCGGTATCGACGGCCGCCAGCGCGCGGCGGCGGAAGTCCTCGGCATTGGCGAAGCACAGTGGGGCGTCGTACCGGTAGACCACCAGTCCGGGCACGGTCGTGGCCTCCGGGTAGTCGTCGATGTCGTGCATACCGGCCAGACCGGTGACGAAGCCCTGGATCGCATCGTGGGCGCGGGCCACCCGGCGCAGCAGGTCCAGGATCGACAGGCCGACGGCGATGAGGATCCCGTACAGGACGCCGACCGCCAGCACCGCGGCGGCCGTACTCAGCGCGAGCACCAGCTCGCTGCGACGGAATCGCGCCAGGCGGCGGAACTCCGGCAGGTCGATCAGCCGCAGCGCGGCGTAGATCACCAGCGCGCCCAGCGCGGCGGCCGGGAACGCGGCGAGCACGGTCCGCCCCCAGAACAAGACGGCGAGCACCGTCAGCAGCGCCCCTACCGCGTACAGCTGGGTACGCGCGCCCGCCGCGTCGGCGATGCTCGTGCGGCTGCCACTGCAACTGACCGGAAACCCCTGCGAGACACCGGCGCTCAGATTGGTCGCACCCATGGCGAGCAGTTCGCGGTTCGCGTCGACGGCCACGCCGTGCCGGGCCGCGAACGCGCGGGCGGTCAGAACCATGTCGGAGAATCCGACCAGGGCGATCCCGACCGCAGGCAGCAGCAGTTTCGCGAGGTCCGCGGCCGCGACGTGCGGTATGCCCGGAACCGGTAGCCCGGACGGGATCTCACCCACCACGTGAATCCCGCGTTCCCGCAACGAGAACACCGCAACCACCGCGGTCGCGCCCAGCACCGCCACCAGCGGCCCCGGCAGCCGCGGCGCCCGCCACGCCGCCAGCAGCAGCGCGGCCAGGGTGCCGCCGGCCAGACACACTGTAGGCCAATGCAATTCGTCGACATGGGCCGCGAAGGACCGCAGTTGATCGGAGATGGACTCCCCTGTCACGCTCACCCGGCTAACCCGGCCGAGCTGGCCCACGATCATGATTCCTGCCGTCCCGGCCAGGTAGCCGACCAGTACCGGCTTCGACAGCAGGTCGGCCAATACCCCCAGCCGGGTCACCGCGCCTGCCACACAGCAAGCTCCGACCAGCAGCGCGAGCGCCGCGGCCAATGCCGCGTATCGGGCGGAGTCACCCGCGGCCAGCGGCGCCAGCGCCACCGCCGTCATGAGCGCCGTCGTCGATTCCGGCCCGACCGACAGCAGCCGTGAGGTCCCCAGCACCACATAGACGGCCAGCGGGCCGAGCACCGCCCACAGGCCCGCGATCGGCGCCAGACCGGCCACCGTCGCATACGCCATCACCTGCGGAATCAGATAGGCCGCCACGGTGACTCCGGCCACGGCGTCGGACCGCAGCCAGCCACGCCGGTAACCCCGGAACTGTCGCGTCCCGGGCAGCCACCGCCCTGTGGCGTCACCCATCAGAGCACCGTAGCGCGCGAAGTCATCGCATCGCGCTGTCCAGGACGAGCACGCCGGCGCTGAGGAGGGCGATCGCCTTCAGGACTTCGAGGGCGACGTAGGCATAGTGGCTGCGCGAACGCGGCCCCTCGTCCCCGGCCAGCACCGCGTCGCTGCGCCGGGTCAGCCGGGGGCGCACGAAAGCGAGCTGCAGGACCAGTGCGCCGATCGCGACGGCGAGGGCGCCGGTCGTCGCAGCACCGGGAGCATCGGCCCAGACGGCAGCGAGAACGAGGATGGCGAGCAGGGATTCGACGCCGTTGAGGGCACGGAAGACCAGGCGGCCGATGCCGAGTCCGATGGCGAGGGTGACATTCGGGGCACGGAACTTCAGCGGCGCCTCGATGAACGAGATGGCCAGCACCATGCCCAGCCATAGGAAGACGGCGGCGGTGATGAAGGCACGGGCGGTGGTCATGGGAATCAGTCCTCTCAGGGCGGCATTCCCGAGCCTGGCGCAGCCACTAGCAGGCTCAGCAGAGTCGACAGGTCGCACTCGAGATGACCATTGCCCCTAGTACTCCAGCATCACAAACCCATCTACCTGGGGACTCCACGTCCATCTCCAGCACCCCAATCGGCATGTGGCCCAGACACTTTCCGGGAGGCAGGTCATCGTATCGTCGACGGCGGGGCTGCTACTGCGCCGCGCAGGTTGGCCGTGAGCATGGCCGTCATTGTTTGCGATTCCTTTTCGGTCCGGCCGAAGTCTTCATTCTGTGCACTACAAACCGGGCGCGCGAGCGGCGCGACCGGACAGTCGAGAGTGAGGACGATCGATGACCAGCTATGCGAATCCCACTGCCGGAGCGGTGGACAGCGCTGTGCGGGCGCTGTTCGACGCGGCGTCGGCTGCCTGGGCCGACGGTGATATCGAAGCGTTCGTCGAGTGCTACGCCGACACTGCCACGGCGATCCTGCCGGGTGTGTACCTGCCGGGCAAACAAGCAATTCGTGCCGACATGGGAGCGGCGTTCGCCGGCCCGTTGAAGTCCTCGCGACGCATCCATGAGGTGGATTACATCCGGGTTCTCGACGGCGGCACCGCAGTGGTGATCTCCAAGAGTGTCACAGTGCCGAGGGGTGAGACCGAGCCTGCGGCCGAGCGGTGGGAGTGGGGGACCTGGGTGCTTGTACAGCATGACGGGAGATGGCTCATCGAGGCGTATCACGGTAGCCCGCAGCGCGAAACGGAACCGCGATGAGCTTCTTCGCCTAGAGATATGCGCACCAAATCTCGAAAGGACGACACCCTGTGAAACTCAGCCTTTATATCCCGACCGGGACTACCCAGGAGTTCTACGGCTACACCGACCCGGTGACAGCGTTCACGACGATCCGTGATCTCGCAGTGGTCGCCGACGAATGCGGATTCGACACGATCTGGGCGCCGGATCACTTCATTCCGTTCGGGCCGCCTGGCGCCTATGTCTTCGAGGCATGGACCACTCTGGCGGCGCTGGCCCGGGAGACCAAGGACATCAAGCTGGGACAGCTGGTGACCGGCAACGGTTACCGCAATCCGACCCTGCTGGCGAAGATGGCATCGACCCTCGATGTCATCTCGGGCGGGCGACTGAAGTTCGGAATCGGCGCGGGCTGGTACGAGGACGAATACCGGGCCTTCGGCTACGACTTCCCGGCCGCACCCGAGCGGCTGCGGCGGCTCGAGGAGGCGCTGCAAATCATCACGTCGATGTGGACCGACCAGGCGACCACCTTCGACGGCAGCTATTTCAGGGCCGCGGGGGTGGTCAACCAGCCCGCCGGCGTGCAACGACCGCGCATCCCGATGATGATCGCCGGCGGCGGTGAAAAGGTCACCCTCAGACTGGTCGCGAAGTACGGGGACCTGTGTAACGTGCAGGAACCGCCGGACGAGGTGGCCCGAAAGTACAGCGTCCTCGCCAAGCATTGCACCCATGTGGGACGCGACTTCTCCACGATTACGAAGACCTCCACGTCCTACTGCATCATCGCCGACACCGACGAACAAGCCCGGGCCGCGGTTCCAGAGTGGGCTCCCCTGGTTTTTCCCGGCCTGCTCGCCGACTACGGGCTTGTCGGCACCCTCGACACCATTGGTGACCGACTCGCCGTCTACGAGCAGGCCGGAGTCGACGAGTTGATCGTCGGGTTCGCTGACGCACTCAACCCCGAAGCGCTGCGTACCTTCGCGGCCGCGTTCATCCGGAAATGACTCCCTGGCATTCGTGGAGGAGCTGACATGCGGCCGACTATTTCCGGCACGATCGATCGGAACGAGTTTCTGTACTACGCCGACCGATACCGGCCGGAGCTGATCGCGCACTGTTACCGGATGGTCGGGTCGGTACAGGAGGCCGAAGATCTCGTTCAGGAGACGTACCTCCGGGCGTGGCGCGGCTGGGAGTCGTTCGAACAGCGTTCGACGGTGCGGGCCTGGCTCTACCGGATTGCCACCAACCTGTGCCTGACGGCAGTGGTCCATCAGCAGCGCCGAGTCCTGCCGTCCGGACTCGGCTCAGCTAGCGAGGGCCCCGGTTCACCGCTCGCTGCCGGTTCCTCCGATCCGCTGTGGATCGAGCCATTCCCCAACCGGCTGTACGAAGGTTCGAGCGATGACCCCGCCGAGATCGCGGTGTCCAGATCGAATCTGCGGCTAGCGCTGGTAGCGAGCCTGCAGCATCTGCCACCGCGCCAGCGGGCGGTGTTCATTCTGCGTGAGGTGCTCTCCTATCCCGCGGTCGAGGTTGCCGACATGCTCAGCATCAGTGTCGCGGCGGTCAAGAGTGCGTTGCAACGCGCTCGCGCCACAGTGGATGAACTAGCACCTGCGGATCACGCTGTGCTCGAACCGGATTCGCCGCAGGCCCGCGCTGTTCTCGACCGGTACATGGCTGCGTTCGAAAATGCCGATATCGCTGCGCTCACCGAGCTGTTGCGAGATGACGCCACCCTCGAGTCTGTTCCCAGGGGGACCTCGTTGTCGGGCAAAGACCGCTGCTTGGCACGCCTGGCCCAGTTGGTCGGCACGACGGCCGGTCGATACCGGATGCATCCCACGATCGTGAATGGGCAGCCCGCCGCGGTGGCCTACCGGCGCGAGCACCCGGACTCGGCATTCACCTTGTTCGCAGTGGTGGTGCTGTCGGTGGAGGCAGACCGGATCACTGGGATAACGAGCTACCAAGATCCAGCAGTTATCAATCGATTCGACGTCGCTGATGGACAGCGCACCGACTGACTCGGAGCGGAAGTAGCCCGGCAAGCTACCACACGGCGATGGCCGGGCCGGGCCAGTTTTTCGCGGCCCTCCCAGGATGGATTGGGCCGGCCATGGTGGATCGACGCCCGGGCGGGCAGCAAACCGACCGCACCCGGGCGTCGACCTCGACGTCGTCACCGGGATCGTTGCAGGCAATCCGCGGGACGACCGTGAGCCGCTGCGAAGGGGTGAGCGGCTCACGTCTCCTCGATCCTCTGCGCATGGCACGGCTCGGGATCGAAAAATCCTGCTGTAGTGGAGGATTGGAACCCTATCGAGCGCGCCGCCGATATCCACCGGGCCGGCCGCCGATTAGGGGGTGATATGTGTTACTTCAATTAACATGCCTGATCAGCGCATTCATATGATTCACCGGACAATGCTGACCTGGGGGATGACAAGACCAATTGACCAGTCACAACGGTAGAAACAGACTGGGCAACTGATCAGTAACCTAATGCGCCACCCCCGGGCTAGGCGGGCCAGCGCCAGTCGGTGATCTCCGGTGGGTCGATGCCGTAGCGGCGGGCGTAGGCGTCGGCGGCCTCACGGCGGGCTGTGAGCTCCTCGGTGAGCGGGGCGAGCTGTTCGGACAGGCGCGGCACCTCGGCAAGGGCTGCGGCCGCCAGGGTGAAGCGGTCGATGCCGTTCATGGCGCACATGCTGAAAGGTGTTGTGGTGGTGCCGTTGTCGGTGAATCCGTGGACGTGCATGACGTCGTGGCCGGGGCGGCGGTAGGCGATGCGGTGGATGAGCCAGGGGTAGCCGTGGAAGGCGAAGATCACCGGCGCGTCGGTGAAGACGGAGCGGTATTCCTCGTCGGAGATCCCGTGCGGATGGCGATCCGGCGGGAACAGGCGGGCCAGGTCCACCACGTTGACCAAACGGATCGCCAAGTCCGGCACGAGTTCTCGCAGCAGCGCCGCGGCGGCCAGGGCTTCCTGGGTGGGGACGTCCCCGGCACAGGCCAGCACGACCTCGGCGGGACGATCGGAATCCGAACTCGCCCAGTGCCAGACGCCCAGACCCTGCTCGCAGTGCACTCGCGCCGCCTCGTCGTCGAGGTATTGCAGCGCGGGCTGCTTCCCGGCGACCACGACATTGACCCGGCCGCGGCTGCGCAGGCAGTGGTCGAAGACGTGCAGCAGGCAGTTGGCGTCCGGCGGCAGGTATACCCGGCTGACCTCGGGCCGCTTGCTGAGCACGTGGTCGATGAATCCGGGATCCTGATGCGACGCCCCGTTGTGATCCTGCCGCCACACGTGCGAGGTGATCAGGTAGTTCAGGCTGGGAATCGGCTCGCGCCAGGGGAATTCCGCCGCCATGTGCAGCCATTTGGCGTGCTGCACCACCATCGAGTCGATGATGTGTGCGAAGGCCTCGTAGGTGGAGAACACACCGTGCCTGCCGGTCAGCAGATAACCCTCCAGCCAGCCCTGGCACAGATGCTCCGACAGCACCTCGAAGACGCGGCCGTCCGGGGACAGCCGATCATCGCCCGCGATCCGCCTGGCGCGCCAGCGCCGGCCGGTGACCTCGAGAACGGCGTCCAGGCGATTGGAGGTGTGCTCGTCCGGCGAGAAGAACAGCAGATTGTGCGGATTCTCGACCAGCGCGTCGCGCAGATACCCGCCCAGCACCCGCGTCGCCTCCGCCGATTCGGTTCCGGGAGCGGGGAATTCGAGGGCGTAGTCGGTCGGGCACGGCAGCTGCAGATCGACGCTGTCGTGACCGTGCGCGGCGCGATTGGCGCTCATCTGCAGGTGCTCGGGATGCAGGCGCGCGATCCGGTCCACCGGACGGCCGTCGTCGTCGAAGAGCTCCTCGGGCCGATAGGACCGTAACCAGTCCTCCAGTTGCGCAAGGCGTTCCGGATTCTCGCGCACGCCCGACAATGGCACCTGGTGCGCCCGGAAGGTGCCCTCGACGCGCACGCCGTCCACCGTCGCCGGACCGGTCCACCCCTTCGGAGTCGACAACACGATCATCGGCCGGCAGGGGTCGCGCGGACCCAGGCCGCGCTCGGCGAACTCGCGAATCTCCCGGATCCGCTCCATCGCCTCGTCGAGCACGGTCGCATACCGGTCGTGGACCTCGGCCGGATTGTCGCCGTCGACATACATCGGCTCCCAGCCCTGCGCGCTGAGCATGGCGTCGAGCTCGCCGCGCGGCATGCGCGCCAGCAGCGTCGGATTCGCGATCTTGTAGCCGTTGAGGTGCAGGATCGGCAGCACCGTGCCGTCGGTGACGCGGTCCAGGAACAGCGACCCGTGCCAGCTGGTGGCCAGGGCCCCGGTTTCGGCCTCGCCGTCACCGATCATGCACGCCACCACCAGATTCGGATTGTCCAGCGCCGCGCCGGTGGCATGGGCGAGCGAATAGCCCAGTTCGCCACCCTCGTGGATGGAACCCGGCAGATGCGGTGAGGCATGGCTGGGGACACCGCCCGGGAAGGAGAACTGCCGGAACAGTTCTCGCATCCCGGCCAGGTTCTGGCCGACCTCCGGGTGCCGCAGCGAATAGGTGCCCTCGAGCCAGGTCGCGGCGGTGAGCGCCGCGGCACCGTGCCCGGGACCCAGCACGAACAGCATCTGCTGCCCGGTCCGCATGATGATCCGATTGAGGTGGGCGTAGGTCAGGGTAACCCCGGGCACGGTTCCCCAGTGGCCGATCAGCCGCTGCTTGATGTGCTCGGGCCGCAGCTTCTCGGTGAGCAGCGGGTTGTCCACGAGGTAGATCTGCCCGGCGGCCAAATAGTTGGCGGCCCGCCACCACGCGTCCAGATCGATCAGGTCGTCCCGGATTCCGGTTCCGGCGCCGGGCATGGTCAGCGTCATCGCTTCGTCTCCTCGTCATCGGCGTGCACGACCATCACCGGGCAGTGCGCGTGCTGCACCAGGGATTGGGTGGTGGATCCGAGCAGCATTCCCAGGAATCCCCCACGACCGCGGCTGCCGACCACGACCAGCTGCGCGGTCTTCGACAGCTCCCCCAGCCGCCCGGCGGGCCCGGAGGCGAACACCTCGCGGCTCACCGAGACATCCGGATACTTCTCCTGCCAGCCGGCCAGCCGCTCGGCCAGCACGGCTTCCTCGATACCGGCCAGCTCCGCGGTCACCACCGGGATCACCGCGTCGGCGAATTGCCCCGTGTCCCAATCGCTGAAGACATGGACGGCGACCAACCCCACCTCCCGTTCGGAGGCTTCGGCGAACGCCGCGCCGATCGCGGCCTCGCTCACGCGGCTGCCGTCCACGCCGACCACGACCGGACCCGAGCCGCGAACGGCATTGGCCGCGTCGGGATCCGGCCGCACCACGACCACCGCGCCCCGGGCGTGACTGGTCACCGAGAACAGGGTGGATCCCAGATGCGAGAGCGTGCCGGCCGTCCCGGTCGCACCGATCACCACCGCGAACGCGGACTCGCTGAGATCGATCAGCACCCGGGCGGGACTGTCCGTCGACACCGCGGACGAGACCGTCAGTTCCGGCTCGTAGTCGCCGGCGGCCAGCCGGGCCCGGGCGATGGCCGCCGCACCGGCGGCCTTGACGGCCTCGGCCAGCGACGGCGCCGCCACCGCGTAGGGACCGACGCCACGGCTGACCGCCACCAGATCCAGGCCGTGGACGATGTGCAGTCGCCGCCGCCACTGTGCGGCGTAGTTCGCGGCCCAGTGCACCGCCCGCGCCGAACCTTCCGAATTGTCCACGCCGACCACCACGGGCGCCGAGGCCAGCCGATGCGGATCGTCGAGTTCCTGGTTTGTCATCGTGACCTCCGGTGAAGTCGTCGGCGCCCGGGGCAGGGCTCGTACTCTCACGGTAGGAACGGAACCTGACCGCCCTCTGCGGGCGATCGTCCTCGGTGTGAGGACCAAAGACCCCTCTGCACGGCGGCCGGGCCGGGCGGTGTGGCACCTCGGACGCCGTTGGTCCCACCGGAGTCGGGTACATCGGCCCTGCTGATTCGCGCGGGCCGCGACAAAGCTTGCTGCCATGAATTCTCCCGCAACTCCTCATGCCGCCGCGACCGTGGCCCTGGTCCTCGGCGCGGGCATGGTGGTCGCGGTTCCCGCCGCCACCGATTACATCTCCCTCTGGGCCCGGCTCTACGGCGCGGTTCTGGTGTATCTCGCGCTCGTCGAATACCTGGCCGTCGCGATCGGGCTGGCCCGATGGGGCGTCAATCGGCTGCGGTCGTGAGCGGATCCGGATCGGATGCCTTGCGGCTCACCGGCATTCGGATCGTCGCCCCCGCCGGCAGCAGTTCGGTGAATCCGTCGTAATGAATCTCCACCGGGTCCGCCACGCCCGGATCGGCGGCGACCTCCAGATCGGAGGCGCTGACCCTGATCGCGAGCCGGTGCCCGCGGTAGACGATCCAGAAGCGCAGCTCCCCCAGCTCGTCGGGCCAGCAGGGGTTGAAGATGAGGCGATCGGCCCGGATCTCCATTCCGGTGAAGCACCGCTGGACCAGGTCGATGGTTCCGGCCATGGCGCCGAGGTGGATTCCCTCCTGCGTGGTCCCGCCCTGGATATCGGCGATATCGGAGTCCAGCACCCGGTCGAAGAACTCCATCGCCCGCGCCCGGTGCGCGCGGGCCAGCACCCAGGCGTGGACCAGCGCGCTCAGCGTCGAACCATGCGACGTGCGGGCCAGGTAGTAGTCGATCGTCCGCGGAATCATCTCCCCGGGGAGGTCGTAGCCGAGGTGTCCGAGCACCTCCCGCAATTCGTCGGCGGAGAGCAGATAGAACAGCATCAGGACATCGGCCTGTTTGGCGGCCCGGTAGCGGTTGACGTCGTCGCCCTCGGCCTCGAGGATGCGATCCAGCCGCTGGATCTCGCCGTAGCGCTGCCGGTAGCCGTCCCAATCCAGTTCGGCCAGTTGCTCGTAACCGTCGAACTGGCTGATGACCTCGTCGTGGAAGGGCACGTACATCCGCCGCCCGACATGCTCCCACCGCGCCAGTTCCACCGGTGAGACCCGCAGCGATTCGAGCAGTTCCGCCCGTGCACGGGGCGTCAACCGGGCCAGCGCGTCGCGCGCCCGCAGCAACGTCCACACCGCCATCACATTCGTGTAGGCATTGTCGTCCACGCCGGATCCCGGTGCGCTCGGCGAACCGGTGTGGAATTCGTCGGGCCCGATGACCCCGCGCAGGTGATACCGGTCGTGGCGCGGGTCGTAGTCGGCCAGGCTCGCCCAGTACCGGGCGATCTCCACCATCAGCTCGGCGCCGTAGTCGGTGAGGAATTCGAGGTCGCCCGTCGCCTGGAAGTACTGCCAGACGTTGTAGGCGATGGCACTGCCGATATGGTGGGCGCGCGGGCTCGGATCCGGATTCCAATGCCCCGACAGCGGATTCAGATGCATGAGCTGGCTTTCCTCCCGGCCGTCGGAGGCGGACTGCCACGGGAACATCGCCCCGGACAACCCGGCGGCGGCCGCCGCGCGCCGCGCCTCCGGCAATCGCCGGTATCGGTACCGCAGCAGACCGCGCGCGAGTCGTGGGAAGCGAGGACTCAGCACCGGATGCACGAACAGCTCGTCCCAGAAGACGTGCCCCCGATAGGCCTCGCCGTGCAGACCCCGCGCGGGGACCCCGACGTCCAGATCGGCGGTGTGCGGCGAGAGGGTCTGCACCAGATGCAGCAGGTGCAACCGGATCACCCGGGTCGCGTGCTCACCGCCGCCCAGATCGATTCGGAGCCGATCCCAGAGGTGTTCCCAGGCGGCCGTGTGCGATTCGAGCAGGTCGGCGAACCCGCCGGTACTGCGCAGTGCGCGCGCGGCCTCGTCGTCCGGGGCCGAGACCGCGTGGTCGCGGCCGGTGACCACGGCCGCGATCTTCTCCAGCACGACGGTGTCGCCCTCGGCCATCGCGACGCCGTGGTCGTGCCCGATCGACCCGTCGCTCTCGACGAGCTCCGTAGCGGGACACAGCTTCACACCCTCTCGGTACAGCGTGCCGCGCGCCGCGGTCGCAACCGGAATCCCGGATTGCCCGGTGCGCACCACCACCAGCACCGATTCCGGTGACAGCTCCTGCGCCGACACCCGCTCGAGGTGATCCCCCGACAGGTCCCGATACCGCGCCACCAGACTGTTGCTCACCGCGCCGTCCACCGTCGAGCGGAAGACCACTGTCCCCGACCAGTTCTCGGCGGTCACCGCGGTCTCGAGCGCGCACAGGTGCGGCGCGTGCATGGCCACGAACCGCCGCTGCCGCACCGCGGTGATGCGGCCGGTGCCGTCCCGGAAGCGGAAGTGCCGCAGCAGGACTGCCCGGCGCAGATCGAATTCCTGGCGATAGGACAGCAATTCGACGGCGTCGATGTCGAGCCAGTCGCCGTCGCCGATGCGGAAGGTGACCGGCAGCCAGTTCGGCAGGTTCACCAGGCTCTCGTTGTCGACCGTGCGACCCGCGATCTGATCGGAGAGCCGGTTGTAGATACCGGCGACATAGGTACCCGGGTAGTGGTGCTCCCCCGCCGCGCACTCCGGCGCGGCCCCGCGGGTGGCGAGATATCCGTTTCCGACGGTGCACAGCGCCTCCCGCAGCCGCTCGTGCGCCGGGTCGTACCCGTCGAAGGCGAACACC
The DNA here is from genome assembly GCF_042755705.1 of Nocardia sp. NPDC059154. NCBI lineage: Bacteria > Bacillati > Actinomycetota > Actinomycetes > Mycobacteriales > Nocardiaceae > Nocardia > Nocardia sp. NPDC059154. The sequence goes on from NZ_JBHZCS010000010.1 coordinate 45,869, forward strand.
CACGAATCCGACACGGCCCCAGCGGATTCGGCGGCCAGCAGGGTGGCCAGATCGTCGAGGAAGGGGCGCACGCCCTCGGGTCCGGGCAGCGCGAAGCGGGCGGCGGTCCGCCGGTCGCCGTTCTCGTCGTGCCGGACCACGATCGAGATACCCTCGGCCTCCACGGCGTCGAAGGCGTCCTCGTCGGTGAGGTCGTCGCCGATGTAGATCGGCAGCATCGGCGTGACGAGGTGGCCGAGGATCCACTGGAGCGCGGTGCCCTTGTCCCAGTCCATGTCCGGCCGCAGTTCGACCACCTTGCGTCCGCCCGTCACGCGCAGGCCACGCTGGTGCGCCTGCGCGTGCACGGCGGCCGTCACCGCGCCGACCTGTTCCGGGGCGACCCGCCGATAGTGCACCGCGACCGCGAAGCGCTTGTGCTCCACCAGGATCCCCTCGATCGCGCTCAACGACCGCGCCAGCTCCTGCGCTGCCGCCACCAGCGCGCGTTCCGCGCCCGGAGCGGCATCGTGCACACACGTCGTGCCGTCCGGGGCCTGCAATTCGAAGCCGTGACACCCGGCGTACCAGAGGCCCTCGACACCGACCCGGTCGCGCAGATCCGCCAGCTCACGCCCGCTGACAATGGCGACCGGGCACTGCGCCGCGAGCCGCGTCAGCGCCGCAGCGCCGCCCTCCACCAGGGTCGCGGCCGCCGGATCGGGGACGATGGCCGACAGCGTACCGTCGAAATCGAGCAGGACGCAGGCCTTTTCGGTGTCGAGCAGGTCACCGAGCCGCCCCGCGACCGCCTCCGGCACCTCCGACATCCGCCGGAAACCGTTGCGCAGCAACACCCGATCGAGGTCGGGCACCACCACATCGGCCCCGCGCCCGGCCGGCCGATCGCCGTGCCCGCCCCGGTCGACGCCGATCACCAGACCGAATCCGCCGGCCCGGCCCGCCGCGACACCGGCCTCCGCGTCCACCACGACGGCGGTCCGTTCCGGCTCCGCCCCCAGCCGGCGCGCGGCCTCGAGCAGCATCGCCGGGCCAGGCTTGCCCGCCGGCCCCAGTTCCGCCGCCACGGTGCCGTCCACCCGCACCGCGAACAGGTCTCCGATGCCGGCAGCCCGCAGCACGTCGGCGCAGTTGCGGCCAACGGAGAACACCGCGACACCGATACCCGCGGTCTGCAGGCGCCGCACCAGGGCCACGGTGGAGTCGAACACGGGGACGCCGTCGCGGGCGCTGCCGGCCACCACGTCCATATCGAAGATCACCGCGTCATGGCGCCGCGCGTCGATCAGCGGCGCGGGCCGCATGTTGTCGTCCACGGCTTCAGCGTGCGTGCGTCCGGGCGCCGGGCCAAGGGTCCTGTAGCACCGCAACGAGGACCAACGGCCCCTGTAGCGCGGACGCCACCCGTCCTAGCGTGAATCCATGAGCCAACTACCCAGCGGCGACACGATCGAGCAGGCAGTCCGGCTGGCCGGTCGCGCGCCCTCCCTGCACAACAGCCAGCCGTGGCGCTGGGTCTTCGACGGCGATGCCCTGCACCTGTTCTCGGTGCCATCGCGCATGCTCGCGGCCACCGACCACTCCGGTCGGCAGATGCTGATCAGCTGTGGCGTCGCGCTGGGGCATCTGCGCGCCGCGCTGGCCGCGGCCGGATGGCAGACGCAGGTCACCTACTTCCCCAACCCCAACCGGCACGATCAGCTGGCGACGGTGACCTTCGAGCCGGCGCGGATCGTGACCGACGCCGACCGGGACCGGGCCGACGCCATCACGGTTCGCTACACCGACCGGCTCCCCTTCACCGCACCGGCGGACTGGCGCGAATTCGAACCGGTGCTGCCGGTCATCGTCGACCCGCCGGACGCGGTGATCACCGTGCTGCCGCCCGAGGCCCGCACCGAGCTCGCCCGCGCCTCGCGGCTCACCGCGGCGATACGCCGCTACGATTCCGGCTATCAAGCCGAATTGCAGTGGTGGACAGGGCATTCGCTCCCCGCGGAGGGTATCCCGCCGACGGCCCGGGTGTCCGCCGAGGAGCGCGAGCGGGTCGATCTGAGCCGCGTGTTCCCGGCCGTCGGCGACGAGCCGCGCCGCGCCGATGTCCAGGACGACGAGTCCGTGGTCCTCGTGGTGTCCAGCGGCAGCACCTCCGCCGACCTGGTGCGCTGCGGCGAGGCGCTGTCCACCATCCTGCTCGAATGCACGGTCGCGGGATACGCGACCTGCCCCATCACCCACGTCACCGAAGTGCCGCAGAGCCGAGCGGTGATCCGCGAGCTCACCGGCCGCGTGGAGCAGCCACAGGCGCTGGTGCGAGTCGGCACGGTGCCCGCCTCCGACCGCCAGCCGACGCATACCCCACGGCTGCCCCTCGCACAGATCCTGGAGGTCACCGCTCCCGCCACCCCCGGCGGCCCTGCTCCGTCCGGCCATCCCCGGTAACCCGCCCCCGGAGAGCTATGTTGGACCACGACGACCTACAGATTGGGAACCGGCCATGATCAAGGTTTTTCTCGTCGATGATCACGAGATCGTTCGCCGGGGACTCGTCGACCTGCTCGAGGGCGACCCGGAACTCACCGTCATCGGTGAAGCCTCCGATGTGGCCCAGGCCCTGGCCAGAATCCCGGCGCTGAAACCGGATGTCGCGGTCCTCGATGTCCGGCTGCCGGACGGGAACGGCATCGAACTCTGCCGTGATCTGCTCTCGCGCGTCGATGCGTTGCGCTGCCTCATCCTCACCTCGTTCACCGACGAGCAGGCCATGATGGACGCGATCCTCGCCGGAGCCAGCGGTTACGTGGTCAAGGACATCAAGGGCATGGAGTTGGCGAAGGCCATCAAGGAGGTCGGCGCCGGGCGCTCGCTGCTGGACAACCGCGCCGCCGCGGCCCTGATGGATCGGCTGCGCCGCAGCACCCAGTCCGACGGCCCGCTGGCCGGGCTCACCGACCAGGAGCGCAAACTTCTCGACCTGCTCGGCGACGGGCTGACCAACCGGCAGATCGCCGAACGCATGTTCCTCGCGGAGAAGACGGTCAAGAACTACGTCTCCCGGCTGCTCGCCAAGCTCGGCATGGAGCGCCGCACCCAGGCCGCGGTCTACGCGTCCAAGCTGCGTGGCGACCATCCGCGTCCGCAGTAGAGCGAACTGCGGTCCAAGCGCGGCAAGTCCTCGGCGGCAAGGTCTTTGGTCCCATCCCTCGATGCGAGCAGGCCCTATCGGCCCGGCCCGGACAGCGGAACCCTCTACTGTATGCACGATCACGCGCTGTCGTTGGCCACGAATCGCACGCTGCCGCACACGGTTCGGGCCGTACCCGCCACGACCGCCGCGGCGCAGCCCACCGACCAGATTCTGACCACGCTGGCCACCGGCGACGAAGGGCTGACCGAATCCGAATATGCCGGACGGGCACGCCTTTTCGGGCCGAACGCCATTCAGGCGCATCGCGCGCGCATCGGACCGGTCATCGCGCGGCAATTGCGCTCGCCGCTCCTGCTGCTGCTCGCCGTGACCGCTGTGGTGTCGTTCTTCCTCGGCGAGCGCAGCGATGCGGTGGTCATCGGGGTGATCGTGGCGATGTCCGTCGGCCTGGGCACCGTCAACGAATTCCGTGCCGAGCAGGCGGCGGCCGCACTGCACGAGCGCATCCGGCATCGAGTCGTGGTGACGCGTGCCGGGCAGGCACGATCGGTCGACCTCGCGGAGCTGGTACCGGGCGACATCGTCCAGCTGCGGCCGGGTGAGCTGGTGCCCGCGGACCTGCGGCTGTTGTCCGTGACCGGACTGCAGTGCGATGAATCGGTACTGACCGGCGAGCCGGAACCGGTGATCAAGTCGACCGACCCGGTAGCAGCCGGAAGCCCAGTGTCCGAGCTGGCCTGCTGCGCACTCATGGGCACGGTGGTCGCCGCCGGGACCGGCCGCGGCGTCGTGACAGCGACGGGCGGCGACACCGAATTCGGCCGTATCGCCGTCGGTTTGGCGCGCCGGGAGCCCGAGACCGAGTTCCAGGCCGGGCTGCGCCGGTTCTCGATGCTGCTGGTGCGCGTCGCCGCGGTTCTGACGATCGGCATCTTCGGGGTGAACCTGGTGCTGCACCGGCCGCTGCTGGACGCGCTGATGTTCTCGCTGGCGATCGCGGTCGGCATTTCCCCGCAACTGCTGCCGGCGGTGGTGTCGACCAGCCTGGCGGCAGGTTCACGAATCCTGGCGCAGCGCAAGGTGCTGGTGAAGCGGCTGGTCTGCATCGAGGATCTCGGCGACATCGAAGTGTTGTTCACCGACAAGACCGGCACATTGACCGAGGGGCGGATCGAATTCATGCGCGCGGTCGCCGCCGAACCGGACGCCGACGGAAATGTCATCGAGCTGGGCATGGCCTGCACCGACGGCGTGATCCAGAACGGCCGGCTCGCCGGCGGTGACGCACTCGACACGGCACTGTGGGCCGCGGCGCTCGCACCGCGGGACGGCGCCGAGCGGCACACCCGGCTCGCCACACTGCCTTTCGATCATCGGCGGCGCATGGTCTCGGTCCTGGTCGATGCACCGCGCACCGGGGGCACGATCATTACGAAGGGAGCACCCGAAGCCGTCCTCGCCTGCTGCGAGAACGTGCCGGATGCGGCCACCGCGGCGCTCGGCGCCGAGTTCGCAGCCGGGCACCGCGTGGTCGCCGTCGCGACCCGTCCGGCGCCCGGGCGGACGTCGCTGACGGCCGCCGACGAGACCGGTCTGAGGCTGGCCGGGTTCCTCGTGTTCCTCGACCCGCCGAAAGCCTCTGCGCGCGAGGCGATCAGCCGCCTGGCCACGCTCGGCGTCGCGGTCAAGGTCATCACCGGCGATCATCCGACAGTGGCCGCGCGGGTCTGCGAACAGCTGGGCCTACCGGCGGGCGACACCCTGTCGGGCGCCGACCTCGACCGGCTCACCGACGCCGAGCTCACCGGGAAGCTGGCCACCACAACAGTTTTCGCCCGCATCGATCCCGAGCAGAAGGCGCGCATCGTTCGCGCGCAGCGGTCGCTCGGCGTCGATGTCGCGTTCCTCGGCGACGGCGTCAACGACGCGCTCGCCCTGCACGCCGCCGATGTCGGAATCTCCGTGGACGCCGCCACCGACGTCGCCAAGGACGCCGCCGACGTCGTGCTGCTCGAGAAGGACCTGCAGGTCCTGGCGGACGGCGTCACCCAGGGCCGGCGCGTATTCGCCAATACCATGAAGTACGTCTTGATGGGCACGTCCAGCAATTTCGGCAATATGTTCAGTGCGGCGGGCGCTTCCGCGTTCCTGCCGTTCCTGCCCATGCTGCCCTCGCAGATCCTGCTCAACAATCTGCTCTACGACTCCAGCCAGCTCGCGATCCCCACCGACAACGTCGACGCGGAGCAGCTGGCCCGGCCCGCGCGCTGGGACATCGGGCTGATCCGGCGATTCATGCTGGTGTTCGGTCCCATCAGCTCGGTGTTCGACTTCGCGACCTTCGGCATCATGCTGTGGGTCTTCCACGCGGGCGAAGCTCTCTTCCACACCGCCTGGTTCGTCGAATCGCTGGCCACCCAAACCCTGGTGCTGTTCGTGATCCGCACCCGCAGAACGCCCTTCTTCCGCAGCCACCCGAGCGTCGCCCTGCTCACCGCCGCGCTGGCCGCGGTGGGAATCGGCGCACTGCTGCCCGTGACGCCGCTGGCCGCCTCGCTCGGCTTCCAGCCGCTGCCCGGCGCCTTCTTCGTCGCGCTGCTCGCCATGATCGTCGTCTACCTCGCGCTGGCGGAAACCGCGAAGCACTGGTTCTTCCGGACACCCCCCGCCGTCCCGGCTGCCCGCGACCGCCGGCCCGATCATCGATTGCGCCGTCGCGCTGCGCGTTTCGCCACCGGAACGCCTTCGGCGGCGGGCACTTCCGCGTCCTGAACCCGCTAAACCGCCTGCTTCGCCACGAGCCGCACCCCGGTCACCAGGGTCGGCTCGATGGCGACGATGGTGTCCATCTCCCCGTCGACCCACGGCTGCAGCAGGCGCTCGTAGCGTGCGACCCGTTCCGGATCCGTCACGGTGCGGGCGATCCCAGTCACCACTACCGACCATCCCAGCCCGGCCACGGGGTCGATGTCGTCGGCCTCGTAGGCCACCACCACATTCGAATCCGCACGCACGGTCGAGGTCAGCCGAGACGTGAGCCGGGTCCGCACGACGATGATCTCGCCCTCGTCGACCAGATGGTTCACCGGCCGCACAGCGGGCAACGCGTCGCGAGTGAAGACGACCCTCCCGAACGGAACACCGGCCAGCAGCCGCAGTGCTTCCGCGCGCCCCAGACTCACGGTGGCGCGCGGAGCGAACTGATACCCACGCATCAACTGACACCCTTTCTCACCTGATCCCCTGCACGACAAATCCCTCGATCCATGTCAGCATCCGCACAGCGCCCCTCACAGGGCCGAAGGTCCTGTCTCGAGCATCCATCGGACACGGCACAGCCCACGAACCGTGGGCCGACCACGACCACGACCGGGACGAAGGGCAGTGGTGTTCGGGGACTGTGGCCCTGTCGCTCCTTTGGACAACTGCGATGCACTGGTCGGGAATGCACACCCGGCGAAAGGACGAGAGCCATGGTGGCCGATTCACGCTTCCAGGGTTGGATCGATCGAGCCGGCGGTGTCCTCGGAACGGCGCTGCTGGCCGGGACGATCGCACCGCTGGTCGCCGGTGGCATCGCCTGGGCCGCCGGGGCGACAGCAGTGGCCGACCGGTGCTGGGCCGCGGGCACGGTGGTGGCCATGGTCCCGGCGGTGTGGTGGGTTGTCGCAGCGCTGCGCCGCGGGCGCGCCGGAGTGGACCTCATCGCGGTGTTGTCGCTGGCCGGCACGCTCTGGGTGCACGAGTACCTCGCGGGCGCCTTGATCGCGGTCATGCTCAGCGGCGGGCATGCGCTCGATGCCGCCGCCGAGCGGCGCGCCGCCCGGGACCTGCGGGCCCTGCTCGAGCGAGCGCCGCGGTCGGCACGGCTACGGCGGGGGGACGTGGTGCGGGTCGTCGATCTCGATGAGATCGTTCCGGGCGACATCCTGGTGATCGCCGCCGGCGAGGTGGTTCCCACCGACGGCAGGATCATGGATACCGTTGCGGCACTGGATGAATCGGCACTGACCGGTGAACCGCTCCAGGTCGAGCGCGCCCCCGGGGAGCCGGTGCGCAGCGGCGTGCTCAATGCCGGCGGCGTGTTCGAGATGCGGGCCACCGCGACGGCCGACGACAGCACCTACGCCGGGATCGTGCGGCTGGCACGCGAAGCCGGAGCCGCCACCGCGCCCACGGTCCGGTTGGCGGACCGCTATGCCGTGTGGTTTCTCCCGCTGACCCTGCTCGTCGCGGGTGCCGCGTACTGGTTCAGCGGATCGCCGGTGCGTGCGGTGGCGGTGCTCGTGGTCGCGACACCGTGCCCGTTGTTGCTGGCCGCGCCCGTTGCCATCGTGTCGGGGCTGTCACGTGCGTCGCGGGTCGGCGTGGTGGTGCGCGACGGCGGGGCGTTGGAAAATCTCGGTCGCGCAACAACTCTGGTCATGGACAAGACCGGCACCGTCACGGCCGGGCGGCCCGTGGTCACGGAGGTCGCCGCCGCTCCGGGCGCGGATGAAGCGTGGCTGTTGCAGCTGGCCGCCTCGGTGGATCAGCTGTCGCCGCACATGCTGGCCGAGGCGATCGTGACCGAGGCGCTGGCCCGCAAGCTCCAGCTCGCCGTCGCCACAGCGGTTTCCGAGCAGGCGGGTCGCGGCGTCACCGGCACGGTCGACGGTCATCGCGTACAGGTGGGGAAGCTGCCGGAGTCGATGATCACCCCGGAATGGGCGCGGCCGGTGATGAATCGGGCACGGCTGGACTCCGCCGCCGTCGCCTGGATCGTCGTCGACGACGACCCCCGGGGTGTCGTGTTGCTGCGGGATCCCTTGCGGCGGCAGGCGCCCCGCACCCTGCGCCGGCTGCGTGAGGCCGGGCTGAACCGCCTGGTCATGCTCACCGGTGATCGTCCCGAGCCCGCGCGCGAGGTCGCGACGGTGCTGGGCCTCGACGAGGTCTACGCGGGCCAGAGCCCGGCCGACAAGGTCGAGGCGGTGCGCCGGGAGAGCCGGCAGCAGGTGACCGTCATGGTGGGCGACGGTATCAACGACGCGCCCGCCCTCGCCGCCGCCACGGTGGGAGTGGCCATGGGAGCGCGGGGTTCGACCGCCTCGTCCGAGGCCGCCGACATCGTGCTCACCACCGATCGGCTGGACCGGCTCGCGGACGCCATGGACATCGCCCGCTGGTCGCGGCGCATCGCGGTCCAGAGCGCGACCGTCGGCATGACCCTGTCGCTGGCGGCCATGGTCGTCGCGGCCGTCGGCTGGCTACCGCCCGCGGCGGGCGCGCTGCTTCAGGAGGCCATCGACGTCGCCGTCATCCTGAACGCGCTGCGAGCACTGCGCGGCAATCCGGCCGCCCGCCTCGACCTCCCGGCGGACACCGAAGAGCTGCTCCACCGGTTCGCCGCCGAACACGATGTACTGCAGGACGCCCTCGCGAAGCTCCGCGCGGTCGCCGACCGGGTCGCGGACCGCCCCGACGACGCTGCCCTCGCGGCACTGGACAGCGTGCACCGCTTTCTGATCGAGGACCTGCTGCCCCATGAGGTGGCCGAGGAGACCCAGCTCTATCCCGCGCTCGCCGCGCCGCTCGGCGGCACCGAGGCAACCGCCACCATGAGCCGCGCGCACGCCGAGATCCAGCGGCTGGCCACCCGCATCGGTACCCATCTCGAACTGGCCCACGCGCGTGGCGGATTCGACCCGGATCAGATCGACGACCTGCTGGCCTGCCTCTACGGCCTGCACGCCGTGCTGCGCCTGCACTTCGTGCAGGAGGAGGAGAACTATTTCGCCCTCGCCGCCGACGAACGGCTGTAATCATGACCCGGGCCTGCCGGCCGATCGCCCCGCACGGCTGTGCGTTTGTTCCCCCGCCACCGTGACCTTGTCCTCTGTGCCGCCCGCGCGTCCGGACGCACGCTGAACGCACGAACCATCCAAGGAGGCGCGTCATGGAGTACCGGGTGAACGTGTGCGAGACGCCGCCGCAGGCGGTGCTGCGCATACCGCTCGAGATCCGCCCGGACCTGTTGAGCGAGGGCATTGTCGGCGGCATGAACCGGCTGGCGGAGGTCGCCGAGCAGGCCGGGCTGGTCGCGAACGGCGCGCCGACGATCACCTTCCATCGGGAACTGCCCGCCGAGGATGCCATCGTCGTCGATTTCGGGCTCCCCATCGAGGCCGCGCCCGCCCTCGGCCCGAGTTCGGGTGCGGAGCTGACCATCCAGTCGCCGGCGCTGGTTGCCCGCACCTGCCATCGCGGCGGCTATCACCACATCGACGCCGGGTACCGCGCGTTGCGAGAGTGGCTGCAGGGCAACGGCTATCGACCCATCGGGCCGCCGACAGAGGCGTATCTCATCGGCCCCGACGAGGTGAGCGATCCCCGCCTGCTGATCACCGAGATTCGCATTCCGGTGGCCCCAGCCGCAGCCATCGCCGTCCACCTCGACGCGACGTTCCCCGACGCCGTGGACCGCACCCGGATCGTATTGCGAGAGCACGGATTCGGCGTCGTGACCGAATTCGATGTCCAGGCCGCCCTCCGGGAGGGGACCGGTGAGCACATCGAGGAGTACCTGATCCTCGGAGCCTGTAACCCGCAGCTCGCCGGTCGGGCCCTCGCCGTCGACCGGGAGGCGGGATTGTTGTTGCCCTGCAATGTCGTCGTGCGGGCCGATCGGACCGGCGTGCTCGTGGAGGCCACCGATCCCACGCTGCTCGCCGAGGTCCTGGCCAGGTCCGAGCTCACCGGACCGGCCGCAGAGGCCCGTCGATTGCTCGCCGCCGCACTGGCCGACCTGTCCCATCCCGCCGCGGCGGCCGGCTGAGGCGGTCGAGGACCATGGTCCCGGTCACCACGGGTAGGAGTCCTCTCACCGAAATCCGGCCACGCGAGAAGGCTCGATGCATGGAAACCACCGCTCCCCGCGTCGCCGTCATCTACGCCACCGCCCAGGGATCCACCCGTGAGATCGCCGATTTCATCGGCGCCTACCTCATGGCCCGCGGTGCGACCGTCGAGGTCGCCGACGTCGAACACGCTCCCGAACTCACGCCCTTCGATGCCATCGTGCTGGGCAGCGCCGTGCACGATCTGGCCCTGCTGCCGGAGATGGCCGGATTCGTCCGGTCGCATCGCCACGAACTCCAGGCTTACCCGGTGTGGCTGTTCAGCGTCGGGCTGGGGCCGGCCCTGGTCGGTCCGACCGGGCGCCGCATCGGCCATCTCGTCCCGAAGAAGATTGCCGCCCTGCGTGACTCGATTGCACCGCGTGATTTCCACGCGTTCGCCGGGCACTACGAACGCGCCGGGGTCTCGCTGCCCGCGCGCGCCATGTATCGCCTGCTCGGCGGTGCCCGCTACGGGGACCTGCGCGACTGGTCCGACATCACGATCTGGACCGACACCATCGCACAGGCTCTGCACCTGCCGCAGGCCAAGGCCACTCCGACCCACCCCTGACCCGCACCCCCGGTCATCCCGTTTCCGCGAAAGGCCATGCCGATGAGCCATCACACCGATCCATTCGCCCCGGCGATCCATACCGGCCGCATCTGGCTGCGCACCGTCGCCGACCGGCTCGGCACCGACGACCGGATGCAGGCGCACCGGGCCCTGCGCGCCTGGCTGCACACCGTTCGCGATCGCCTCGACATCGGCGTGGCCGCACACCTGAGCGCCCAGCTGCCCACGCTGCTGCGCGGTGTCTACTACGAGGGCTGGACGCCGGGACGTGTTCCCGTGCGCCATGATCCACAGTCGTTCCTCGACCAATTCGCCCGGACGGCCGACGTGTCGACGGAAGAGGCGAGGCGGATGTCCGCGGCGGTCACCGACGCGCTGGCCCAGCTGTTCTCCCCCGGCCAGCTCGACCACGTGCTGGCACAACTTCCCGTGCCCCTGCGGCGCGTGCTGCTCGGCACCGATTTCAGTGACGTCCTCACCTCCGCAGGTATTTTCGAGACTCCGGAGGCGCAGCAGTGACGATCCGGCACGCCCCCCTGTTCGTCATCGCACTTCCCTTCGTGGTCACCGGCCTCGAACTCAGCGGCGCCTCGCCGCTGGCGATGCTGTCGGCCTTGTTCATCCTCGCCGTCCCGATCCTGTTGCTGCTCATGCTGCCCGGATCGAAAAGGAACTGGAGCCGTCATGGGTGACTACGTCGCCACCTTCGATGAATTGCGATTGACCGACGCCGACCGCGCCGGCGGCAAGGGAGCCAATCTCGGCGAACTGGTCGCGGCGCGGCTGCCCGTGCCACCGGGGTTCGTCGTGCTGAAATCCGCCTACGAAGAGGTGATCTGCGCGGGTACGCACGGCCCGGAACTCGACGAACTGCACACCCGAGGGCTCGCGGCAGCGCAGGGCGCGACCCGCGACGAGACACAGCAGCTCGACGAGCTGTGCCGCCGCATGCGGGAATTCGTGCACGACACCCCGATGTCGCCGGCCGTCCGCGATGCCGTGCTGTCGGCCTATCACCGGCTCGGCGACGCGGTTACCGTGGCCGTGCGTTCCTCGGCCGTCGGCGAGGACAGCGCGACCGCATCATTCGCGGGAATGAACGTGTCCCACACCAATATTCACAGCGACGAAGAATTGATCACCGCGCTGACCGACTGCTGGGCATCGCTGTTCTCCCCGCGCGTGCTGACCTATCGGGCGCGGCGCGGCATGCACAATCGGCCCGAGATGGCCGTGGTGGTGCAGCAGATGGTGGCCGCCCGCACGGCCGGCGTGGCCTTCACCGCCGACCCGGCCACCGGTTCGCTCGATCGCATCGTCATCGACGCCGCGCGCGGCCAGGGCGAGGTGGTGGTGTCCGGCGCCGTCACACCCGACACCTACGTCCTCGACGCAGCCGGACCGACACTGCTCACCACCGAGGTCGGCCGCCAGAGCTTCGCCATCGTGCCCGGCGCGGACGGCGATCAGCGAATTCAGCTCTCCGAATCCGAGGCCGAGGCGCCGGCGCTCACCGACGACGAGGCCGTCGCCGTGGCCCGGCTCGCGCTCGAGGTGCAGGCGCACCACGGCCGCCCCCAGGACGTCGAATGGGTCTTCGACGACGAGCACCTCTGGCTGGTCCAGGCACGGCCGATCACCGTACTGCCCGGCGACGCCGCGGCGAAACCGCAACTGGCGCACACCGTCGAGGGTCGGGTGCTGGTGCGCGGGCTGGCCGCGGCACCCGGTCGCGCCACCGGGCCCGCGCGCGTATTACGTTCGCCCGCAGAGGGATCCGCGCTGGGCGACGGCGAGATCCTGGTCGCTCCCATGACCAATCCGGACTGGCTGCCGACTCTGTCGCGGGCCGGCGCCGTGGTGACCGACAGCGGCGGCATGACCTGCCACGCGGCCATCGTGGCGCGCGAACTCGGTATCCCGTGCATCGTCGGAGCCCGCACGGCCACCGCCCAGCTGACCACCGGCCAGGAGGTCACCGTCGACGGGTCCGCCGGCCAGGTCTACGCCGGAAACCCGCTTCCGGCCACGATCACCGCGGTGCCGCGTCCGGTCCCCGAGACCACCGCACCCGAGGCCACCGCGACCCGCGTGTACGTGAATCTCGCGCTGCCCGAGGTCGCCGAACGCGCCGCCGCCGGCGACGCTGACGGGGTCGGCCTGCTGCGCGCCGAGGTCCTGCTGACCCAGGCGCTCGGCGGCCGGCATCCCCGCGATCTCATCGCCCGCGGCGAGGACGAGAAGTTCGTCCAGAGCATGACGACCTCCATCCAACGGATCAGCTCTGCCTTCGCGCCGCGCCCGGTCGTCTATCGGGCAAGCGATATGCGCAGCAACGAGTTCCGGGCACTCGAGGGCGGCGAAATCTACGAGCCCCGGGAGCACAACCCGATGATCGGGTTCCGGGGCTGCTACCGCTACGTACGCCAGCCGGAGATGTTCCGGCTCGAACTGGCCGCGCTCGCACGCGTGCGCGAACAGACCCCGAACGTGCACCTGATGATCCCGTTCGTCCGCACCCGCTGGGAACTCGAGCGGTGCCTCGAGCTCGTCGACTCGAGCCCGCTCGGACGCCAGCGGGGCCTCCACCGCTGGGTCATGGCCGAGGTGCCGTCGGTGATCTACCGGCTACCGGAGTACGTCGAACTGGGGATCGACGGAATCTCCATCGGCAGCAACGATCTGACCCAGCTCATGCTGGGCGTGGACCGCGATTCCGAGGAGTGCGCCGAACTGTTCGACGAATCCGATGCGGCGGTGTTGGACGCCATCGAGCAGATCGTCACCACCGCCCGCCGGCTCGGCATCACCTCGTCGCTGTGCGGCCAGGCACCCTCCACTCATCCGGAATTCGTGGAGCATCTGGTGCGCGCGGGCATCACGTCGGTGTCCGTCTCGCCCGATGCGGTCCAGCGCACCCGGCGCGCCGTCGCAGCCGCCGAGCAGCGCGTGCTCCTGGACCGCGCCCTTGCCCAGCCGGACCGGAGGTGACACTGCCGGCCACTCACCTGCACTATCGTCGTCGGGCGCGCGCCTAAAATGGAGCAGCTGTAACAGAACAAGTCGCGCGCCCCGACACGAGTACAGGAAACACGTGATGACCGTTGAGCCCGACGGCTCCTACTCGGTACGTGACACCCTCTCCCAGCTGCGGCTGCGGGAATTGCTCACCGAGGTCAAGGACCGTGTCGAACAGATCATCGACGCTCGCGACCGTATGGACGGTCTGGTCGAGGCGATGCTCTCGGTGACCTCGGGGCTCGATCTGGACCAAACCCTGCGCACCATCGTGCACACCGCCATCAGCCTCGTCGACGCCCGCTACGGTGCGCTCGGCGTCCGTGCGGACGATCAGCTCGAGCAGTTCATCTACGAAGGCATCGACGAGGAGATGCGAGCTCGGATCGGCGATCTCCCGGAGGGCCGCGGCGTGCTGGGTCTGCTGATCAGCCAGCCCAAGCCGATCCGCCTGGACAACATCGCCGATCACCCCTCGTCGGTCGGCTTTCCGGACCACCATCCCCCGATGCGGACCTTCCTCGGCGTGCCCGTCCGGATCCGCGACGAGATCTTCGGCAACCTGTATCTGACCGAGAAGTCCGGCGGCCAACCCTTTACCGAGGACGACGAGGTCATCGTGCAGGCCCTCGCCGCGGCCGCCGGAATCGCGATCGACAACGCCCGGCTCTACCAGTCCACCCGCACCCGCCAAGCCTGGATCGAAGCCACCCGCGACATCGCCACCGAATTCCTGGCCGGAACCGATCCCGAGCAGGTTCTCGCCCACGTCGTGATGCACGTGCGCACGCTCACCGAATCGGAATGGGCGTTCCTGGCAGTCGACGACGAACCCGACAGCAACCACAGTGACGCCGAGAGGCTGCGGATCAGTCAGTGCGCCGGCCCGAACGGTCACGATCACGCCGGAGTGGTCCACACATCCGGGACGGCAATCGGACGAGCATTCCGCCAGGGTGTGGTCCTGTGCCTCGACCACAGCGACGATCTCGGCCTCGACACCGCGCTCGACGCGGGACCCGCGCTGATCCTGCCGCTCAACGCCCAGGAGTCGACCTTCGGTGTGCTGGTCATGGTCCGCGCGGTCGGCGCTCTCCCGTTCGCGGATGAATTACAAGAACTGGCAGGCGCTTTCACCGATCAGGCCGCACTGGCGATCCAGCTGGCCGAGGCCCAGCAGCGCATGCGCGAACTCGACGTGCTGACCGATCGCGACCGCATCGCCCGCGACCTGCACGACCATGTCATCCAGCGGCTCTTCGCGGCCGGTCTCAGCCTGCAGGGCACCGTCGCCCGCGCCCGTTCGGCCGAAGTGCGCGACCGGATCTCGGACGTCATCAACGAATTGCAGGATGTGGTGCAGGAGATCCGCACCTCGATCTTCGACCTGCACGGCGGCGCGGCGAGCAGTACCCGGCTGCGGCAGCGGATCGAGGAGGCGATCCGCACGCACACCGCCGATGCCGGCCTGCGCACGTCGTTGCGCATCACCGGGCCGCTGTCGGTGGTGGCGGCCGAACTCGCCGACCATGCCGAAGCCGTGGTGCGTGAAGCGGTCTCCAATGCGGTGCGGCATGCCGGCGCGGAGACGATCGCGGTGACCATCGACGTCTCCGACGATCTGACCGTGCTGGTCTCCGACGACGGCTGCGGGATCCCCGAGAACATCACCCCGAGCGGGCTGCAGAACCTGCAGCTCCGGGCCGAGGAAATGGGCGGAACCTTCTCCTTCGGCCAGAACCCCGAGGGAGCGGGGACCTTGCTGCACTGGGCGGTACCGCTGGGGTGAACCGGCGGCCGCCGAGTGATCCGGTCACTCGCCACGCACGATGACGATCGGGCAGTCGACGCTGTGCAGCAGGGCATTGCTGGTAGAACCCAGGAGCATGCCGGTGAAGCCGCCCCGTCCATGGCTGCCGACGACCACCAGCTGCGCGTGTTCGGCCTCGTCCAGCAGCGAGCGAACCGGGCGATCCTTCACCAGGATTCGCCGCACCGGGACATCGGGATACCGCTCGGCGTATCCGGCCATCTCCTCACCGAAGGTCGCCCGCTCCTGCTCCTCGATGGTCTCCCACCCCGACACCGGCAGGTAGGGTCCGCTGACGTCGCTCCAGGCGTGTAGTGCGGTCAGGCCGGTCTTGCGCAGCGACGCCTCCTCGAAGGCGAGCTCCAGCGCCGCAACGCTGTTCGGCGTGCCGTCGACACCGACCAGCACCGGCTGCCGCGCCGATACCGGGTCCGCCGCCGCGGTCGAATGGATGACGGCAACGGGACAGTGCGCGTGGTGGGTCACCGCGGTGGCGACCGATCCCAGCAGCCCACGCCGGAGCGCGCCGAGTCCGCGACTGCCGAGCACGACCATCCGGGCGTCGCGCGACAGGACCATCAAGCGCGAGATGATCGGCTCCTCGGTGACTTCCGAGGACATCTCGACCCCTTCGCCGGGCAGCGTCTCGGACGCGATGCGGGTCGCCTCACCCACGATGCGTTCGCCATCCAGTTCGAGCGAAGCCATGTCGGGGGCATCGAGCACGACGGTCGGCGACGGCCCGGCCGGCGCGCAAATCGACGTGACGATGTGCAAGGGAGCCCCGTGCCGCGCGGCATCCAGCGTCCCCCAGGCCACCGCCTGGTAGGAGACGGCCGAACCGTCCACGGCCACGACGATCGGTGGATTCGGATCCACCTGCGGGGCAAGGTTTTCAGTCATTTGTGCGCTCCTGACTCTGGTGTCTTCGCTATTGCTCACCCGACAGGCTCAGCGATTCGAGCGGACGGACGATGTCCTCGAGCGGGAGCCGAGGTGTGGTGGGTACCGGTGCGGCGCTGGTCGCGGCCCAGCCCATCCGGATGATCAGCTGCGGATAACCGAAGTCGCCCAGCAGATCCCGGCGGATCCGGGTCCGCACACCGGTGACTTCGAGGGGTTCGCTCAGCGCGCAGGTGGCCAGCCCCCGCGCGGTGGCCTCGAGCAGTACCGCGCTCGCCACCTCGCCGGCGCGCAGCCAGCCCCACAGATCATCCGAGGCGGTACACACCAACAGCATTCGCGCGGCATCCTCGGTGTCATTCACGACCGCCTCGGGCAGGCGGGGGTCGCCGAACGGCCGGACCGTCGCATCCGTCGAGACCACCGCATTGCGCGCGGGTACGCCCTGCGCGCTGGCGTGGTGACCGCTCCATTCCGCCAGCTCGGCGCTGTAGCCGGCGTCACCGCGGTGCGCGGTCGCGGCGTCTACGAAAGCGCGCATCAGTCGCGCGTGCTCCCCGGTCGTATCGATCTCGCGGACCTGCACTCCCGGTACCGACGCGCCTGCGGCGACGACCGCGGATACCTGCGCGGGCGGCACCTCCCACGAGGTGAACCGGCGGCGGTCGCTGCGCCGCCGCGCAATAGCGCGCGCCAGACGCGTGGCGGAACCGTCGGGCTCGGCGTGGTGGAGTTCCAGGGCGGCGAGATGTCTCGGCTCGGCGGGGTTCGGGAACCGGTGCACGACCGATTCCCAGCCGACCGCGCGCAATGCCACGCGCAGATGATGCAGCGCCGCACCACAACTCACCACCAGCTCCCGGCTGTCCGGGTCGGTGTAGGGCAGCCGGCGGCTGTCGTCGGCGTAGAGGTGCACCGTGGTGTCGCCGACCCGCCACAGCCACGGCTGGGTGTTGTGCACCGACGGCGCCCGCACCGCCAGCGCCACGGCGGCGCGGATGGTGTCGTGATCGGGGAGAGTCGACATCCCGTGTCCTTCCTCGGAGTTCTCGTGCCCTCAGCATGGCCCGCGCGACAGGGCGCCGGTGACGGCCGAAGGTCACTGTCCGGCGGGTTCTTCGGCCCGGTTTTGCGATGGCTGACGGACCACCAGGACCGGACACTGCGCCAAATGCAGCAGCGCGGTGCTCGCCGACCCCAGCACTGCCCGCCCGATCGCGCCGAGCCCCCGATTGCCGACCACCAACAGCCGCGCCTGCCGCGAGCGCTCGATCAGCGCGCCGCTCGCGGGTGGCCGTGCGCGCCGCCGAGTGGGCCGCGGCCGAGGCCATCGCCCGGCATGCCCCACTGCGATTGGTCTCGGTCGTGCCCGCGATCGACAAGCCCGCATTCCGGCCGGGCGGGCAGCGGCATCGGGAGGCCCACGCGGCACTCGAGGACGCGCGCTCCGCGATACTCGCGCGGCACCCCGCTGGTGAGGCTGCGGACGCGCTCGAGATCAGCTCCGCCGTGCTGCGAGGGCAGGCCGATCATGTGCTCGTCGAGCTCTCGCGGTCCGCGATGCTCATCGCGCTGGGCGACCGGGACGTCGGGCTTCTCTCCCAAATGGTGCTGGGATCCACCGCGCTGGCGGTGACCCGTGAGGCGAGCTGCTCGGTCGCGCTGGTCGGACGGCCCGCAGCCGAGCACGGTTCGATCCTGGTCGTGGTCGGCACCTGGTACACCGCCCGTGCGGCCCTGCTCGCCGGGTTCCGCGCGGCGCGGGATCACGGCACCGATGTCACCGTGGCGCGGGTGTGGCAGGGGCGGCGGTGGGCGTCACCACCCGATTACGCGATGTGGTCGGGGCTTCCGCCCGATCACCACACGGCGACCGCGGTCGTTCCCGACGCCCAGCTGCAGCAGTATCGACGCGACTTCCCCGATGTGGAGGTGCGGTCCGTCACGGTGGTCAGCGATGCCGCGACCGTGGTCGAACGCCTCGGCGCCACTGCGCAATTGGTCGTGATCGGGCATGATCCCGAGTCCGCCTATACGGCGCGTCTGGGCAGTATCACCCAGGAAATCGTCCGCCACGCGCCCTGCCCGGTGCTGGTGGTCCCGGACCCGCCCGGAACCGAGGTCGTATCCCGCGATACGGCAACGACTTTCCCCCGGATTGTCACGCTGACGATTCCTCGCTGCGGGCCGCCACGACCAATGTCACCGCCAAGAGCGCGGCCAGCAACTGGACCAGCGAAAAAAGCGTGGCGACAAAGCCGTCGACGGCGAGCTGGCGACCGAAGAACTGCCTATAGATCGGGGTGCGCTGCATGAAGTCGAGAATGGTCTTGACCAGGCCGCCCATCAGCAGGGTGTAGGCGACGGTCCCGCCGAACCAGAAACTCAGCTGCGGAATCTCATCACGCAGGGCGGCCTGCCACGCCGAGCCGAGCAGGAGTCGCCGTGGCGGTCGGCTGTCCCGGACCCCGAGCACGCCCCGGCCGATATCCCGCATCCGCAAGAGATACGCGGAAATCACTACTGGCACAGCCGTTCCGACTGCAATCGCCGCCAGTGTGAGCAGCGGCGGCGCGGCCGGTGGGCGCAGTTGTTCGAACCAGCCCAGGGGCGTGAGCCATCGCAGCCACGGAATGCCCGCGCCGACGTCGGCGGGCATGCGGATAATCAAGGCCGCCACCAGAATTCCCGCCGCGAGCAACCGCGCGCCACGCACGGTGGCGGCCAGCTGCGCGGTCAGGGCGCCCACCCCGGCGAACAGCAGCGCGGGCAATGCGAGCTGCAGGCCCAGCTCGCAGGTGCCGACGAAACTGAGCAGATGTTGCGGCACCCCGACCGCGGCGAGCACGGACACGGTCACCACCATGATCACGAAAGTCTCGACGGCCGTGGCCGTGAGCACCGCCGCGAACCAGCGCCGCCGGGACTGTCCGCCGCTGAGCACCAGATCGCCCCGGCCTGCATCTTCCTCTCCGCGCAACGCACCGGTCGTGATGATCGCCGCCCACATGGCCATGATGATCCCGACGCTGGTCATGCTGCGCCATGCCACCCAACCGGCGGGCGAGCCGATGTCGTAGGGGTAGCCGTACAGCGCGCGCAGCGCGCCGTTGTTCGTCAGCGGTGCGAGCATCGTGGTCCGAGTCGCCTGATTCGGGAACGCCACCACATATGTTTGCAACGCCGCCGTGCAGAACACCGCCATCAAAACCGTCATCACCGCCAGCGATATGCGGTTGGCGCGCAATCGTACTCGCACCATGACGGCGAACCCGTGCATCGCCTCGCGGCTCATGGCCGTGTCTCCGCCGCGCTCCCGGCCCAGTCCTTCCCGGTACTGCTGCCGACCCCGTCGTGATAGTGGATCAGGAAGATCTCCTCGAGGCTCGGTTCCCGGCTGTCGATCGTCGTCACCGGCATCCCGGTGAGCGCCGCCAGCAGCGGTCCCATCTCACCGCGGACCTCCAGTGCCACACGGTGATCCACCGCATCGACGACCTCGACCCCGTCGACCAGGCGCAGCGGAGCGATATCGACCCCGTCCCGCGCGAAGTTCACCTCGACCGTCCGCGCCGACAGGTGCCGCAGCTGCGCCAGGGTGCCCTCATCGATGAGCCGTCCCGCCCGCAGAATGCCGATTCGGTCGCACAGGGCCTCCACCTCGCTGAGCACATGCGAGGACAGGAATACCGTCTGCCCGCGGTCGCGGGCCTCACCGACGGTCTCGCGAAAAGCGGCCTCCATCAAGGGATCCAGCCCTGAGGTGGGTTCGTCGAGGATCAGAATTTCGGCGCGGGTCGCAAACGCCGCCACCAGCTGTACCTTCTGCCGGTTGCCCTTCGACAGCGCGCGAACCTTCTTGTCAGGGTCGAAATCGAAGCGCTCGATCAGCCGGTCGCGGTATGCGCGATCGCAGCCGCCGCGCAGATTCTCCAGGTATTGGAAGGTTTCCGCTCCCGTCAGTGACGGCCACAGCAACGCCTCCGAGGCGACGTACGCACAATGCCGGTGCGCGGCGACCGGATCGGCCCACGCGTCCCGGCCCGCAATGCGCACCGTGCCCGCAGTCGGACGATGCAGGCCCAGCAGCAGCCGGATCGTCGTCGTCTTTCCCGCGCCGTTGGGGCCGAGGAAGCCGTAGATCTCCCCCGCCTCGATGTCGAGTTCGAGACGATCGAGCGCGAGAGTGGATTGGTACCGCTTGGTAACTGCATGCGCCTCGATGACACCCATGGTCCTTACCTCCGACCAGCGATGGAATGCTCCCCATTCTCGGCTCCGGTCCCGGCACCGGCCATGGGCCGATGTCGACTAGCGGGACTTCCGTGTCCCGCCGGCGGGCTGGTGACCATCGTCCCCTCCGGCCGGGCACGAGTCCTCTGATTCTGAACCGTCTCCGGGGCGCACGCTCGGCACATGGAGAATCGCAAGCCTGCAGTCAGCATCGTTTTCGCTTCGGCTCAGGGGTCGACCCGGGAGATCGCCGAGTACATCGGCAACGATCTCGCCGCCCGGGGTGCGACCGTCGAGGTCGCCGACGCCGAGCACGCGCCGGACCTGTCGCGTTTCGACGCCGTGGTCATCGGCAGCGCGGTGCACGATATGGCCCTGCTGCCCACCGTCGCGGAGTACGTGGCATCCCACCGCAACGAACTCAGCGCTCGGCCGGCCTGGCTCTTCAGTGTCGGCATCGGACCGGCGCTGCGCGGGCCGATCGGCCACCGAGTCGGCCGCATTGTGCCGAAACGCATTGCCACCCTGCGTGACTCGATCAATCCGCGTGGATACCAGGCTTTCGCGGGGCACTACGAGCGCGTCGGCGTTTCCCTTGGCGCACGCGTCCTCTACCGCCTACTCGGCGGCGGTCGCTACGGCGACCTGCGGGATTGGACCGCCATCAGCGCCTTTTCGGATTCCATCGCGCAGGGTCTGAATCTGCACGCACCGCACACCATTCCGATTCATCCCTGACGGCCACGCGGACACAGGATTCGACATCGTCGATCCCACACTGATCATGGCGGGGTTGCGTCACCGCTCGGCCGACAGCCGAGTTGGCGACATCATGCGGACCGACCATCCCGGCGTGGTCAGTGCGATTGGCGAGCCGAGTCGGCCGGTTGCAGCGGGTGAACCACGTCGTCCAGCGCGAGGCGGGGGCTGGGCGGGACCGGGTCGGCGCTGGTTGCCGCCCAGCCCATCCGGATGATCACTTGCGGGTGGCCGAAGCCGCCGAGGATGTTCGTGCGGATTTGTTCCCGGATGGCAGGCAGTTCCAGAGGTTCGGTGAGAGCGCAGGTGGCCAGGCCGCGGACGGTCGCGGTCAGCAGGGCGGCGCTGGTGGATTCGCCGGCGCGCAGCCACGCCAGGGGATCGTCGGACCCGGTGCTGAGCAACAGCATTCGCGAGAATTCGTCGGTGTCGCGGACTACGGCTTCGGGGAGCCGAGGATCGGAGAACGGACGCACGGCCGGGTCCGTGGGGACCACGGCATTGCGGGCGGGGACGCCGGATGGTGCGGCATGGTGGCCGCTCCAGGCATGCAATTCCGCGATGTAGTCCGGGTCTTGCGCGTGGCTCGCCGACGCTTGCTCGAAGGCCTGCGCCAATGTCCCACGTGCCTCGAGGGCGTCGACGTCGCGAATTTCCACGCCCACGACACGGGCGGCGGCGATGACCTTGTCCGCGTGCACGGCGGGCACCTCCCAGGAGGTGAAATGCCGCCGGTCGCTGCGACGTCGAGCGATGGCCTGCGCCAGCTGCACCGTCATGGGATCAGTGGCCCCTGAGCTGAATTCGATCGCGGCCAGATGTCGCGGATCCGCGGGATTCGGGAGCCTGTGCACCATCGTCTCCCATCCGACCGCGCCGATCGCCACTCGCAGGTGATGCAGTGCCGCGCCACAGCTGAGCACCAGTTCGCGGCGGTCGGGGTCGGTGTGCTTCAGCCAGCGAGTGTCGTCGGCGTACAGATGCAGGGTGCTCTCCCCGATACGCCACTGCCAGGGTTGCGTGTTGTGCACCGACGGGGCGCGCACGGCCAGGGTCAGTGCCGCGCGGATGGTGTCGGTATCGGGATGCGTGCTCGACATCGCTATTCCTTCCTCGGGATTCGCAGCTTCGTACTGTTCAGCATGTCGCGATGTGTGGCCGTTGGTGACGGCCGAAAGTCACCGATACCGAGGGCTGACGCCATGCCTTCGGTCATCGTTGCGGCGGCGCTGCACCGCCTCCTGCCCGGGTGTAGGTCCATCGTTTCGTGCTGCTGACGTCAGCCTCGACCCACAGTGACCCGGCGGCGTTCCATCGCAGGATCAGGCCGGTGAAGTGGTCGGCGTAGTCGGCGCGTCAGGTGCTCCGGAACCGCACCCCCGCTATCCGCAATCCAATGTCTCGGAGGTCGTTGTGGGACCAACGACTCTCCCTGCCGGCGACAACCGGATCTGCCGGTGGCTGCCGGTGGCTGTGAGGCTGGAAGTACCCGCCGTAAGGAGGTTTCGATGGTCTTCGAGGATCGCGCCGAGGCGGGCCGTCTGTTGGCTCGCGCTGCTGCCCCGGATCCGCGGCCACAACCGGGACCGGTCGCGGATCCGCCGCTGCGCGACGACGAGGTGTGTGTGCGGGCCGGGAAAGCCATGCTGTCAGGTCATCTCACCATTCCAGAGCATCCGATCGGTGTCGTGGTGTTCGCGCACGGTAGCGGCAGCAGCCGCCACAGCCCGCGCAACCGCTACGTCGCCGAGGTGCTGCAGCGGGCCCGACTCGGCACGCTGCTGTTCGACCTGCTCACCACGGCCGAGGAAATCAACCGCGCCAACGTGTTCGACATCGACCTGCTGGCCCGGCGATTGGTGGCGGTCACCGACTGGTTGAGCGGACAGGAACACACGGAGGGGCTGCCGATCGGGTATTTCGGGGCGAGTACCGGTGCCGCCGCCGCCCTGCGCGCCGCAGCCGATTCGCCCGTGCACGTGCGGGCAGTGGTGTCTCGAAGCGGACGACCCGATCTGACCGGCCGCGCGCTGTCGGCGGTACGGGCGCCGACTCTGCTGATCGTGGGCGGTCACGACTACCTGGTCATGGATCTGAATCGCCATGCGGCCAACGCAATGTCATGTGAGACCGTGCTGGCGGAGGTGCCCGGCGCGACCCATCTGTTCGAGGAACCGGGCACCCTGCGTAAGGCCGCGGAGCTCGCGCGGGACTGGTTCATCACCCGGTTGCCCACTACTACAGCCGAGCCGGAGGGGTCGGCGTGAGCGGCCCGGAGGCCGGGATGCTTCCACCCCCGGCCGGGTCTGGCACACCACCGTCGACGCCCTGCGCGGCCTCACCCACGCCGCCAGCTCCCACGCCATGGGCATCCCCGACGCCCTCCCCCCTGGGCCGCGCCCTCGGCCGGTAAAGTCCGTCAGACCGTGTAGCCGCCGTCGACGTCCAGTGTTTGGCCGGAGATGAAGTCCGATCGGTCCGATGCGAGGAATGCGACGGCTTCTGCGATGTCGTCCGCATTCCCGAAGCGGCGCAGCGGGATATTGCGCCGGGCGACCTCGAGCGCGGTTCGATCGAGATCTCCGGAATTGATCAAGCGCTCGGCCATACCGTCGGTCAGCATGCCCGGACCGACACAGTTGACGCGGATGCCGTAGCGACCCTCTTCGGCCGCCAGGCCGCGGGCGACGGCTTCCACGGCACCCTTGGTGCCGGCGGAAAGGCCATCGCGGACCGGATAGCGGCGTGTTGCGGCCGTGGTCACCGCGACGACCGAGCCCTGCGACCGGCGTAGCAGCGGCAGGGTGGCGTGCATCAGGTTGAAGAACGCCGCGGCGTCGGCAGTCAACTGCTCCCGGTACTGCTCCGGCGACACGCTGCTCAGATGAACCATCGGCACATGGGGTCCGGCGGCGTAGACCACGGTGTGCAGACTGCCGAATCGCTGTTCGAACTGCGCGACGACATTCGCGACCGCACTCGGATCGGTGAGATCCAGCGCCCAGGCGCGGCAGGAGCGTCCGACCCGCTCGACGTCCTTCGTCAGCAACTCGGCCGCGTCTCGATTCGCGCGATAGGTGAGTCCGATATCGCTGCCCCGGTGCGCCAGCAGGCGGACCACCGCGGCACCTATCCCACCGGTGCCACCCGCGACCAGTGCGGCACCAGCACGTCCCCGGAAGTCATCGCTCACTACTTCTCCCTCTACCAAGCAATTGCTTGGTCAATCGTAGCCTGCGTTCGATCTGCCGCCTCTCGAACCAGCATCAGTGCCTCGCGGCAGGGTCACATATTCGGGTGATGGAGCGTCCGGAACCGACTCCGGATACTCGAGCCGTGATCCGGCTTCCGGGTCGTCCAGACCACCGATTGCCCCTTGCGAGCGAAAGCAATTGCCATGTCTCTCACGATCGACGTCTTCAACACCGGATACCTGCCGATCAACGGTGGACCGGGATGGGATCCGGACACCGCCGCCACCTGGCCCGCGTCGACCGCCACGCTGATCTCCGGTGCGCGGGACGCCATCCTGGTCGACGCGCTCATGACGGTCGAGGAAGGCCGCCGCCTCGCCGCCTGGATCGGCGACACCGGCAAGAACCTGACCAGCATCGTCATCACCCACGGTCATGGCGATCACTTCTTCGGCGCGGGCCCGGTCCTCGAGGCTTTCCCGCAGGCCCGGCTGCTGGCTCTGAACACCACCGTCATCGAGGAGGCGCGCTACAACCTCGGACCCGAGGTGCAGCAGAACTGGATCGCGTGGTTCGGTGACCGGTTCGACCGCACGCCGGCACTCCCGCAGCCGGTCGAATCGGAAACCCTGACCGTGGACGACCACCCGGTGCGCTTGGTCGAAGTCGGGGGCGCCGACGGTGTCCTCAACACCGTGGTCCATATCCCCGAGTTGGACACCGTCTGCTCCGGCGACGCCGTGTACAACAACATCCATATGTGGCTGTGGAATTCGACGCCCGACAGCCGCCGGACGTGGCTGGCGACCATCGACAAGATCGCCGACCTGCACCCCGCCACGATCATCGCCGGGCACAAGGATCCCGGCGCGCCCGACGACGACGCCGAACGGCAAATCGCGCAATCCCGTTCCTACATAGAGGCATTCGACCGGGCTGTCGCCAAACTGTCGTCCGCGCAAGAGGTTATCGACGAGATGACCGGTCTCTTCCCCGGTCACGGGAACCCCTACACGTTGTTCGCCGCCGCCTATTCCCAATTCCAGAACTGATCGACCCCGCCGCCCGAGGTCGTTGATACTCACCGTTTTTCATCGATGAAGACGATCGATTCGACGAACTCGGTAATGGCTCGGGCCAGCGACACCGGTTGTTCCTCGGCCGGCCAGTGCCCGGCATCGGGGATCATGGTGGTGCGTACATCGGTGACTCCGACATCGCGTAGTCCCTGCGCGACGGTGTCGGTGACGGTGGCGTGGGAGAACTCGCTGAACGCGAGCAGGATCGGCACCTCGAGCGCCTCGGTGGCGTGCTGATTGTCGGCGATATCGAGTGGCAGCGCACGAAACATCTTGAACCCCGCGGTGAGACGATCCGCACCCTGATAGCCCGACACGTAGGCGGTGATGTCGGTGTCGCCGATCGCCTCCGGGTGCGCGGCGAAGCGGTCGATGAATCGGCGGAAGTACTCACGCTCGTTGCCCTGGACCAGGGGCTGGGCGGTGAAACGGCCGCAGGAGCTGTCGCTGTGGAAGCCGAGATGCCAGTAGGCCGGCGAGCAGGTGACGTCCTCCCATCCGGCGATGCCGGGCAGCGCCGTATCGACGCTGACCAGTCCCCGGACGGCGGCGGGATACCGTCGAGCGAAGGCATAGCCGACGAGCGCACCCATGTCGTGCCCGACCAGGAACACCCGGCCCAGGCCCAGATCCTCCAGTGCGGCATGCACATTCGCCGCCATCGTGACCTTGTCGAACGCGTGCGGCTGGGGCGCGGATCGGCCCACTCCCGGCAGGTCCAGCGCGACCGCGGAACAGAGCTCGCCCAGCAGCGGAAGCACCCGGCGCCACGCGTGGGACGTCTGCGGCCAGCCGTGGAGAAACACTGTCGAATGCGCGCCGCGGCCACTACGCTGCCAGCCCAGCTGCGGTCCCGCCCCGGGAGGCTGCGACGCGAGCGCGCCATGCGCGTCGTGCATGCCTCCTCCTCGGTCCAGCCGCGCGTGAAGCCATCCAACGGCCTGCATGGTCCCGCATACGGATCGTCGCCCCAGTATCGAGCGAGCGGGCCGGGGCGTCTCTACCGCAAACAGGTGAGGCGAGCCGCGCCGTCGAGCACCGATTGGACGAATTCGCGACGCCGGAGCTCGAGCGGCCGCGCAGAATGGGTAGTCCAGGGTGGCTGCGGGGAAAGGCGGTGTCCGTTGCATTCCGAGCCGTTGCGGGGCCGGAGCGAACCGATGCGGCGTGCGCTGGCGGTGCTGCGAGGCGCGAGCAGACACGGCACCGGCGGGATCATCTGGATCACCGGCGCCGCCGGGCTCGGCAAGACGGCGCTGCTGTCGGAGATATGCCGCCAGGCCGAGCGCACCGGCATGCGTGTCGCGGCCGGTCGCTGCGACATCGTGGAGCAGGTCCAGCCGGGTGCGACGGTGCTGGGGCTGCTACGTTCCGGACGAGATCCCTTGCTGGCCACCGCCGACTATGCGGGCATCGTCGCGCAATCGGCAGAACCGCTCCTCCTGGTCGAAGCCGTCGCCTCGGCGCTCGAGAACCGCGCCGCCACCGCCCCACTGTTGCTCGCCGTCGACGATGTGGACCGCGCCGATCGGGTCAGCCAGTTCCTCCTGCGGACCGTGATTCCACGCCTGGTCGGGCTGCCCGTCGTGTGGGTGCTGACAACCCGCGATGACGATGTGGACGCCGATCTCCCCGGACACGGACTCGCCGCTGTCGAGCAGATTCGGCTGGGCCCGCTGGCGCTGCCGGACCTGGCCATGATCGCGCAGGATCGGCTGGGCCACCTGCCCGACCAGCGGCTGCGCGGATACCTCGATGCCATCGACGGCAATCCCGCACTGGCCGTCCAGATCATCGACAATGTCGCACGAGCCACCGCCCGCGACGACTCCGACACCGTATCGGTGGAATTCACGGCGGCCATTGCCGCCAGGCTGGCACAGCTCGGCCCCGCCGCGCGGGATCTCGTGCAGACCGTCGCCATCGCCGGCCGTGCGGTTCCGGTACCCGACCTCGGCAGGCTCGGTACCGCGAGCTCCGAACAGCAGCTCCCACAAGCTCTTTCCGGCGCCTTGGAGTCGGGATTGCTGCGCGCCGAGGGCGAGCGTGTGGACTGCCGGCATGACCTGGTGCGTGCCGCGGTGTGCGCCGGTATTCCGGCCGCACCCGCTCGACGGCTGCATCGCAGCTGCGCCGTCTACTACCTCGCAGCCTCCGAAGAACTCATCGCCGCCGCGCACGCGCGGGAAGCGATCGGTCCGGGCGATCTCCCCGGCGCCACGACCATGGTTCAGGTCGCCGAATCCCTGGTGGCGGCCCACCCCGAGGAGGCCGGGGAACTGGCGGCGCTCGCCTTCCGGGCCGTTCGACCCGACCAGCCCGCCTGGCTCGACCTCAGCAAACGGTGCCTGTCGGTGCTCTGCCGCACCCAGCGTTCCACCGAGGCCATCACCGTCGCCGACCTGATCCTCGCTCGCCTGGACGACAACACTCTCGTCGCTGAAGTGGAAACCCAAGTGGCCCAGGCATTGTGGCTGAGCGGTCGCATCAGCGATCTCGTCACCCGCACCGAGCGGGTCCTCGGCACCCGAACCCTCGAGCCCACGGTCACCGCCCGCCTGCGCGCTGCCGCTGCCCTGGCCAACACCCGCATCGCCCGCGGACCCGCCGCCATCCGCGTCAGCGAGGCCGCGCTCGACCTCGCCCGGACGGTCGACGACCGCGAGGCGCTCGGCCTGGCTCTGCAGGCGGCCGGTGAGGCCGCGAAGAACGATGCCCGCCACCTCACGGCGCTGGGCCATTTTCGCGAACTTCGCGCTCTCGGCGGGGTCTCCTACCTGGCCGAGGAGATCATCGAGCTGCAGTTCCTCGACCGCTACGACCACGCACAGGCGCTGCTCGATCAGGCCCGCACCGACCACTGCACGACCGAAGCCATCCTGCCGGCCTCGAGCGGCAGCGAAATGTGGCTGGACTTCAATCTCGGACGCCTCCACGAGGCAGATGCCGCAGCCCGCGCGCTCATCGACCTCGGCCGCACCCTCGGCAACACCGAGCAGGCCTGCGACGGCGCCATGGTGAGCGTCGCGGTGGCGTTGTTGCAGGGCGACATCGAGCGCGCGGATCAGCACATCCGGACCACCGACGAGATCGTTCGAGGCGGTGACCACACCCGCAAGCCGGTGGTCGGGGTCATGCGCGGCTGGCTCGCCGCCGCCCGCGGTGAGTTCGAGAGCGCCATGGCCACGTGGCGGCCCGTCCTGGACGGGGCGGGCGTGTGCAACGGCTACTGGCCACTGTGGCCGTGCTGGACGGGCCTGTTCTTCAAGATCGGCGACACCGCCATGGATCACGAATTCACTGCTCTGGCAACAGCGGTCGCGGAAGTGGCAGCGAGCCGGAATCCCGGGGTCGCCAGTTTCGAGGGCATGGCGTTGAACCTGCGCGGCCGCAACAGTGGCGATCTGGACCTCATCGGCCGTTCCGCACAGGTTCTCGCCCGCAGCCCACGTCCCCTGCTGCGCGCCTGCGGAGCCGAATCCTACGGGCGGGCCCTCCTCGCCGCCGGTGACCGCAGCCGCGGCCTGACCGAACTGGACCGCGCGTGGGAGGAATTCCACACCATGAATGCCCGGGCCAAGACCGCCGAGATCCAGAACGTGATGCGGGCGGCCGGTGCTCGTCGTTCCAAATGGCTTGTCACACTGCATCACTCAACCGACGGCTGGGCCTCGCTCACGCCCTCGGAACGCCGGGTCGCGGCCCTCATCGGCGCGGGGCACACCAATAAATCCGCGGCCGCCGAGCTCGGCATCTCGGTCAATACCATCGGCACCCATCTGCGTTCGGCGTTCACCAAGCTCGGCATCCAGTCCCGGGTCCAGCTTGCGAACACCCTGCACAGCTTGCCGTCACACGAATAGGTGAGTGATCGTCGTGCTGGGGAATGGCAACCTGGTCCGACCGATCGGCAACGGCCCGCTGACCGGCAGTCCTGCGAAGGGAAGCGACATGACCTCGACCGCGCTCAGCTACGCAGTCGCCCCCACCAGGGTGGTGTGCGCGGGCAATGGCATCTTCCAGCACACCCAGGAATTCGCCGCCGACGTCAGCGACTTCCTCGGCGACATCGACGGGTCGGCCCCATGACTCCCGCCGCGCCCGCGCACGACCCCGAAGCTGAGCGCTTCCCCGTCCTGTCCGATGCACAACTCGAGCGGGTGCGCGGATACGGCAGCGTCGAGGTCGTGCAGCCGGGTGCGGTGCTGTACGGAACCGGGCAGCGGACCTACGACTTCATCGTGTTGACCACCGCCGCCGCGGAGATCGTGCGGGTGGCGACCACGGATCTGCCCGAGGCGCTGGTGGTTTCGTGCACGCCCGGTCAGTTCCTGGGCGAGCTGAACCTGCTCACCGGGCAGTCGACGTATCTGACCGCGCGGGTCACCGCGGCAGGCTCCATCATCCGGATCGACCCGGGCGCGTTCCGCCGGCTGATGGACGAGGACACCGAACTGTCGGACCTCATCCTCACCGCATTCCTCGCCCGCCGTAGTGAACTCCAGTCCGGCGCCGCCGCGCTCAGCGTGCGCATGCTCGGCAGCGAACTGTCTCGCGAGTCGCTGGCGTTGCGGTCCTGGGCCGCGCATGCGCGCATCGCCTATACCTGGTTCGACATCGACAGCACCGCGGGCGCGGCGCTCGCGCGGACGATCGGCGTCACCGACGAACGGCTGCCCGCTGCGGTAACGCCGACCGGAGTGATCACCGACGCGAATCCGGCGCAGGTCGCCGCGGCCCTCGGCCTCGCGTATTCAGCCGACACCGAACCTGATTCGGCCGCAACAGATCTGATCATCGTAGGGGCCGGGCCCGCAGGGTTGGCCGCAGCCGTCTACGGCGCCTCCGAAGGGCTGCGCACGGTCGTGTTCGACGCAGTCGGGGTCGGCGGGCAGGCCAGTTCCAGCTCCCGCATCGAGAACTATCTCGGATTCGAGCACGGCATCAGCGGCGCGGACCTCACCGGCCGGGCCATGGTGCAGGCGCAGAAGTTCGGCGCCTCGCTGAACAGCCCGTGCCGCGTCGTCTCGGTGCGACGCACCGGCGCGCTGTTCGAGGTCACGCTGTCCGACGGCGCTGTCGCCTACTCGCGGGCGGTCATTCTCGCCGGAGGGGTGAAGTACCGGGCGCTGGACCTGCCGCGCTGGCCGGACTTCGAAGGGCGCGGAATCTATTACGCGGCCACCGAAATCGAGGCCCGCACCTGCTCCTGCACCCCGGTGGCGGTGATCGGCGGCGCGAACTCGGCCGGACAGGCCGCGCTGTTCCTGGCCGGCCGCGGGTGCATGGTCACCCTCGTGGTCCGATCGGGAGATCTGTCCGCCGGGATGTCGAGCTATCTCGCCCACCGCATCGAGGCCAACCCCGCGATCGACATCCGGCTCGGCACCGAGGTCACCGCACTGCACGGCGACGATCGTCTGGCCGCGATCACCGTGTCCGGCAAGAACGCACCCGAACCGCAGCGGCTCCCGTGTTCCGGCCTGTTCTGTTTCATCGGCGCCGACCCGGAGACCTCCTGGCTCGCCGACATCCGCCTCGACTCCGACGGATTCGTTCTCACCGACATCGCGCTCGGCCCCGGCACCGCGGAAGACATGTGGGACACCCTGGGCCGCGGCCCCCTCCCGTTCG
The DNA here is from genome assembly GCF_042755705.1 of Nocardia sp. NPDC059154. Taxonomy (NCBI): domain Bacteria; kingdom Bacillati; phylum Actinomycetota; class Actinomycetes; order Mycobacteriales; family Nocardiaceae; genus Nocardia; species Nocardia sp. NPDC059154. Next base: position 77,102 of record NZ_JBHZCS010000010.1, read on the forward strand.
AGACCAGCGTGCCGGGCATCTTCGCGGTCGGCGACATGCGCGCCGGATCGATGAAACGCATCGCCGCCGCCGTCGGCGACGGCGCCGGTAGCGTCCGATCGGTACACGAATTCATCGGCCTCGCCGGCACGTGATCCGAAACCATGGCGTGGCGTCGCGACCGATCCGATCGATCCGGTACGTAGGCTGTGGTGACGACCGGCAACGAACTGGGCGAGTTCCTGGGCGGAAGAGGTCGCCGTACTCACCGGGGTCACATCTCGGAACCACACTCCCTGACAGGCAGCCTGGATTCGAGCTGCTGGAACCGATGCCGCCTCCACAGCCGGGTCGAGACTGCGGCACTTCAGAATCCGCAGGACGCATCGGGAGCCCCGCACCTCACGCCACGCATCCCCGGCAGGCACACCCCCGCGTGCAGGGTGCCAAGTGGCGGCAGCCGAATCCAGCGTCCCTAATAGTGAGCATGAGGGAGTGGCCCCAATCCGTCTCCGGTGGACTGGGACCCTTCCGCGGGGTTGCGGAAACCCCCGGCACGGCTGCGGTTAGCCGAGGGTTCATCGCGAAATGCATTGTGGAACAACTCCATCGGTGTTCTTGAATCGCTACGTCGATCAACCACCCCCCTTCGAGGTGCCTGAGCATCGGAATGGCTCCAGGTGTCGGTGTGGAGGTATCCCCGGAGTTCGGCGACGAGTTCGGTTGGCGTGAAGTTGAAGACGAACCGCACGACCGCGAGCACCGATCCCGCGATGACCACGACGGATGTCAGGGCGGCAGCCACGATCGCTGCGAACAACTCGGTCTGACGTATCGACCAGCCCTCCCCGTTATGCGCCGTCGGCACGTGCGGGTGGGAGGTCTCGAAGAGGCGACATCGTTCGCCGGGCGTAGGTCTCTTCGGGGTTCACGGTGATCACGTCGAGTTGCTGGACCAGCGTCCCGGGTACCTCCCCGCCCTCGAAGTGCTCAGGGCTAGGGACAATGACCGCTTCGGCATCCAAACGGGTTGCTTGCGCCTTCAGGCGAGCCAACGGGGGCCGCCCGAACTTCGGGTCATAGATCACCATGTCGGCGAAGTCGTACCCCAGACGTGTTGCGAGGTTGCGGATTTGGCTCTGATCCCACAGCTGCGCCACCCCGGACACGTCAGTCCGAAGGTAGCCCAGACACGTTGGCATGTAACGCATGTCTGCCCCTTCCAGCGGTAACTCGTGCTCGCCGACACCCTCGTTGAACTTGAGAAATTCCAGGTAGAACCCCGAACAGTCCTCGGACTCGTCCTCGGTGGCCTGAAGTTCCAACACACCCCCGGGGAACCTGAAGACCCTGCTACCTCGGTGCATCAGCGCTCCCTCATCGCTCGGGTATGAGCCGCGTGGTTCGCGGCGGCGTTCACAACGAGCAAACCGCGGCGTTTGCCAGGCAAGAAAGATGGCAAGTCGCTACGAAAGTCGACTTGCCATACCTGCGCGGTAGACCAGAATGAACCCATGACCAGGGGTGAGGGCGACTCGACGATCGAACCCGGTCGGCAACCGCCATCGGTTGCCGATGATCTGGCGCGCGAAATCAAACGCCTCCGAAGAGAGGCGGGCATCTCTCAGCGCATACTGGCATCCAAGATCGGCTACTCGCGCCAGTACGTCACCATGACCGAGTGGGAGGATTCCAATCTCCCTTCGCCTGAGCTTGTTGCTGCGATCGACAACGCTCTCGAGGCAAACGGAGCGCTTGTCACCCTTCGCGCCCAGGCGGATGGCGATCGGCGAGAGAGGCGGCGTGCTGGCGCGAGCTCGCTCGCCGACACGGATGTACCCGGCAAATCGCTCGCCGCCAACGTGTTCAGCCCTTTCAACCTGGAGTCCGTGCCCGCCTGCTACGCACCTGATTCCCGGTGCGCCGAAAGCGTCGCATGGTCCGATGTCGAGCGAGTGAAAGAAGCCACCCGCCACGCCGCAACCACGGAAAACCTTCATGGCGGCGGATCAGCCAATACCGCTGCCAGCGAACAGCTTTACTCGTTCGCACCGCTCGTGCGAGGAAGGACCGCACCCGAAACGCGCCGGGCATTATTCGAGGCCGTTGGCAACCTGAGCGGCGTCGCAGCCTTTGCCGCCTTCGATATCGGCGACTTCACCACCGCAGAGCAACACTCCCGATTCGCCCTCTGGTGCGCAGACTCTGCCGGATCGTGGGAACTGCGCGCGAGCACGCTCGCCGACATGGCCCGGATGACGGCCTACACCAGCGGCGTTGACAACGCTCTGTCATTGATCGAACTCGCCCAAGTTCGGTCTGACCGGCTTTCTGCCACCACCCGCGCCATGCTCAGCGCGCTACGCGCACAGTTCCTCGCCGCCCTCGGTCGCGCCGACGAGACGTTGAACGAGGTCGCGCGCTCAGACGATTACTTCGCCGACAGCATGCCCGGCGAAGATGCGCCCTGGATGTGCTATTACGACGAAGCCGAGCACTTGGGCAGCACCGGCAAGGCCCTCATACCGGTCGCGTTGGCCCGAAACCAAATGGATTTGGCCGCACCACGGATTGGCCAAGCCATCCGGCGACAAGACCAGAGCTACCCTCGGTCACGAACTTTCTCGCTGACGCGACTGGCTACGCTGACCATGCGTCTAGGCGACCCCCAGGAAGCAACCGCGCTCGGATTGCAAGCCGCGAGCCAAGCGAAAGAGCTTCATTCCCACCGCATTCGCGATGAATTGCAAGTGCTGACTCGTGCGTCGATCAAGCACCTCGGCATCCCCGAGGTGCATGGGCTGTACAGTGTGCTCACCGACAAGTGCGAGGCGTTCGAGGTGTCCTCGTGAACCAGCCTGGACCGCAGATCACCGCCGCCGAGGTGCTGTCCAGGGCGGCGAAACTCGGCAACGTCGATGCCCACGGCGCGGTCACCATCCGCGATGGCTCGCATGCGATCTTCGAGTTGCCCAACGGGATCGTGGCACGGATCGGCGAGCCGCACAGCTACAGGACGGCACAGCGGGAACTGTGTATCTCCCAGTGGCTCAACCGAAATGGCATCACGACAGTGCGCGCGGTGAACTCGATTCCACAGCCAACGGTGGTGGACGAACGGCCCGTAACCTGGTGGACACTGATCCCCGACCACAGGCCGTCCACACCCGAAGAGCTGGGCACGATGCTCCGCCAGTTGCACGCGTTGACGGCCCCGACCGAGTTCCCGCTGCCGAGCTACGCGCCATTCGATCGACTGCGAGAACGCATCGAGTCCGCAACCACGATCGAGGAAGCCGACCGCTCATGGCTTTTGGAGCAGTACGCGCGGCTGCGCCAGCGGTACGACGAACTCGACGACCCGTCGCCGCCTTGCGTCATACACGGCGACGCCTGGCAAGGAAATCTCGTGGTGCCGCCCTCCGGTGATCCCACAGTCTTGGACCTCGACAAAGTATCTGTTGGTTGGCGCGAGTGGGATCTCGTTCAACTGGCGGTCGACTACACCGACTTCCGACGGATCACCGCCGGCCAGTATCAGAGCTTTGTCGACGCCTACGGCGGCTACGACGTGACCCGGTGGCCGGGTTATCGGGTACTTGCCGATATCCAGGAGTTCCGATGGGTCGGTTTCGCGCTTGGTCGATCGGATACGAGGCAAGCAGCCGCAATAGAAGCCGAGCACCGCATCGCGTGCCTCCGTGGACTGGTGCCGAAGCCCTGGACCTGGCGAGCGCTCTGAGTCCCGGTGTGTCGTGCCACGAGCCTACGGGCAACCCAGCCGCCCCCATGTTGTGCTGGCTCGTTGTACGGGTGACTACCGTGTTCGATGTCGATGGTGCCACGCCGTATGAGCGGTGATTTCCGTTGTGGCGGTGGGGATTCGGACGGTTGGTAAATCCCTTACTGGACAATTCTCGGCGATTTCCTTGACCTTGATCCGAAACCACGGCGTGGTGTCGCGACCGATTCGATCGGTCCGGTACGTAGGCTGTGATGATGACCGGCAACGAACTGGGCGAGTTTCCGCGCGGAAGAGGCCGCCGTACTCACCGGGGTCAGATGCCGACTATCCACTACATCGTCTCTGATTCGACCACAGTGACCTACCGATGACATTTGTCGGGCTGTGGACCTGACCGAGGCGCGATCTACGGCAAATTCTTCGGAAATTTGGATCGAAGAATCGGCCTGGCGCTGGAGGCTGCCTCGGCGTCGGACTGCGTCTCGCTGTCCACTGCTGCCGGGCAACTTCTCGACGGCTGCGCGCGCCCCTGCCGGGGCTGACGCGGTGGGTGAAGTGCCGCACGATATCGCTGAGGATCCCCGGCTCGGCTGGGCTGTCGGAGCAGCCGATGGCCGTTGCCGTTGCCGTCGCCGAGCTGGCCGCCGAACTCGACCGGGTCGACGGAGGATGCGGACCGGCTTCCCTTGCGGGGGAGACATTTTCGGTGCGGTGACCGGCTGATCTGGCGCCGGGGAGTGGTTGCGGCTGCCAGTCATCCTTTTCGTCGGATTGCGGTATGCGTCCTCTACAGGTGTGTAGTCTCCCTGGCGGAGGGAGTGCAAATGATGAGTAAAGTCGCATCTTCTTGTGGCGCAGGGGGTTCAGCGGTCGGCCGCCGGCAACTGCGCTCGGTTCTGATCGCGGCAACGGCCGCACTGTGCCTTACCGGCACCCCGGCAGCGGTTGGCAATGCGGATCCGATCCCGATTCCGCAGAACGACCCGTTCTACACCCCGCCGTCGGGCTGGGAATCGACGGCGCCGGGCACCATCCTGAATTCGCGGCCGGTCGAGGTGGCCTCGATGCGGCCGGAGGCGGAGGACGCCGATGCCTGGCAGTTGCTGTATCGAACGACAGATAACGCGGGCCGGCCCATGACGACCGTGACGACGGTGCTGCGCCCGCGAACCAGGCAGGTCAAGGGCTTGATCACCTATCAGGTTGCCGAGGATGCCTCAGCCCCGCAGTGCGCTCCCTCGTACGCGCTCCGGCAGGGAGCGGTCCCGCTGGACCACAAGTACGACGCCTCCTTGGATTTCTTGCAGATCGACCAGATGTTGTCGTCCGGTCACGCGATTTCCGTACCCGACTGGGAGGGGTCGAACGGGGCGACGATCGTCCCGAAGCAGCCGGGTTACACCGCGCTCGACGGCGTGCGCGCGGCCGAGGCATTCACGCCGCTCGGCCTGTCCGGGACCGATACTCCGGTTGCTGCGGCGGGCTATTCCGGCGGGTCGTTGGCCAGCGGTTGGATCTCGCAGCTGCAGCCGACCTACGCTCCCGAAGTACGACTGGTCGGTGTTGCCCGGGGCGGTGGGGCGGGTGGGCCGTCAGAGCCTATCGGCCCTTATCTGCAGTCGCTCGACGGCGGTCCGTTCTCCGGTTTCCTGCTGTCGCTCCTGCCGGGCATGATGCGCGCCGATCCACGTCTGGCGGCAGCTTTCGACACGTATCTGACGCCTGCCGGGAAAGCGTTGATGGCCGCGGGTGACAACGAATGCTCGGTGCCGCTCGTGGAGAAGTATCCGTTCCTGCACATGGACGACTACCTGACGATCCCCTTCTCGCAAGTGTTCGAGCAGGTACAGGCGTTCTTCGACGAGACGGACTACGGCATCACGGCGCCGACCGTGCCGACATTCCTCTATCACGCCGTGAACGACGAGATCGTCCACATCGCATGGGTCGACCAGGCGGTGGCGAATTGGTGCGCATCGGGGGCGCCGATCACGTATACGCGGGACCAGATGAGCGAGCACCCCAGTCTCGCAGTCGCTGCGACTGCTGCGGCCCTGCGGTGGATCGATGACCGTCTGGCGGGGCAGCCCGCGCCGGACGACTGCTCGATACGCACGGTGCCGTCGATGGCGCTCGGCGGCGCGTAGCGCGCGACGCTCCCGCCGATCCGGGCTCGGCAGCGCGGCCTACCTTGTGAGAGGACCCGCAGTGATACCCTCCCCCGCCGACCTCATGCGCCGCAATCTCCTCGATGTCTTCAACGAGCCCGACCCGGCGCGGCGCGCCGCGGCCATCGCCGAAACCTATGCCGCGGAGGTGATCTGGCACGAGGCGGAACAAATCATGCACGGACGCAAGGAACTCGAACGCCGCGCCGAGGAGCTGCGCGCCGAGAACCCGGACTGGGTCTTCCGCCCGGCGGGCCCGGCCTCCCCCCGGTGGTCGTCGGTATGGACATCGCGCGCACCCAGGACGGCACCATCATCGAGCTGTACACCATCGTCACCGAAATCCACCCGCCGGCCTGACCGGGTCGGAGTGTTACGCCGGTTTCCGGAACACCAGGATCTTGCCGGTTGCCCGCTGCCTGACCTCGCCCTCCTGGTTGATCGTCAGGTACTCGGTGGTGACGATTCCGCGCGCGGGATCGGACCGGCCGACCTTCACCGCGGTGACGACCGACTCGACGTGCAGCACGTCGCCGGGTCGCGTCGGCGTCGGCCACGCCAGCTGCTGCTCGACACCGATGATGCCGTGCGCGATCGGCAGCCCACCATCGACGAGCAACCGCATGGTGATCGCGGCCGTATGCCATCCGCTGGCCGCCAGCCCGGCGAAAAACGTTCCCGCCGCCAGGGATTCACCGAGATGGAACGGCTGCGGATCGTACGACTCGGCGAAGGAGACGATCTCCGCCGCGGTCACGGTGTGGGACCCGCTCCGGAAGCGATCCCCTACCCGAATATCGTCCAGCCACAAGGCCTGTGCAGTCACGACTACTCCCGGCCGACCGGATCACGCCGCGCCGGCGGCGATCTCGGCCGGCTGAGCGCGGGCGGCGGCGACCAGTTCCTCATTCGTGTTCGCGGGCCCTGCCGGCATGGTGATCCCTCCCTCGATCCAGGGTTCAAGGACGTACTACGAGGCCTGCAGTTGCTTCAGCGCGGTCGCCCAGTTCTCGACGTGATAGCCCGTGGCGAGCTTTCCGTCTCGGACGGTGAACACGTCGATGGCCATGGTGCGGAAGGACTTACCGGTGGGCGCCGCACCCCAGAACTCGGCCACGGGCGTCCCCGTCGCCTCGCCGCGCACGATCATCATGTCGTCGACCACATGGATGTCGACGACCTCCCACGCCAGATCCGGGACGGTCTCCCCCATCCGCGTGAACACCTCACCCAGCTGGTCACGCGTCAGGAAATCCTGGTTGGTGTGGAACGACCGGTAGTCGTCGTTGCATGCCTCGGCCAGCAGTGCTGCGACGTCCTTCTCGGCCGGCCTGTTCAACGCGGCATACAGCGGCGCAGAGATCGTCCGCGCCTGCTCCACCGTCATCGTCGATTCGTCGCTCTTGGTCATGGAGACGCTCCTCGTCACAGGCATCATCTGATCCGGGCCATACCAGCGGCCGAAACGTCAGCGTGCCCGATCCGCGCCGCCCGAGGCATCACACATTCAGGTGATGGGCCGCAGCCGGTGCGGATCTTCGGAGCTACTCATCGATCGCGCCACTCGGGTCGGCTGGAGCCGCGCGGTACCAAGGGCGGGTCCGGCCAAGCGGGGTCGGTGTGGGAGAAGCGGACGGGCGGGGCGAGCATGTGGATGTCGCCGAGAGGGCTGGAGGCGTCGTAGGCGGCGGGTTCGCGAAGGGTGTGGTCGTCGTCGGTGCCGGCGAGTGCCGGGTCGACCAGCCCGAGGGTTTGGTACCACATGGCGGTGCGGGTGAGGTTGACGGTGACGTGCCAGGAGCCGCCTTCGATGGCTCGTTTGTTCAGGGCGCCGAGGGCGCCGATGGCTCCCATATAGCCGGTGATGAAATCGTTGATCATGCCGGTGACAGGGAGTTTCGGGTTCTCCGGGGTGCCTTCGAGGGTCATCAGGCCCGAGGCGGCGGAGCCGTTCATGTCGAAACCGCCGCGGGTGCGCCAGGGGCCGTCGGAGCCGTAGCAGGTGACCGAGACGACAATGATGCCCGGGTACCGGGCGGCCAGCTGCTCGGGGTCGAGGCCGAGGCTCTCGAGCTTGTCGCCGCGGTGATTGTTGACCACGATATGGGTGTCGGCCAGGAGCCCGTCGGCGCGTTCGCGACCGGCGTCCGTGGTGAGGTCGAGATAGGCGCTGCGAGAGCCGACATTGGCTTCGGCATAGATGAAGTCGTGCTCGTAATCGTTCGGGCGGGTGGCGCACAGCACGTCAGCTCCGTGCTCCGCCAGGGTGCGGCCCACGGTGGGACCGGCGATGGCGTGGGTGAACGACAGCACGCGGATGCCGTCCAAAGGTCTTGCAGCCGAACCGAAGTCGGATGTCGGTGCGTCGCCGATGCGGCGCAGTCCGATCACGGGCTGCTGCGCCAGCAGTGCGCCCTGCGGGTGAGCCAGCCATTCCCCGGGGGTGCGGGCGATGCACAGCGGGAGCCCCGCGGCATTCGCGGCGTCCTCGAGTTCGAAGGCATCGCGGGTCGCGAAGGCGGCCGCGACCTTCGCGTAATCGGGTGGGACGTCGAGGAATCGGCACCATTTCGCCGCCAGGTGCGGGTAGACGCCCGAGGCCATGACGGTGCGGCCGTCAGCTGTGCGATACGGCGTGAGCAGGAAGGGATTGTCTGCGACGAGCGGGAACGGCGGCAGTTCACCGGCGAGGGTGGGGTGCCAGAACGCATGCGGGGTGATGCCGTGCACGGCCTGCCGCAGGTCCAGATGCAGATCCTGGCCCGGGCCACCACGGCGGCGATGCAGGGCGACAGCGCCGACGGCGGCGGCCATGATCGGGATCCCGATGCACGCCCCGAGCCGGTGGCGGGCAGGCAGTATCGGATCCTGTCCGGCGAAACCGACACTGCCTCCGGCGTTTTCGGTGGAGAGACCGACGTCGGCCAGCAGGTCGTTCAGGGCGGCGACATGGTCGAGGCCGTGCGCGCCGCGGACAGGGATGTCTTGCTCAGTCATGGATATCGCCTTCCGGGGCGGACAGTCGCTCGATCAGAATTTCGACGGTTTCCCAACGTGCCGTGGCCGTTTCGGCACGCTGAGCCGACTGCTCGGTCAGGGTGTGCAGGTTCTCGCCCTCGACGACCGTCACTATCAGCCGGGTGAGATCCTCGATCGGCAGCACGGGAACGAGCCCTTTCGCCGCGAGCGCCTCGGTGAGCAGTTCGGCCATTGCGGCGCGACCGCGGACCTCGTGCTCGAGCAGCGCCCGCGCGAGTGCGGGCCGCCGAATCGCATGCAGCCCGAACTCCGCCGACACCAGCAACCACCGCCGCTCCGCCTCGTCCACCATCGACGGGAGTACGGCCCCGCTCAGCGTCGCGGCAGGGTCGCGGTCCGGCGGCAGCAACTGCCGCAGCCGCTCGAGCCGCGCATTCCACTCCCGATCGAACAACGCCAGGAACAGCTCGTCCTTGTCGGCGAAGTTCGAGTAGAACGCCCCCTTGGTCAGCCCACCCCGAGCGCAGATCTCCGGAATCGACGTCGCCCCGAAGCCCTGCTCCGCGAACAGCGCCAACGCCGCGTCCAGCAAAGCGGTCACGGTGATCGGCCTGCGCTTGGTCACTCCTTTGGGCATGACCGAAGCATAACCGATACCGATAGGTATCCGATACTGATCAGTATTGAATCGCTGCCCCACGTCGATCGGACTGGTCATCATCGGTGCGACCCGATACACCGGAATCAGCAGCACGCCAAGCTGTTCCGCACCGCGCCGAGCCCATACCAGCGGGACCGCTAGAGTTCGGGAATGCCGGAAAAGATTCTCCGTAACACCTTCACCGTCCCTGCCCCCATGGAAGCGGCCTACGAGCATCTGACCCGGCCCGAGAACTACATCGGCCTGTCGCCGCTCGTCGTGGCGGTCGAGGATGTCCAGGATGGCTCATACGTAGCCGTCGAACGGTTCCGGCTCCTCGGGCTGAAATACGACAACCGCATCCGGGTGTCGCTCGAGGGGACACCCGGCAAGGCGGTCTGGGGTGAGGTGAAGAGCCCCGGCGGCGTTCACATGGGCTACCGCTTCGAGTTCGCCGACGGCCCGGAAGGCACGCGTATCGAGGACGAGCTCCGGCTGCGCACCCCGCTCGGACTGATGGCCTTCGCATCCGGCCAGGCCCGCAAGGTCCAGCTGGCCCGCGCCACGATCCTGGCCGAGCGCCTCGGGCAGCTCTGATCAGGTCCCGGTTGCGCTGGCACTCATCGAATTTCGGCGGAAGCCGACGCGGGCGAGGTCCGGGTGGGAATTCACCCATCCGACCTCGAGCCCGCCGTTGCGGCGGAACGGCCGAGCGCCAGCCGCTCGTTGGTCACCCTGATCTGGCGCACGGTCGTGGTAGCGAGCGCGGCGGCTTGCGAGGGTGATATCCGCCCGCACAGGTGATCCCAGTGCACCGCGAGGATGTCGCCGACCTCGACGTCGGGCACGGCGGCGTACCCGTCGTGCCAGATGTCCAGGGTCCGGTCCTCGAGCCTGGACAGGCCCAGGCTCAGGCCATCCCAGCTCAACCGGCGGGACCGCACCAGCACCTGCGAATCGCTCCGATCGATCACTCGCGCCCAGGTGATCCGGCAGTCGTCGAGAATCCGCAGGGCCGGGCCTTCACCCGCCGCATCGAGCAGCCGGGACCAGGGGTAGACGCCGAGCACGTGGAAGCTGTGGTTGGGCGCGGCCTCCACGGCCAGGCGGGCGCTCAGGTGCGCCCAATACTGGCCCGCGACCGGCCCGATGCGCGCGAGCAGGGCCGCGCCGAACTCGGCCGGATCCAGCGCGGCACCGACTCCGCCACCGAGCCAATAGGATTCGACGAGCCGGGCGTCGAGTGGATCCTCGATCCCGGTCAGCGCGGACATCACGCACAGATACGGCCACGCCCCGGAGAACAGCGGTGCGGTCGCCCGCACGGCCGCGCTCGACCCGTCACGCAGCCCGGCAGAGTCGGGCGGTCCGCAGTAGCCGAGCGCGTTCGGCGCGTAGGCGTAGCGCGCGAACATCTCGGTCCCGTCGACGTGGACCGGGTCCATGGGCGAATTCCCTTCCGCCTCAGCAGATTCTGGGTAGCTGTTCTCCGGCCGGCAGATCCACCACCCGGGTACCGCCGAGGGCGGTCCTGGCCACCACCATGCCCGGATGCTCGGACACACAGACGCCGATCGCGGCGGCCCGCGTCCCGAGCGGATGGGCGTGCATGGCGGCCAGCACCCGATCCGCGTCCTCGGCCGCGACGAAGGCGACCAGCTTGCCCTCATTGGCGACGTACATCGGGTCGAGACCGAGCAGTCCACAGGCGTCGCGGATCTCGGGCGGGATCGGGATGTCGTTCTCCTCCAGTGCCACACCGACTTTCGCGGTATGGGCGATCTCGTTGAGCGATGCGGCCATACCGCCGCGCGTGGGGTCGCGCAGCACGTGCACGTCGGCGCCGGTGGCGAGCATGGCAGCCACCAGGCCGTGCAGCGGTGCGGTATCGCTGCACACCGTGGTGCCGAACTCCAGTCCCTCGCGACAGCTCAGCACCGCGACGCCGTGCAAGCCGATATCGCCGCTGACTATCACCACGTCCCCGACACTCGCGCGCTGGGGACGGATGTCCACGCCCTCGTCGATCACGCCGATACCCGTGGTGTTGATGTACACCCGGTCGCCGTGCCCGGCATCGACCACCTTGGTGTCACCGGTGACCAGGGTGACGCCCGCGCCGAGCGCAGCGGTACCCATCGCCCCGGCGATCTGCGCGATCTCGGCCAGCGGGGTGCCCTCTTCGAGAATGAACGCCGTCGACAGCGCCAGCGGTCGCGCACCGGCCATGGCCAGGTCGTTGACCGTGCCGTTGACCGCGAGCTCACCGATCGATCCGCCCGGGAACACCATCGGTTTGACCACGAAGGAGTCGGTGCTGAAGGCGAGCCTGGACTCCCCGACGGTGAGCACCGCCGAGTCCCCCATCCCGGCCTCGGCGGCCGCGCCGAAGGCGGGCAGGAACAGATGCTCGACCAGTTCCCCCGACATCGCGCCGCCGCCACCGTGGCCCATGACGATGGTGGGTGAATCCCGTAATGGCATGGGGCACACCCAGTTCGCCAGGTCGACGGGCGCCGAGATCTCCTCACGCATGTGCCACCTCCGCGGGCAGGTCCAGGCGCCGGTACAGGTAGTAGGCGGCGCACGCGCCCTCGGAGGAGACCATCGTGGCCCCGAGGGGGTTGCGGGGTGTGCACTGCTTGCCGAAGGCCGCGCACTCGTGCGGCTTGATCAGCCCCTGCAGCACTTCACCGGAACGGCAGATCGAGGACTCGGCGGTGTGCAGGTCGCCGACGGCGAACCGCTGTTCGGCGTCGAACTCGCGATACCGATCCGAGAGCCGCCACCCACTGCGCGGTATCACGCCGATCCCGCGCCAGGCGCGGTCGGTGACCTCGAAGACGTCTTCGAGCATCGCCTTCGCGACCGGGTTGCCCGCTTCGGCAACGGCTCGCGGGTAGGCGTTCTCCACCTCGTGCCGTCCGGATTCGAGCTGAATGACGGTGCGGCGGATGCCTTCGAGAATGTCGAGCGGCTCGAACCCGGTGACCACGACCGGAACCCGGTACTTGTCGGCGAGCGGCGGGTATTCGCGGGTACCCATCACCGTGCAGACATGTCCGGCGGCCAGGAACGCCTGCACCCGGCACGACGGTGATTCCATGATCGCGGCGATGGCGGGCGGCACCAGCACGTGCGAGACGAGCAGCGAGAAGTTCCGTATGCCAAGCCGTTTCGCCTGATAGACCGTCATCGCATTGGCGGGCGCGGTGGTCTCGAAGCCGATGCCGAAGAACACCACCTGCCGATCGGGGTTGGCCTGCGCCAGCTCGAGCGCGTCGAGCGGCGAGTACACCACCCGGACGTCCCCGCCTTCGCTCTTGACCCGGAACAGGTCCTTGGAGCTGCCCGGTACCCGCAGCATGTCGCCGAACGAGCAGAAGATCACGCCGGGCTGCGCGGCGATGTCGAGGGCCTTGTCGATCATGCCGAGCGGGGTCACACACACCGGGCAGCCGGGTCCGTGGATCATTTCGATCGTCTCGGGCAGCAGTTGGTCGATGCCGTGACGGATGATCGAATGCGTCTGCCCGCCACACACTTCCATGATCGCCCAGCGGCGCGTTGCGCTTTCCCGGATCCGCTCGAGGAGAACCCCGGCGAGCTGCGGGTTGCTGAATTCATCGAGGTACTTCACGACCCCACCTCCGGTTCATCCGACTCCTGCCCTGTCGACTCCTGCGCTGCTTCGGGATTCGCCAGGCCCGCCTGCGCGGCCGCGATCTCGAATCCGTTACCGAACTCCTCCTTCAGAACACCCAGATGCTCGAACTCGGCGAGTGTCCGCAGGGCGGATTCCTCGTCGAGCCGCTGAATGGCGAAACCGACGTGGACCACGACGTAGTCGCCGACCGCGGCGTCGGGGATGTATTGCAGGCATACGTCCTTCTGCACGCCGCCGAAGTCCACGATCGACATCAGGGTGCCATTGCGTTCCTGCAGGCTGAGAACCCTTCCCGGGACTGCCAGGCACATTTGCTGCTCCCTTCGCTCAACCCGCCTCGGCGGCGAGTAGTTGCCCGAATGCCAGGCCGCCGTCGTTGGGCGGCAACCGATGAGCGGTCAAGACTCGAAAACCGTTGTCCACCAACAGTCCACGCGCGGCCGACAGCAGCAGCGCGTTCTGGAACACGCCGCCGGTCAGGACGACCGGGGTGGCCGGGATGGCGTAGTCGGCCGCGAGGCCGAGGACCAGCCGCGCGACCGCGTCGTGGAAACGCGCCGCGATGATCCCCACCGGGACGCCCGCCCGCACATCGCCGATCACGGCGCCGATCACCGGGGCGGCGTCGAACACCGACGCACCGTCCCCGTCTCCGGCCCGATCCGGCCTCGCGAACCGGTAATGCCCGGACTCCGGGTCCACCCCGCGCGCATGCCATTCCAGTTCGATCGCGGCCTGCGCTTCGTAGTCGACCTCGAACCGGACCCCGGCCAATGCCGCGACGGCGTCGAACAGCCGGCCCATACTCGACGTCGGCGCGCTGCCCAATCCGGTGTCCAGCTGGTGGGCGAGCACGGCGCGCTCGGCGGGCGGGCATGCACGCACCGCGGGAAGATCCTCGGTCCATTCGATTCCGGCGGCCCGCAGGTGCGCCAGCGCCATACGGTAGGGGCGGCGCACGCTCACGTCGCCACCGGCCAGCGGTACGTAGCGCAGATGCGCCAGCCGCCGGTAGCCCTTGTATCCGGCCGCCAGCACCTCGCCGCCCCAGATCGCGCCGTCGGGCCCGAACCCGGTGCCGTCGAAGGCGATTCCGAGGACGGCGGCGGCCGGATCGAGGCCGTGTTCACCCATGACCGCCGCGATGTGCGCGTGATGGTGCTGCACGGTGCGCACCGGCCGCTCGCCCGCCTGCTCCCGGGCCCACGCGGTCGAGCGGTAGCGCGGGTGGGCGTCGGCGGCCAGCACGGCCGGTCGCACGCCGGTCAGTTCCTCGAGATGGCGTTCGGCGTCGGTGAAGGCGCGCAGCGTCGCCAGATCGTCCATATCGCCGATGTGCTGGCTGAGCCAGGCATAGCGCCCGTCGCCGACGGCACAGGTGTTCTTGAGATCCGCACCCACCGCGAGCGTGGGCTGGACCGGCAGCGGCAGGGCCAGGGGCAGCGGGGCGAAGCCGCGGGAACGACGCAACGGCAGTTCCATGCCGTCGACCACCCGCAGTACCGAATCGTCGCAGGGCACCACGATGGGACGGTCGTGCGCGAGCCAGGCGTCCGCCAGACCCGCCAGCCGGGTCCGGGCGTCGGCGTCGTCGTAGCAGATGGGTTCGCCACCGAGGTTCGCCGAGGTCATCACGAGCACCCGGGGGCCGGGCGGGTCACCGGGCAGGCCGAAGAGCAGCAGATGCAGCGGCGTGTAGGCGAGCATCACACCGAGATCGGGGTTACGCGGGGCGACCGACGGCGCGATGGCGAATTCCGGAGCGCGCCCGACGGTTTCGGTACCGACTGCGCGGTCCGCGCGTGGCAGCAGCACGATGGGCCGGGCGGGCCCGGTCAGCAGTCGGGCGGCCGTCTCGTCGATCTCGGCGATACGCCGTGCCGTATCCAGATCCGCCGTCATGACGGCGAACGGCTTGTCCCCGCGGCGTTTCCGCCGGCGCAGCTCGGCGACTGCCGTCTCGTTCCCGGCGTCGCAGGCCAGGTGGTACCCGCCGATGCCCTTGACGGCGAGAATTCCGCCGTCGCGCAACAACTCTCGCGCGGCGGCGACCGGATCACCGGCGCCCGGGCCGGTGTAGGACAACCGGGGACCACAGTCGGGGCAGGCGATGGGCTGCGCGTGGAAGCGCCGGTCGGCGGGATCGGCGTACTCGGCGGCGCACCGCGCGCACATCGGGAAGCCGGCCATGCTGGTGCGATCGCGGTCGTAGGGCAGGCTCGCGATGATGGTGAACCGGGGACCACAGTTGGTGCAGTTCACGAAGGGGTGCCGGTAGCGCCGGTTGCCCGGATCGCACAGATCGGCGACACACTCGGCGCAGATCGCCACATCGGGTGAGGCCAGTGTGCGTCCGGTCCCGTCCCGGCTGGTCGCGGCGATATGGAAGCCGGTGCCGCCGCGCACCGGAATCTCGAGGCACTCGACGGATTCGACGACCGCCAGCGGCGGTGCATCCGACCGCATCCGCCGCACGAACTCCGCCAGATCCGCGGTCGCGCCCTCGATTTCGATGATCACGCCGCAGCTGTCGTTGGACACCGATCCGGCCAGCGACAGTTCGGCGGCGGTGGTGTACACGAACGGCCGGAAGCCGACGCCCTGCACCACGCCGCGCACCACCACGCGGCGGCGGCCGCGCCCGGCGCTCATGGCGCGTCTCCCTGGCGCAGCAGCCGCAGCCCGTCCAGGGCCGCGGCCGCGCCGGCCGCATCGGTCTTCTCCACCGCCAGGCCCATGTGAATGATCACCCAGTCACCGGGCCGGACCGGATCCTGGTCCAGCAGGCCGACATTGACCTTCCGCCGCTCACCGGAAACGTCGACGAGCGCGATCTGGTCGTGATAGCCGTCGAGGATCTCCACGACCAGGCCGGGAATTCCGAGGCACACGGCTCACACCTCCTGCCGGGCGAGTAGTTCGGCCAGCACGTCGCCGACCGCGGCGACCGCGGCGGGCACGGCGGCGGCGACCACGTCGGTCAGTCCCATACGCTCGTCGACCGAGCACACCTGGCAGCCCACCACGACCGTCGGCGGCACCGCGCCGCCGAGTGCGCGCACGGTCTCGAAGACGGCCTCCGGGTGCATGGCGTGCCCGTCGAATCCGGCAGCGCCGCCGCCGGATTCGGCGCGGAAGACCTCCACGCGTCCCGGTTCGCCGCGATCGGGGATCGCGTCCACCAGCACCAGCGCGTCCCATCCGTCGAGCAGGTCGTAGGCCAGGTGCAGGCCCCGGATGCCGTAGTCGGTGACACACACGCCGGGGTCGTGGTCCGGCGGCAGCCGCCGGACCACCTCGGATCCGAATCCGTCGTCGCCGAGAAACATATTGCCGATCCCGGCGACCAGTACCCGTGTCGTGCGATCACCCGCTCACATGTGCCGTATCCGGAAGTACCTGCGGATATCGGGGATGGACACAAGGCCCACAGCGACCGCGAACAACGCGGCCAGGGCGACGATCACTATCGCGACCACTCCTACCGTTGCCATCTCCGGCCCTTCCTTTCACTCGGGCGAGTCGTCCAGCGGCTCGATCTCATCGGGGGCGAAGTACAGGTAGCGCCCGTACCATTCGTGCAATTCGGCCGCGGGGTCGTCCTCGGCGACCACACCGACGTGCACCCCGCCGTCCACGTCCTCGTGCACCGTGACCACCCTGGCGGTGCGGCCGGCATAGAACAGGTCCTGCGCGTCGGCGCGGCGCCCGGGATGCAACCGCACCCGGCTGCCCTTGCGCACCAGCACCCCGGCTACCGCCACCGCGTCGGTGTCGGGCGCAACGGCACTGTCGGCCATCGGATCCCACCAGTCGACGCCGTCGGCCAGCGTGGGCAGCACCCGTGGGGACGGGTCCTCCCGCAGCACGCCGTGCAGGGATCCCAGTCGCTCGGCGTCGAGCTTCTCGCAGCGATCGATGATCTCGGCGGCGAGCGGGTCGGTTGCGCGCGCCTCGCGCTTCTCGTCGTCGGTCATGGTCAGCACGCGCAGCGCCAGGATCTCGTCGATCTCGGTGGAGTCGAACAGCGGGCCCTGGCTCTGCGGAGCGATCTCGGGATGGTCGTAGAGGATGATCGGGGAGACCAGCAGCAGCTCGTCCTGGCCGGGCGGGCCCGCCAGCACCGGGAAACAGCGGTGGTGGCAACACCTTTGGACAGCATCCTCGGCGTCGGCAGGCGGATCGGTGAGCGAATGGAACCGCCCGCCGTCGAGTTCGACGATCAGGTGCGCGCCCAGCAGCGAGCGGGCCAGCGCGTCATCGGGGTCGGTGGCCGCCGCGCCGGTGTTGCGCAGGACGATACCCACTCGGCGGTAGCCGCCGACGTCGTCCACCGACAGTTCGAGCTCGCCGCGGAGCGGTTCCCGGGTGCGCAGCAACGAGCCGACCACGCCGCCGGTGTCGTCACTGATCGCCGCACTCTCCTCGGCGCCGGGGACCGTGAACGGAAAAACGCTGTGCGCCAGCGGTATCGGGCCGATGTCGTGCTCGTATTCGACCGCCTCGTCCCAGCTCAGCCAGGACCGACCGGCGGCATGGAGTTCCGCGACGGCGGTGCCGTCCGAGCTCCGGACCGTGCGCCGCTGCCGGTGCAGGAACCGCACCGCGACACTGATCCGCGCCGGCTCACCGGCCGTGACCGGGAACTGCGTCGCGAGCTCGGAATCCTCGCCCAGCCCGTCCGCGGCCGCCCGCTCCGGTCCGAGCACGCCGAACTGCCAGCGGCACACGTTCTTCCGGGCGCTCGCCCGGTACGGGTACAGCAGGTACCCCTCGTAGAGCACCGCGTCGGCCACCGCGCGCGCCGCCGCCCGTGCCGCGACATCGGCGCTCATCACGCACCCCCCGCGGCGAGCAACTCGCGCACCGCCTGGTCGTAGCCGAGCAGGCCACGACCGGATTTGAAGGCGGACAGCTCATCCAGTGTCTCGCGCGACAACCGCACCCAGCCCGTGTCCGGGAAATGCGCGGCCATCAGATCCCGCCACACCGACACCGGCATGTTGAAGCGGTCATCGCGGTCCCACGGCACCTGCTGCACCGCGAAACCGGTTTCGCCCCTGATGAACACGGTGCCACTGAACAGGAACGACAGCGGGACCGTGCCGTCGCGCAGCGCGTGCAGGTACTTCGAACCCGCGACCTCGAGGTCGTAGGTGCACAGCATCGGCAGATCCACCTCGGTGCCACCGCTGGCGAAGCCGGGAACCATTGTCGCGCAATGCATCCACAGGAAGGAGCGTTGGGTGTCGGCCCAGCGCTCCCGGGGACCGAACAGATCGGTCAGGCCCGCACCCTCCTCGTCGGTGTAGGAGCGGCGGTTCGGGTCGATACGCACCTGTGCGCGCAGGGCGATGGCGTGCACGGGCTCCTCGGACAGCGCGGCGATGCCGATCCGCGCCGACAGGGTCGGCGTCACGGCATACGGTTCGGGCCGGATGCCCAGGACCGCGAAGGTGATCGAGTACGCCGGGCTCACGGTGTGCCTCCGACGACGCGGGCCCGGGCGGTCATGGCGGCGAGGAATTCCTCGATGTAGTGGCGGGCTTCCTGCCCGCCGTCGAATCCGCGCCACAGCAACCGCATGTGCCCGACGAATTCGTAGCAGGCGTCGATCGGCAGCAGCAGGCAGGTCGGGGTGCCGCCGCGCTCGGGCAGGTGGATCAGCACGGCCTCGACATCGTCGTCGGCCTGTGCGAGCTCGGGATGCCGGTCCAGGATCGCGCTCCACTGGTCCAGCGGCAGTTCGGATTCGGTGGCGCCGGCCGGGCCGGGATAGAAGGCGACCGTGCGGCCGAGCGTGGAGTTGCGGAAGAAGAAGGCCAGGCCGACCGGAATCTGCAGGGCGTCCCACTCCCCCGGGCCGATACTGATCCCGGGGAAGGCGAGGCAGCGATCCGGGACCGCGCGATACCGCAGGTTCGCGGTGCGGTCGGTGAACAGCAGATAGCAGGCCCGGCAGACGCACATGAGTTGTCTGCCTTCGATATTCACGACGTGGCTGTGCGTCTCGGCGATGGTTTCACCGCACATCTCACACCGCTCCCCCGCCGGCGCCGGAGCGGGCCGGGACGTCGCGAGCCTGCGCAGCACGCCGAAGGCGGGATTCATCCGGCCGCCTCCATCGGCACCGCCACCTGCGGTGTGCCCGAACGGATCAGGACCGGGAGCGGTTCCAGATGACCGTCGCCGTCCAGGCGTGCGCCCGCGTGCACGACGTCGAAGTGGGCCCGGCAGACCGGGCAGCGCAGCACGGCCGCGCCGGCCCCGAACCCGGCCCGGCGATGCAGCGCCGCTCCCGCCATCGAATTCCCGCACGACGGACAGTGATCGCGGTAGACGAACAGCTCGTCGCCGACCCGGCAGGCCACGACGGCCGCGCCGGCCAGCGCGAAACCACCCACCTCACCCGTGCCGAGCTGTGCCAGCTCGGGCGCCCCGATCCAGGTTCCGCCGTGCTCGCCGTTGGCGTGGACGCGGGCCAGCAGCGACTCCGCCGGGATCACGCCGGTATTCGAATCCGGTTCGGACGCAACTACTTCGATGGTCTCGATCTCCGGCGCGGCGGCGCGCACCGCGTCCTCCACCGCCAGCTCCAGGGTCACCCCGGAGGACGGGCAACTGCGGCAGCTGCCGGTGAAGGCCAGCCGCAGCACGCCGTCGGTCACCGCCACCACCGTCACGTCGCCACCGTGCGAGCCCAGGTACGGGCGCACCCCGTCCAGCGCCGTGCGCACGCGGGTGAGCGTGTCGTGCGGGTGCAGTCCGTGTACCAGCAGCAGGCTGGCGATCAGGTCGTCGGCCACCAGCCGTTCGACGGTCTCGGGATCGAGCAGCCGGATGGTCCGCTCGAATCCCGCACCGTACAGGCCGACGACCTCACCGACCAGTTCCTCGGCGCGCTCCCGCGCCACGGGCCCGGCGGCGGAAATCGCACCCAGCAGGGTGTCGATCCGCTCGCCGGCCTCGCGCCAGCGATCGGTGTCCGCGGCCTGAGCGCGGTGGTCCTCGGATCGGTCGTTCACCGCGCTCGCCTCCCGGTACCGGCTCGACCGCTACTCAGCGGTCAGCGCCTGGGTGGGTGAGTGGAGCAGGTCCAAGGACTTGCCACCACCCAGGTACATGTGCACACCGCAGGGCAGGCAGGGATCG
Source organism: Nocardia sp. NPDC059154 (assembly GCF_042755705.1). NCBI lineage: Bacteria > Bacillati > Actinomycetota > Actinomycetes > Mycobacteriales > Nocardiaceae > Nocardia > Nocardia sp. NPDC059154. The sequence goes on from NZ_JBHZCS010000010.1 coordinate 97,432, forward strand.
AAACTGCGGACGGTGCGCATGATGTCGATGCCCTTGAAGTGCTCCCGATCGTTCTCCTCGAAGATCGGCTGTCCCTGCACCGCGTCCTCGTACGGTCCCGGGGTTCCGAAACTGTCGCGCGGGCTGGCGTTCCAGGGTGTGGGCGGATACGGATGGTAGTTGGCGATCTTGCCGTCCCGGATCACCATGTGGTGCGACAGCACACCGCGCACGGCCTCGGTGAAACCGCAGCCGATGCTCTCGTCCGGCACCTCGAAATGCTCCCAGGTCTTGGTCCGCCCGGCCCGGATCTCTTCGAGCGCCTTCTCCGCGAAGTGCAGCGCGCACGCCGCGGCGTAGGCCTGGAAGTAGGTGCGGGCGCGGTTGCGCTCGATGGTGTTGCTGCCGAAAGCCGGTATCGTCCACTCCAATTCGACCGGACCCTTGAGCGCCGTCTTGGGCAGATTGATCTGCACGCTGTGGCCGGTGGACTTGACATAGCCGATGTCGACCATCCCCGCCAGGGCGGTGGACCACAGTCGCGCTAGCGGTCCGCCACCGGTGTCGAGCGCGAGATGTTCCTTGCCGTCGAACCAGCGTGGCGACATCACCCAGCTGTACTTGTCCTCCAGGTCACGCTTCTGCGGGCTGGGGTTGGTGTGCTGATTCCAGGGGTGGCGGCGGTCCACCGGATTGCCCAGCGGATCGTTCTTGACGAACATCTCCTGGTCGGTCCAGTCCTCGTAATACGAACTGCCCAAGAGGATTCGGATACCGAGATTGATGTCCAGCAGTGAGTGGGTGATCAGCTTCCCGTCCACTATGACGCCGGGGGTCACGAACATCGCGTTGCCCCAGTTCTCCATGTCCTTGTAGTTGAAGTTGCACACCTCGGGATCCTGGAACGAGCCCCAGCAGCCCAGCAGCGTGCGCCGCAGGCCGACCCGGTTGTATCCGGGCAGCGCCGCGTAGAAGAAGTCGAACAGGTCGTCGTGCATGGGGACGACCTTCTTCATGAACTCGACGTAGCGCATGAGCCGGGTCATGTAGTCGGTCATCAACTGGATGGTGGCGACCGTGCCGACCCCGCCGGGGTACAGCGTCGACGGGTGCACGTGGCGGCCCTCCATGAGGCAGAACATCTCTCGCGTGTAGCGGCTGACCTGCAGCGCCTCGCGATAGAACTCGCCGGTGAAGGGGTTGAGCGCCCGCATGATGTCGGCGACGGTGCGGTAGCCGTGCGCCTGCGCGTGCGGCGCCTCGGTCTTCTCGGCCAGGGCCAGCACGCCCGGGTTGGTCTCGGACACCATCTTCTCGCAGAAGTCCACGCCGACCAGGTTCTCCTGGAAGATGTTGTGGTCGAACATGTACTCGGCGGCCTCACCCATATTGACGATCCACTCACCCAGATTCGGCGGCTTCACCCCGTAGGCCATGTTCTGGCAGTAGCACGAACAGGTGGCGTGGTTGTCGCCGCAGATGCCGCAGATGCGGCTGGTGATGAAGTGCGCGTCACGAGGATCCTTGCCGCGCATGAAGATCGAGTAACCGCGGAAGATCGAGGAGGTGCTGTGGCACTCGACCACCTCCCGATTCTCGAAATCGATCTTGGTGTAGATGCCCAGGCTCCCGACGATGCGGGTGATCGGATCCCAGGCCATCTCGACGAGGGCATCCGGTTGGATCGTGCGGTGCGAGGGCTCGGGAATGATCTCGGTCATCGGATTGCCTTCCCTACCAGGTCCGGACCGCGCCGGAATCCAGTTTGTCTCCCTTGTGCCGCCAGCTCGGCTCCTTGTCCACGGTGCGGCCGGTGATGTGCCGCAGACTGCGAATCACCGAGCCGTACAAACCCGACGCGGTGGAGGACAACTTGCCGCCCGGCGGCTCGTCCATGAAGGGCATGAACTTGTCCGGGAATCCGGGCATGGTGCAACCGATACAGATACCACCGACATTCGGGCAACCGCCGACGCCGTTTATCCAACCGCGTTTGGGCACATTGCATTTCACGACCGGGCCCCAGCACCCCAATTTCACGATGCATTTCGGCGAGCCGTATTCGGTGGCGAAATCCCCTTGCTCGTAATAGCCCGCGCGATCGCACCCCTCGTGCACCGTCGCACCGAAAAGCCATTTGGGGCGCAATGCCTCGTCGAGCGGGATCATCGGGGCCTGACCGGTGGCCATGTAGAGCAGGTAGGTCAGGGTCTCGGAGAGATTGTCGGGCTGGATCGGGCAACCCGGCACGCACACGATGGGTATGCCGGCCTTGCTCTTCCACTCCCAGCCCAGGTAGTCGGGGACGCCCATGGCGCCGGTCGGATTGCCGGCCATGGCGTGGATGCCGCCGTAGGTCGCGCAGGTACCGGCCGCGACCACCGCGGTCGCCTTCGGGGCCAGCCGATCGACCCATTCGCTGGTGGTCATGGGCTGGTTGGTCTCGGGATTGTTGCCGAACCCGCACCAGTAGCCCTCGACGTGCAAACGCTCGTTCGGGATCGACCCCTCGACGACCAGGACGAAGGGTTCGAGCTCGCCACGATCGGCCTTGAAGAACCACTCGAGGAAGTCGTCGGCTCCCCCGGTCGGGCCACATTCGTAATCGATGAGTGGCCAATGAACGGCGATCTTGGGCAGACCAGGCAGGGATCCGAGAGCTATCTCCTCGACACTGGGCTGGGTGGCGGCAGTCAGGGCCACCGAGTCGCCATCACAACTGAGTCCCGCGTTGATCCAGAGAACGTGGATCAGCGTCTGCTCCGCATTGACTGCTTCTTTAGTCGGCATGAAAAGGTGCCACCCTTCGAAGCGAAATGCCAGGCGGTCGGGCGTCGCCGTTTTCTCGAAAACGACCGGCCGGGATGTGAGCCTGATCACGTAAGTTTAGGCGCGGCCCGAGACCGCCTCAAGGGTCCGCTAAGCAGGCACGCGCTGCGCGGACAGCCACTCGTACCACTGCGCCAGACCCGCCCCGGTGGACGCCGAGATCTCCAGGATCCGGACCCCGGGATTCACCGATCGCGCGAGCTCACCGAAGCGGTCCGGGTCGAAGTCGACGTAGGGCAACAGGTCGATCTTGTTGATCAGCACCAGGGTCGCCACCGAGAACATGTGCGGGTACTTCAGCGGCTTGTCGGTGCCCTCGGTCACCGAGATCACCACGACCTTGCCGCTCTCGCCCAGATCGAACAGCGCCGGGCACACCAGGTTTCCGACGTTCTCGATGAACAGCAGGCTGCCGGACTCCGGCGCGAGCAGGTCGAGGGCGCGGCGGGTCATGGCCGCGTCCAGGTGACAGCCGGCACCGGTATTGATCTGTGCCACCTTGCATCCCGTGGCCATGATCCGCTCGGCGTCGAGCAGGGTCTCCTGATCCCCCTCGATGACGGCGATCGGTGCTCCACCGAGTTCACGGATGGTGCGGACCAGCAGCGTGGTCTTTCCCGCACCCGGCGAACTCGTCATATTGAGCGCGAGGATGTCGCGTTCGGCGAGCCAGGCCCGGTTCTCCTGTGCCAGCCGGTCGTTCTTGGCCAGGACCTGCTGTTCCAGCGTCACGGTCTCGGTGATGGGCAGGTGCACGTGGTCACCGCCGTGTTCGTGGCCGGCATGGTCGTGCCCCGGGTGCCCATGGTCGTGATGGGCGTGGTCGTGCGGGTGCGGGACGGTGATCAGTCCGCCCGTCTCGCCACCGCATCCGCAGGTAGCACACATGGGTCGCTCACCTCCATGGATCGGATTCGCAGCTCCCGCCCGGCGGTCACCTCGACATCCGCACTGCCGCAGGGGCACAGCAGCACAGGATCGGGCAGGACGAAGTCCCGGCCGCAGGCCCGGCACCGGGCCATGCCGGGAATGAGATGGATGTCCAGACGTGCGCCCGCCGCGACGGTTCCCTCGGCGGCCAGATCGAAGCAGAATCGCAGAGCGTCGGGGACGACAGCACAGAGTGCGCCGATCTCGAGGGTCACGCTATGGACGGTGCGGCCGGCCGCGTGTTCGCCGACGGCATCGATGACACTCTGGGTAATCGCCATCTCGTGCACAACGACTCGTCTCGTCGAGAAGAACCCCTACCGAGAAGGACCCCTATCAAGCTACTCCCGAGCCGTTCCCCGCACACCACCTCACCCCTGCGGTTCATTGCCCGGCTTCAGGTTGCCGCGCGGTGGTCCACTTTTCCTCGAGGCCACCGTAGTGCCAGGTCAGCAGGGCAATGGCCCAGGTGAGGACGAACAGGCCGACCACGAGGAAACCGACCACATTGAGGTCGAGTCCGCCGACCCAATCCCAGACGCCGCCGGTCCAGCCCAATTGGCCGACGAGCAGGCCGAGCAGCTCGATGGTGCCGATGATCAGGGCGACCGCGACGGACAGCGCCGTGACGGTGATGTTGTAGTAGACCCTGCGCACGGGTTTGGCGAAAGCCCATCCGTAGGCGAAGTTCATGAAGCCGCCGTCGACAGTGTCCAGCAGGCTCATACCGGCGGCGAACAGAATCGGCAGACACAGAATCGCGTACCAGGGCAGGCCCACCGCCGCGCTGGTGCCGGCCAATACCAGCAGCGCGACCTCGGTGGCGGTGTCGAAGCCGAGACCGAACAGCAGCCCGATCGGATACATCTGCCAGGACTTCGTCACCGACCTCGTCACCGGCCCGAGCAGCCGATTCACCAGACCACGCTGTGCCAGCTGCTGCTCCAGCTCGGCCTCGTCGTGGCCGCCGCCGCGCATGCGCCCGAAGACCCGCAGAATACCCACCAGCACAACGAGATTCAGGATCGCGATGAGGTAGAGGAACGTCCCGGATACCGTCGTGCCGATCAGTCCGGTGTAGTGATGCAGGGCCGAGGAGTCGTTCTCGATCGGCCCGGCAATGACCCGCACGCCCATCGAGAGCAGCAGGGCCAGCACGAAGACGACCGTGGAATGTCCGAGAGAGAAGAAGAATCCCACCGACAGCGGACGTTGCCCATCGTGCATGAGCTTGCGCGTGGTGTTGTCGATGGCAGCGATGTGGTCGGCGTCGAACGCATGCCGCATACCCAGGGTGTACGCGGTCAGGCCGACTCCGATGCCGAGGGTGCGGTCACCGACGCTGAGATGCTGCGGGGCGACGAGCGCGACCAGCGTGAACCAGCCCAGCACATGCAGGCCGACGATCATCCCGGCCATCGCAGCCATTTGCAGCGATTCCTGCCGGGTCAGTGCCAGGGGCTTCGTCAACGCGCGAAAGGGCCTGCGCTGCTGCGTTGTTGATGCCACGATCTGCCAATCGACGCACACCGAACCCTCTGACGGTAAACCCGCGCTCGCCGGTGCTGCAACCGACTGTTCGCGTACCGCGGGGCGCGGCCCGGAAACCGCTGACCGTCATTGCTCAGGTACTCGCTCGTGGGCGGTCAGCAGCAGGTGGTCGAAGTGGGTGCGAATCGGCTTCGCCGCGTCCGCCAGAGCTTGCAGGTCCTCCATCAATTGCGCGGCCAGGGCACGCAGCTTGGTGTTGGTCTCCTGCGATCGCCAGGCGAGCACCCGGAACGCCGCCTCGGCGCTGACACCGTAGACCAGCATGATCGCGCCCTTGGCCTGCTCGATCACCGCACGCGCGGCATACAGCTCGGGCAGGCTGTCGTCGAGAGCCTCCTGACGGTGCTCAGCCAGCGCATCGGTCACGTCGATGTAGAAACCGGCCGATCCGACAACCCGATCCTGGCCGTCGACCATCTGATCACCCACCACGATCACGTCGTGCACGTTCCCGCCGGTATCGATGATGCGGTGGCGGCTCGAGAACGGCAGCGCATCGTTCACCGAACGCGCGATCATGCTCGCGACCTGGACACGATCCTCGGGATGCTTGTGCGAGAGCAGCAGATCAGTGGTCGGCGACACCGCGCCCGGCGGGTAGCCGTGCATCACCGCCACCTCATCGGACCACTCCCACCGCTGGTCACCGAACCAGAAGCGAAAGCTACCGACGCTCTGCGGGCGACCCGCGCCCATCACCCGTCCGAGGATCTGCGCATCGTCCGGAGGGGCCTCGCCGCCTTGGGTCACAGCCGAATTATCCGTTGCCGCACCGGCACGGGGAGCAGTTCGACACGGCCGACACCACAGCGAGACGCCGGCCGGTCATCCCGGACTGCCGCCGGAATTTTCCGCAGCCCACGCCGCTATCTGGGCGCGCGAGGTGAAACCCAATTTGGCCAGGATGTGTTCGACGTGCCCCTGTGCGGTGCGTTGTGAGATCACCAGACGTGACGCGATCGCCCTGTTCGTCAGGCCTTCCGCGACGAGGTCGGCGACCTGCCGTTCACGTTTCGTCAGCTGCTGCGGCGAACTATCGGGTGCGGGGGACGGCTCGTCGAGCGCGAGCCGTACGGCCGAGTCGAGACTCATCGCGGAACCTTCCTGGCGGGCCCGGTCGAAGGCTCGTGCGCCGAGCGCCTGCCGGCTGCTCCGCATGCACTCGGTACGGTATGCGAGCAGATCACGGACCATGAGCGTCGCGGTGCCGGCGAGGCGCCCCAACTTGTCCGCTGCGCCCATCAGGACCGCCGCACGGCGAGGTTCGTTCCGGTCGGCGGCAATCCAGGCCAGCGTCTCCAGACAACCCGCGGCCACGAGCGGATCGGATGTCAGTGCGGACAGCCGAACGCCTTCCTCCAGCAGGTGCTTGGCGCGTTCGACGTCGCCGTCGCGCCAGACGGCGAAGCCCGCCGCGAACAACGCCCATGAGCGATAGATCGTTTCGCCGCAGGCTGCTGTCGTGGCGAGCGTCTTCTCATGGCAGGCGACGGCCCGGGCAGCATCACCGCCCAGGGCGTAGGCCCAGCCGAGGGACAGTTGAGCGTCCAACTGCATTCCGAGCTCACCGCACGCCTCGTAACTGCGGACCACATCGGTCAGCAGGGCAACCGCGTCGGACTCGCCGACATTGCCGCGGGCGAGCGCCTGATTTGCCTCGGCGTGGTTGACCAAGGCTCCGACCAGCGGTTCCACTGTCTGCTCGGCGAGTACGCGGAGCTCCGTGAACCGGTCGTTCGCGGTCTGCAGGTCGCCGGTCAAACCCGCGATCGTGCCGGCGGCGAACAGTGCCCTGGCTCGGTCCGTGGTCCGGCCGTCGAGCGAATGGCCGAGCACGCGCTCATACCAGCGACGGCCCTCATGCAGCCGCCCCCGCAAGCCCCAGAAAAGGTACAGGTTCGTGGTCATCCCGAGCCCGCCTTCCTCGGACTCGGACAGGCTGAAGTCCAATGCCTCTCGAAGATTCGGCAGTTCCCGCTCGAGCCGGGCAACCCAATCCAGTTGATGCGGGCCGATGAAATTGGCGCCGGCCTCGCGTACCAGTTGTTCGCACCAGTCCCGATGCCGCCGGTGCAGGTCCGGGAACCGACCGGACTCCTCGGCCTTCTCCCGGCCGAATTCCTGCACCGTCTCGAGCATCCGGAAGCGCACCGCCCCCTCGGCTTCCTGCCGGACCAGGATCGATTTGTCCACCAGCGCGGACAAGGTATCGAGCACCTGGGACTCGGTCATGTCATCGGCGCACACCTGCTCGACGGCGTCGAGTTCGAAGCCGCCGGCGAACACCGACAAGCAAGCCCACAGCCGCTTCTCGTCGGGTGTGCACAGGTCATAGCTCCAATTGACGCAGTACCACAGCGTCTGCTGCCGCTTCGGCGTTCCCCGGCCACCCCGGGTCAACAGGGCGTAGCGGTCTGTGAGCCGGGTCTGGATCTGCTCGACCGACATCGTGCGCAGGCGCGCCGCGGCCAGCTCGATCGCCAACGGCAATCCGTCCAGCCTGGTGCAGATCTGGGCAATGGCACGCTGGTTCGCTTCGGTCATCTCGAATCCCGGCACCGCCGCGGCGGCGCGTTCGACGAACAGTGCCACCGCGTGGGAGTGCGCCAGCGCCCGCTCATTGGTCGAATCGGGAATCCCGAGCGGCTGAACCGGATACACGGTTTCCCCGCCGATCCCCAGTGCCTCCCGGCTCGTGGCCAGGATTCGCACATTCGGACACGCCCGCAGCAGCGCCTCCGACAGCTTCGCGGCCGCGTCGACCACGTGCTCACAGTTGTCCAGCACCAGCAGCAGCTCATAGGGTTCCAGCGCCTCCACCAGCGTGTCGAGCACGGATATGACACCTTGGCTTCGTATCCCGAAGACAGCGGCCACCGCATCGGCCAGCAGAGCGTCATCGCGCAGCTCCGCCAACTCGACCAGCCACGCCCCGTTCGCGAACCTCTGCCGGACCTTGTGCGCGACTCGCTGTGCGAGCCTTGACTTTCCGACCCCGCCGATCCCGGTCAGGGTCACCAGACGCGACCCTGGCAGCAGATTACCGACCTCGGACAACTGGGTCCGTCGATCGACGAAGCTGGTCAGCTCGAGCGGCAGATTCCCCGTCCCCTCGTGCAATCCGTCGCTGCGAATACGCGGAACTCCTTGCGGCCCTGACGGTTCCGAACTCACCAGCGATTCGGATTCGGAGCCCGATTCGTCGCGCACCGCCATCTCGTCGACCGCGAAACCGTGCTCTCGCTGTATTCGGCGCAGTTGCTCGCCCAACAGCGTTGCGGTAGGCCGGTGGTGCGGGTCGCGAGACATCGCCGCCTCGATCACTGCGCGTACGTCCCAGGGGACACCGATTTCACAGCGGTCGGGATTCGAGGGGCCGGTGATCCGTACGAACTGGGTCGCCGCCGGCTCACCGCGGCCGCGTTCGGACCCGACCTGGCCGGTGAGAGCACCGAGCAAGGTGGCTCCCAGCCCGTAGACATCCGAGCCATGGCTGGGTGCCTGTCCACCGAGCACCTCGGGCGCGGTGAAGGCCGGCGAGCTGGCGATGAGGTCGGCATCGGTCTCGAACTCGTCGGAGACGTGGGCGAGACCGAAGTCGGTCAACGCCGGCTCGTCGTAGTCGGTGAGCAGAATGTTCGCCGGCCTGATATCGCGGTGGAGAACTCCCGCTCGATGTGCGGATTCCAGCGCCCCCGCGATCCTCACCCCGATGTGAAGCGCGTCCGTGAGAGGCAGCCGACCGTCGTCGCGGATACGTTCAGCCAGCGAGCCTCGGGAAAAATACGGCATGACCAGATAGGGACGACCGCTGCCCGTTTGCCCGACCTCGAACATGCTGACAATGTTCGGATGCCCGGTGAGGCGACCCATTGCCCGCTGCTCGCGGAAGAAACGCTCCCGGTCCTGCTCCAGTTCACCGGTGAGGACCTTCACCGCCACCGTGCGGTCAACGGCAACCTGGGTGCATCGGTAAACAGCCCCGAGACCGCTCCGCCCGATCTCATGGGCGTCGTCGAACCCGGCAGCGCTCAGCTCCGTGACGACGTCGGGACCGGCATCACGCTGCGTTTCGATTGGAACACTTTCAGCCATCGGTAACTCGTAATTCGCAGCAGCGGACACCAGCAAGAATATCCCTGCGCGAGTGGTCAGACCATCACGAAAAATGCTCGCGACCGGCCGTGACCGCACTCCGTGGATGCTGTTGGTGCCCGGGTGGCAAACTCTGCCATTCCCGACACGGGTGCCGGCCGGTGCGGCGGATCGAGCCGAGAGCCGGAAAAGGGGTGAGTCCCGGAAATAGGTATGTCTCCGGGAGATCGGCCGTCGTGCCGACACAGGCCCGCAACCAATGCTGTCTTCACTGCCGACGCGGCCAATTCCCCCGGAAACGCCGCCAGGGCTCTTTCGCCCCGCAGGTCGCAACGGAGCGACATGTGCCCGGCACCGAAATTCCCGAGGAGGAACTCAATGGCCACCGGACCCCGTCCCCGCACCCGGACCGCCCGCCGTCTCGCCGTCTACGCCCTGGCAGCCGCATCATTGACGATCACGGCAACCGCCCAGGCATCGGCACTCGTCCCGCAAACACCGGCACAGACTGTTCCGGCAGCCATGAGTCTTTCCGGCACGAAGATTTCGGCCGAGTCCGGCGTGTACGGTTCCGACCTCGACGGCTGGATCCGCCAAGCACTGGATATCATGGCCGCACAAGGCATCCCGGGCAGCTACGACGCCATCCACCGCAACATCATGCGCGAATCCGGCGGAGACCCCGGCGCCATCAACCTCTACGACACCAACGCAGCCAGCGGCACCCCATCCAAAGGCCTACTCCAGGTCATCGACCCAACCTTCCAGGCCTACCACGTCGCCGGAACCTCCTGGGACATCTACGACCCCGTAGCCAACATCACCGCCGCCTGCAACTACGCAGCCGCCCGCTACGGCTCCATGGACAACGTCAACTCCGCATACTGATCGTCGATAACCCGGATCCCCGCTCGGACTCCCGATGGCCCCGACCGCCGCGGTGCGGGGTACACGATCGTCATGCCTGCCAGAACATCTCGATATCGACTCTGAACGGGTGTCAGGTCCGGCTCGCTGCTCGCTGGGTGATGTCATGGGGTTGACGCGCCTTCGATACGTCGCCGCCAAGATCCAACCGACGGCCGAGCCACTCTCGTCGAATCGACACCGGCCGGAATGGCCTTACGCAGCCGCATCGAGCAACTGTGGACAGACCTCGAAACCGACACGGTCGGCGACATGAGCACGAGCCAGCAACGACAGCTGCTCCGCGCCTTGGCGAAACTCGAGACGAACCTGTCCTCAACCACATCCATCCGCAACACCACCGACTGAATCGACGCCGGGGAGGTCTCGCAGTTCTGGCGAATCTTGTTGGGGCGGCATCGGATTCGCAGGGCGATCGGGACCGCACCCGGAAAGAGTCCTTCCGATCCGACCGGCGGCGTCCGATACCCGGACGACGCGACCGCTGTGAAGTGCTACGTTGACCCTGCACTCCCGTCGAAACCGCCATGCGTCAACGACGCCAGGCGCTCCGTTCAGTATCGGAAATCTCTGGTCAGGAGGCATCGCGTGAGTACCTATACCGTCGGCTACATCATCGGCAGTCTGTCCAAGGAATCTATCAACCGGATCCTGTCCAAGGCCCTGATCCGGCTCTCACCACCACAGTTGACGTTCACCGAGATTCCGATCAAGGATCTGCCGCTCTACAACCACGACTACGACGCCGACTACCCGCCCGAGGGCCGGGCACTCAAGGCGGCCATCACCGCCGTCGACGCACTGCTGTTCGTGACGCCGGAGTACAACCGCTCGATCCCGGGCGCGCTGAAGAACGCCATCGACTGGGCCAGCCGCCCGTGGGGCGACAATTCGTTCACCCTCAAGCCATCCGCCGTCATCGGCGCCTCGCCGGGCAAGATCGGCACCGCGATTGCTCAGCTCAGCCTGCGCAGTGTCCTGGGCTACTGCAATTCCCCGCAGATGACTTCCCCGGAGGCCTACATCCAGTTCCGCCCGGATGTCTTCACCCCGGACGGCGATGTCCTCGACGACTCGACGAGGCAGTTCCTCACCCGGTTCATGGCGGATTTCAGCGCTTTCATCGACAGCGTCCACGGCGTGGTCCCCCAGCTCGGCTGACCGATTCGCGCGGCCGGTCGCGCATGCGTGCCGTGCCGGTGGTTTCCCTGCCGCCGCGACCGACCCGCCCGGCTCAACGAGGACGAGGGGAGAAGACGTAATGGCCGATGAGCCCTACGGCACGATCGTGATCGGAGCCAGCCAGGGCGGCCGGTTCCTTCCCGTCGAGCTGGCGAAGGCGGGCCAGAAGGTAGCGCTGGTCGAGCGTGGCCAACTCGGCGGTGTCTGCGTGAACATCGGGTGCACCCCGACCAAGACGATGGTCGCCAGTGCCCGCCTCGCCCACCAGGCGCGCCGGGCCGCGGAGTACGGCGTGCGGATCGGTCCGGTATCGGTGGACGTGGCCGCGGTGCGCGAGCGCAAACGGGCCATGGTCGTCGGAGCGCAGCAGAACTACGCGAGCCGCCTGGCGCAGGACGGGCTCGACCTGATCGAAGGCGAGGCTCATTTCACCGGGCCGAAGTCGGTCGAGGTCGCCTCGACCGACGGCGGGAGGCAGCAGATCAGCGCACCGGTGATCGTCATCGACACGGGCGCCCGGCCCAAGCCGCTGGCGATCCCCGGCGCGGACCATGTCCCCGTGCTCGATTCGACGTCGATCATGGAGTTGGACGAGCTCCCGGAGCACCTGATCATCGTCGGCGGCGGCTACATCGGGCTGGAGTTCGGGCAGATGTTCCGCCGGTTCGGCAGCGAGGTCACCATCGTCCAACACGCCGCGCACCTGCTGACGCGCGAGGACGAGGACGTCTCCGACGAGGTCGCCGCTCTCTTGCGCGATGACGGGATCACGGTCTCGACCTCGTCGACGCCGGTCCGGGTCGAGCCGACCGACGGCGGTCACCTGCGGCTGACCGTTCGCACGGACGACGGTGAGCGACCGCTCGAAGGCTCACACCTGCTCTCGGCCATCGGCCGCATCCCGAACACGGAGGCGCTGACCCCCGAGGTGGCCGGCGTCCGTCTCGACGACCACGGCTTCGTCGAGGTCGATGAGTACCTGAACACCACCGTGCTCGGCGTCTGCGCGATGGGAGACGTCACGCCCGGCCCGGCCTTCACCCACTCTTCCTACGACGATTACCGCATTCTGCACGCCAACCTGATCGGGCACGAGAAGGCGAGCACACGGGACCGGATCGTCCCATACACGGTGTTCATCGACCCGCAGCTCGGCCGCGTCGGCATGACCGAGCACGAAGCAAGGGCGAACGGACACGCAATTCGGGTGGCGAAGCTCCCGATGAGCGCCGTCATCCGGGCCATCGAGACCGGGGAGACGCGCGGCTTCATGAAGGCCGTCGTCGACGCGGACAACGGGCAGATCCTGGGCTGCGCAGTCCTCGGCAGTGAAGGCGGCGAGATCATGACCATGATCCAGGTCGCCATGCTGGGCAAGCTCACCCACACCGCCATGGCCGACGCGATCTTCACCCACCCGCTCCTGGCCGAAGGCCTCAACACCCTCTTCACGATGTTCGCCTGAGCCGTGTCGGGGCATGCGGAGGGGCACAACCCCAACCCAAAGGGCCTACGGCTCAGGGCAACTCGTGAAATATGGAGAGGTAGCGTGAGGATGCCATGACGGGGCCGCTGCGCGTCGGTGTCATCGGCGCCAACCCGAATCGCAGCTGGGCCAAGGATTCCCACATCCCGGCACTGCACAGCCTCCAGGACGTGCAGCTGGCGGCGGTGGCCACCACCAGCCGTGCCAGCGCCGACGCCGCCGCGGCGGCGTTCGGTGTGCGCGCGGCCTACGACGATCCCTTCGCCCTCATTGCGGCGTCCGACATCGACATCGTCTCGGTGTGCGTAAAGGTGCCGTATCACCGCGACCTGGTTCTCGCGGCCCTTGCGGCGGACAAGCACGTGTACTGCGAGTGGCCGCTCGGGCGCGACCGCACCGAAGCCGCCGAGCTGGCCGCCGCCGCGCGGGCCCATGCATCGCACGTGGCAATCGGCCTGCAGGCCCACATGAGCCCGGCCGCGCGTCGCGCCGCCGAGTTGATCGCCGCCGGCGCGATCGGGCGACCGTTGACCGCCCGGATTCTTTCCAGCACTGCCGGTTTCGGGCCGCGCCTACCGGCGGTATACACCTACCTCAACAAGATCGAGAGCGGCGCCAACCTGATCACGGTCTTGGGTGGTCACACCCTGGACCTGGCGATCCTGGTACTCGGCGGAATCGACAGCCTCGATGCCCTCACCACCCTGCAGTACCCAACCGTCACGCTCACCGACACCGGCGAGCAGATCCAGCGAACCGCACCCGACCACCTACTGGTACAGGCACGCATGATCAGCGGCTGCGCCCTGGCCGTCGAAGTCGCCGGCAACCGACCACCCCACACACCGTTCACGTTCGAAGTTGTTGGCACCGACGGAGGAATCCTGCTAGCCGGCGGTAATCCGAACGGCTTCCAGGTGGGTCGGCTCACCCTCAGCCTCAACGGCGAGCGCCAACAGCTTGACGAGCCCCCCGACACGCTGCCGGACGCTGCGGTCAATGTGGTGGCAATGTATTGCGCGCTGGCCCGCGACATCACCTGCGGTGAACACACCACCCCCGATTTCGACCACGCCCTGCGCTTGACCCATCTGCTCGATGACGCCGTGCAGTCATCCAACACGGGTCTCCGTGCTACACAGCAGGACTGGCCCATGGGCGACTCTTGACCGAACGCATCCATCGCGGATCGCCGAAACTATTTCGTGTGGCCGACCTTCGGTCGCTCTGCGGCAGTCGGTTCGTGTTGCGCCTGCTTGGCCCGTACTCCTCGTTCGACTCGGTCACCGAGTTCCTCGTCGATGTTGCGCAGGTATACGAACGCCCTCGTGAGCACGGGTTGACTCACTCCGTCGAACAGGTGCGCGACGATGTTGTCGACCAGTCGTGTCCTGGCGTTGTCGTCGAGAACCGTCCGGACCAGGGTGCGAGCCTGTCCCCAATCGTCGTCGTCCGCGCGCAGCGTGTAGGCGGTTCGCACCATCTCGCCGTCGGCGTACCAACCTGCAGACGGTCCCGCTACAGCGGGATCGGCGTGCGGTCCGCCCTTCGAGTTGGGCACATACACCGGATCGCCGGGGTTGTGGTGGCGCATGGCGCCGTCTTTCGCCCACGATCGGACCTCGGCGCCGTGTGGCGAATTGACCGGTAGCTCTTTGTAATTGATGCCTATCCGGTGCCGGTGGGCATCGGCATAGGAGAACCAGCGCCCGAGCAGCATCTTGTCGGGGCTGGGGCCCGTGCCGGGTACTGCGTTGCTGGGCTCGAATGCCGCTTCTTCGATGTCGGTGAAGTAGTTGGCCGGGTTGCGATTCAAGGTCATCGTGCCGACGTCGATCAGCGGATAATCACCGTGTGGCCATACCTTGGTGAGATCGAAGGGGTTGTAGCGGTAGGTCTTCGCGTCGTCGAATGGCATGATCTGCATCTTCAGTGTCCAGCTCGGATACTCACCGCGTTCGATCGCTTTCCACAGATCACGCTGGTGGTAGTCCATGTCGATCGAGACCATGTGATCGGCTTCGTGCTGGGTGAGGAACTTGATGCCCTGATCGGTCTTGAAGTGGTACTTCACCCAGAACCGTTCGCCCGCAGCGTTGATCCACAGATAGGTGTGGCTGGAGTACCCGTTCATGTGCTGGAAGGTGGCCGGGATGCCGCGATCGCCCATCAGCCAGGTCACCTGGTGCGCCGATTCCGGTGACAGCGTCCAGAAATCCCACTGCATGTCGTTGTCGCGCAGATTGTTGTCGGCGCGGCGCTTCTGTGACCGGATGAAGTCCTGGAACTTCATCGGATCTCGCACGAAGAAGACGGGTGTGTTATTGCCGACCAGGTCGAAATTGCCCTGCTCGGTGTAGAACCTCACCGCGAACCCACGCAGATCCCGCACGGTGTCGGGATATCCCTGTTCGCCGGCGACGGCGGAAAACCGCACCAGCACTTCGGTTTGCGTGCCGGGCTGGAACACAGCGGCCTTGGTGTAGGCACTGACATCGTGGGTCACTTCGAATGTGCCGAACGCCCCGCCGCCTTTGGCATGCGGTTGCCGTTCCGCCAGGCGCTCACGATTGAACGACGCCATCTTTTCGATCAGATACGCGTCGTTCAGCAAGATCGGGCCATCCGGGCCAACTGTCAGGGAATGGTCATCACTGGGTGCCGGAATTCCGGCGGCATCGGTTGTGTAGTTCGGCTCAGACATCTCTCTCCTTGTCCACAGACATAGAGCGACGGCCACATGGTCGTGGGTCGGTGTCCTTCACGGCACCGCGGACAACCCGGCCGCGCTCAGGCGGCGAGCACGAGTCGAGTGCTCGTGTCGAGACCAAGACGCATACAGACGCGACGGGTGCTTCTAGAGAGTCATGAACACCGTGGCAGCCTGCGAATCGACACCGCGAAGCAGTCCAGTATCTGCCACGACCAACCGTCCCGTCGTGCTCCAATTCGATCACGTCCGGGAGACCCTTTCAACCCACCCGGCTACCGGTGGGCACCGATACACCACTGGGCACATGAGTCCGGGTACCACCGGCTCGCAGGGGCTAGATCGCGATGCGCCCGCCGTCGACCGGCAGTATCGCGCCGTACACGTAGCCTGCTCGACTGCCGGCCAGGAAGGCGATGGCCTCGGCGATCTCCTCCGGTGTTCCCGGCCGTCCCGCGGGCGTGGTCGCCGCCAGCTCGTCGAGGCCCTCGAATGCCGCGGTGCCCTCGGTGCGGATGGGTCCGGGGCTGACCGCGTTGACCCGCACCCCGCGGGGCCCGTACTCAGCGGTCCACGCCTTGGTCAGCAACGCCACCGCGGCCTTGCTGGACCCGTACAGGCTCATCCCGGACGCACCGAATTCGGCGGCCATAGTGGTCACGTTGACGATCGCGCCGTGGCCTCGCTCAGCCATCTGGGGGGCGAGTTCGGCCACCAGGAAATACGGTGCCTTGACGTTGACTGCATATACCGCGTCGAAATCGGCTTCTGTCGTCTGTTCCGTCGGGCCGAACGGGTAGATGCCCGCGTTGTTGACCAGGACATCGATCTTGCCGAGCCGGGTGACCGCGTCACGGGCCAGCACTTGCGCGGATGCCTTGTCGCGCAGATCCGCCGGGATGAACACCGCTGTGCCACCGAACGCCTCGATCTCGGCGACCACCTGCTTGCCGCGCTGCTCGTCGCGCCCCGACAGCGCCACCCGTGCACCGCACCGCGCCAATGTCAGCGCGGTGGCGCGCCCGATTCCGCTGGTGCCGCCGGTCACCAACGCAGAGACTCCAGACAGTTCCGACATCGGATCTCCTCACTTCGTGATTGATCAGATCGAACCGTTTGCCCGGCATCGGGGACGTCGCCAATGCCGCTGTCGACTACGGCCATTTCCTCGGGCAGTCGCGGACGTTCTGCACCGCATCAGGTTCCGGGCTCCCGACTCCAGCGCGACCGGCTCCAACCCGCATACCGGTCCTTCGGACAAGCCACATCCCGGACCCACCCATCAGGCTAGCCCCGCCGCGGCAACGATGTCTCGACCTCCGGGGGAGCCAGGAGCGGATGGTTACACCTCTGACTGTCTGTCATCTGCTGATCGCTCCAGTGTCGCCGATATACGTCAAATGACGGATGCCTCAGCTGTCGCGCGCTTTATATTCGGTTGTGCCGTATGGCAATTCACTCGCAAAGGGAGAGTTCGAATGACTGCGCAGACAAGACCGTCGTGCTGGCTCACGGTGGCTTCGTCGATGGTGCCGGATGGCGGGGTGTCTATGACGAGCTGACCCGGGATGGGTTCGAGGTGCGGGTGGTGCAGAACCCGACCAAGTCGCTGGAGGACGACGCCGCGACCACCCGTCAGGTGCTCGACGAAATCGACGGCCCGGTCGTGCTGGTCGGGCATTCCTATGGTGGGGCGGTCATCACCGAGGCCGGGACGCACGAGAAGGTGGCCGCGCTGGTGTACATCACCGCGTTCGCACCGGACAAGGGCGAATCGGTGAACACGCTGCTCGCCACCTTCCCGCAGGACGGCCCGCAGCCGCCGATCCTGCCGCCGGTGCAGGGGTATCTGTTCCTGGACCGGGCCAAGTTCCCGGATTCCTTCGCCGGTGACCTTGCCGCGCAGGATGCCAAGTTCCTGGCCGACTCCCAGGTGCCGTGGGGTGTGGAAGCGCTCGGCGGGGCCATCAGCGAGGCCGCTTGGCGGTCCAAGCCCAGCTGGTACCTGCACGTCACCGAGGACAAGATGATTCCGCCCGCGGCACAGGCATCCATGGCCGAACGTATCGGCGCGACCGTGGCCGAAACGCCTGGCAGCCATGCCATTTACGTGTCCCGCCCCGAAGTGGTCGCCGCCATCATCCGAAACGCGGCCGAAGCCGTCTGACCCAGCGGTCAGCGATGACAGGCTGTCGGCTGCACGGTCGAGTGGGGCCGACAGCGCACGCGTGATCCTAGCGCCGGCAATCCCGACCGAATCCGGTCCCAGTGGGCGGTATCAGCGGCACGACGACGACCGTTTCACCGCAACGTATCTGAAGAAGCTCCCTCACCACCCACCCCAGGTTCAGCGCTGCGCCGTGGTCGCCACGCCCGACCCGTTCTACACGCAGGTCCCCGTAGCCTTCATCGTCCGAACCTGGACGTTTCAGGCCAACTGCGGTGACGGGAGATGGACGCGGATGCGGTCGAGCAGTTCACGGGTTCTGAGCGGTTTGGGCAGGTAGTCACACGCACCGGCCGTGTAGGCGTCATCGATGGCATCGGGATTGCCATCGAGTGAGATCGCGATGACCGGAATCGGTGAACGATTCCGCAGCTGTCGGCACAGGTGCGCGCCCGGCAGGTCCGGCAGGACCAGCTCGAGCAGCACCAGGTCTGGATGCCATCGTCGAGCGACGGTCAGCGCGCGCTGCGCGTTGCCGGCAGAAATCACCTCATGGCCGGCGTTGGCCAGCACAAGTGTCGCAATCTCTGCAGTCGCAGAGTTGCTCTCGACGACAAGGACCTTGCTGGACTGCGCCGCAGGGATCGGCGGCAGCGTGAGTTCTGTTGCAGAGTGCGGGAATTGGCTAATGATGCCTCCTTCGCAGGCGGGTCCCCGACTGTCGAATCCGCAGCGCGACGGAGCTGAATGGAGGCGATCCTGGGCTCACAGTGTCGGTGCCGCGATCGAACGACTACGACACTATGTCAATCCGCAATCTTTCAGCAACGAATCTGCGAACAGTTTTCATGACGTTCACATGACCGCGGGCATCGGCTATAGCGCCTCCACCGAGCAGGTGAAGCGTCATCACCGGATTCCGGTGATGACTCACCGGCCTGGCTGCGAGTCCTGATTCCGACCACGTCGGCCAGCAGTGAGACAGCGCAGGAGGGATCCATGCCGGACCTTGTAGCCGGGATCGAAGAGGCGGGGACGTTCACACTCGGCCGCCGGGAAGTCCACCGAATCGGATACGGCGCCATGCAATTGGCGGGCGACGGGGTCTTCGGGCCGCCGCGCGACCGGGATGAGGCGCTGGCAGTGCTGCGCACGGCGATCACGAGCGGTGTCGACCACATCGACACCGCGTACTGCTACGGACCCGGCACCGTCAACGAGCTCATTCGGGAAGCACTGCACCCGTACCCCGCGAATCTGGTGATCGTCAGCAAAGTCGCGGCGCGACGCGGCGACGACGGGGCCGTCTTGCCATACGACGACCCCGATCAGCTGCTCATGGGCATCGAGGAGAATCTCGAGACCCTGAACGCCGAGCGTCTGAGCGCGGTGAATCTCCGCGTCATGGACCGGGCAGCGCCCGATTCCCGATTCGATGCGCAACTCACCGCATTGATACGGGCCCGAGAGGCCGGGCTGATCGACGGGATCGGACTGAGCAACATCTCACGCGAGCACCTCCTGCGTGCGCTGGCCCGCACACCGATCGTCTGCGTACAGAATCTGTTCAATATCGTCGAGCGGGGCTCGGCCGACGTGCTGGCCGAAACCGCAAGCCGCGGTATCGCTTTCGTCCCCTTCCGTCCGCTGGGCATGTCCCGCACCGCCCGCCGCCAGATCCTGACGAGCCCACGCCTCACCGAGATCGGGCAACGTCTCGGGGGAACGCCGATCCAGATCGCGCTCGCCTGGTTGCTCGACCTCTCCCCCCAATATCCTGCTCATTCCCGGAACCCGGACCCGCACGCACTTGGCCGAGAACATCCGATCCGGTCGCATCACGCTCGATGAGCAAACGCGCCTCGAACTCACCAGTCACGGCGTATGACGCGCCACGAACTCGCGGCCATCGCGGGACGGGTACACACGCCGCCTCACCCGGACGGACCCGACGGGCCCGAATGAAGTCAACTGTGCCCGGCGGGATCTCGCTCAGCGACCAGGTTGCTTCTCCCAGCGAGCTGAGCCATTCGACGATCAGGGCCGACGACAAGTTCGGTGGTGACTCGAGTCCGGCAGCGGCCAGGCCGCGGGCCCCGGCCGGCTGCAGCCAGGGAATCCGCGCCAACGCAGCGATGCCATTGGGTGGAGTTCCCAGGGCATCGCGAAAGCGGTTGTCGCTGTTGCTATTTCCTGCAGGGACCGCCGCTGATTGGTGCCGGCTGCGGACCGAAAGCCTGCTGGCACGGGGCAGACCGTTGTGTAGGATCAGGGAGATTGCGGTTCGGTTGCCAAATGTTTTCCGATTAACGGGCATATGGGATCCGAGAGGAGCTTTCGCAATGGCAAAGGTCTCTTTATCGTCAGTGGTGCCAGTTACTGGGTGATGAAGGACGGCTCACGATATGCGACCGCGCCGACGGCATCGTCACGGCCGACCGCGTGCAGACGGTCAGCAGCCAGGAGCCGGGCCCGCAGCCCCAATCGCTGCAGGTCTGCAGTCGAGACCCAGCACACCGCGAGGTCCAGACTGCCGGCCGCGACGCGAGCCGCCTGAGCGTGCGAGGGCGCGACCCACGCGTCGACGTGGACCTGAGCGGCGCCCGAAGTCCGCGCCGTCAGGTCGGCGGGTAGCCAATTGACGTATCCGAGGCGGACCGTTTCCGACCCGGCCAAGCGGCGGGCATGGCCTCCCAGTTCGTCGGCTTGGGACAGCAGGGTACGGGTAGCGGGGAGCAGTGCCGCACCTGCTGTGGTGAGGGACACCGATCGCCGGTCGCGCTCGAACAGCACGACACCGAGGTCGCGCTCCAATGCCTTGATCTGCTGGGACAGCGAGGGCCCGGCGATCAGCAGCCGGGCGGCTGCCCGCGCGAAGTTCAGCTCTTCGGCTACCGCTACGAAGTATCTGAGTTGACGCAGTTCCACGCCGATCATGCTAGGTCGGGTAAGAGGCTACGCCTATCACAGAGGAGGAGCTCGGTCGTGGCGTCACCACGATCATCCCGGCAACGATGAGATCCGAAAGAACTTATCGGCGTTGCGGTTTCGGCCGCGCACCCTGTCGAGGATGGAGCGAGACCATGCGAGAGTTCCTGGTCGAGATCACCACCACTATCCCCGGAGGCACCGGTCAGGACGAGGCGGACCGCCGGCGGGCGGCCGAGGCCCGACGAGCGCGAGAACGGCGGCGAGCGGCAACTTGGCGCGACTGTGGCGACCGGTCGGCGAGTTGCGCAGCATCAACCGTCCTGCGAATGGCGCTGTTCGGGCTTGTGGTGAACGATTCACCAGCCCGCCACCGGCGCCCCAGCTCATCCTGACGAGCAGCAGACATCCCATAATCCCGCACCCAAACCTCCACGCCGACAGGATCATCCACGCGGTGACGCAGTGACCCATGGAGCCCAAGCATGCTGGAATAGACGATCACCGCCGTCGAGGATCCGCGGTCCGGCGAGGCGCCCGTGAAGCGATGCGCCTACGGCGGCCTGATCAGGTGATTGGCGAGACCTGCTGACTGAACGTCGCGCGGCTCCCGAGTGTCGAGCCGCCCGCTGAAATGTCTATTGGACCGCCGTCCCGGTGGCGACCGCCTCGAGTTCGGCCAGCGTTTCACGAATGAACTCGGCCAAGCCGCGGTCCGGCGGGGATTCGGCCCAGCTGGTGTAGGCGATCTTGAAGACCGCGATGCCGGCCTCGGCGGTGAGGCCGGCGGTGGGCTCGGGGACGCCGCGCAGGCGTAGCGCCTGGGCGCTGCTTGCCGCGAGCGCGGCGAGCTTGGTCAGTTCCCGTTCCTGGAGTGCGGGGTTCGCCGCGATCACGGATTGGCGCTGTTGGGCGAAGTCCCGGCGTTGCCCGATCAGTTCGGCCACCGCCTCCAGGCCCGCCCCCATCGCCGCGATCGGCGGCGCTGAATCATCCGCCTCGGCAATGGCGTTGGTGATGATGTCGTGCAGGATCTGCTGGTTGCCGAACAGCACCTCACGCTTGTCGGCGAAGTGCCGGAAGAATGTGCGCTCGGTGAGCCCGGCTCGCTCGGCGATGTCGGCGACGGTGGTCTGATCGAAGCCGCGCTCCAGATACAACTCCATCGCCGCCCGGCCGAGACGGCCCGGCGCGTTCGGTTCCCAACGACCCATTCCGCGATTGTAAGACAGTGACGTCAGCAACTGACGTAGAAGTGATGACAGATGCTGACATGAGGACTATTCTGATGACAGATGCTGACATCACAAGTCGAGAGGTCTTCTCATGCGTCTATTCGTCACCGGAGCTTCCGGTTTCATCGGTTCCCGCGTCGTTCCCGAACTCATCGACGCAGGTCACGAGGTTGTCGGCCTGGCCAGGTCGGACGCCTCGGCCGCGGCCCTGACCGCAGCGGGCGCGCAGGTGCGCCGCGGCGATCTCCTCGATCCGGACACCCTGCGTGCGGCCGCCGATGAGGCCGATGGGGTGGTTCACCTGGCTTTCCTCCACGACTTCTCCCAGTTCGAGGAGAATCAGCGCATCGATCGCCGGGTAGTCGACCTGTTCGGCGACGTTCTCGCGGGTTCCGATCGGCCGCTGGTGATCGCCTCCGGGCTGGTCTCGTTCGACACCGGTCAGCCCGGTGTGGCCGATGAACCGATGATCCGCCGCGCCACTGCCGCCGCGACGGTCCGGCACGCCGAACGCGGCATTCGGTCGGTGGTGCTGGGTCTGCCACCGACGGTGCACGGTGCAGGCGACCGCGGATTCATCCGCCGAATCGTCGAGATCGCGAGGGAGAAGGGCGTGTCCGGCTATGTCGGGGACGGCGCGCACGCCTGGTCGGCCGTGCACCGGGATGACGCCGCGCGGCTGTTTCGACTGGCGGTGGACAAGGCGGAAGCCGGAACGGTGTTGCACGCGGTCGCCGATCCTGGCGTGGCGACCCGCGATATCGCCGAGGCCGTCGGCCGCCAGCTCGGTGTGCCGACCACCTCGATCGACCCCGCCGACGCGGTCAGCCACTTCGGTTGGCTGGGCATGATGTGGAGCATGCCGATGACCGGCGACGGCGGACCCGCCGCAGACACGCTGGGCTGGATTCCAAACGGCCCTACGCTGCTCGCGGACCTGGCCGAGCGCCACTACTTCCAGGACTGAGCCGGGCCGCACTGGCGCGGTGCGGTCACCCGCTATTCCGGTGATCGGATAGCGGGTGGCGGTACCGGCTTGCGAGTCGGGCGTGGTTGCCCTGTCATCGAGGAACTCCGTCGAAACAGATTGGGGCGCGCTGGATGTGCACGCGGGCGAACAATCCAGCCGTCCTTCGAGATTCATTCAGAATTTGTGAAGGATTCGGCGGCACGGCAGCCGAATTCACGACCGCGAATCGTCCTCGCCGCGAGCGGTCGACGAACCGGTGGCAACGGGAAGCGCCGGATTGGCACTCCATTGGGACCACGAGCCCGGAAACAGGGCGGCGCCGATCCCGAGAACGGCCAGTGCCGCGATATCGACCGCCGCGGTCACCCCGGACCCGCAGTACACCCCGACCACCGATGCGTCAGCCGCTCCGACCGCACCAAAGCGTTGCTCGAGTTCCGCTGCGGGACGGAAGAATCCGGCGTCATCGAGCAATGATCCGCTGGGCAGGGTGCGTGCGCCGGGGATGTGTCCGGCTACGGGATCGACCGGTTCGGCGGCACCGGGCCGATCATGCGCTCGGGCAAATCCGTCGGGACGATCGAGCTGCCAGCGCACGTCGAGAATGGTGATCGACTCGCCGGCCTCGACCCGTTCCGCCAGCTGTTCGGCGGTGATCAGGATGTCGGCACGAAGCACATCGGTGCGAATGGTCATGGCATGACTCCTCTCGCGTTCCAGCGAAGCAGACACGGCCACAGCGGTGAATCCTTGCGCTCAGCGGAATCGGAATCGCATCGTCCCGTGCCGCGCGGTTGAGCAGTGCGCCACCGTCAGGTCAGGACCGCGGAGGTCTCGCCGGACGCCGCGCCCGCCATCGAGAATTGATGTAGCGCTTCGACTCGTGCGAGTCCGGGGTACCGGTAGCAGGGGCCGGTGGAATCAGGCTCGCGACGCCGCTGGCGTCGTCGGTCTGGATCATTCCGGCCCGCAAGGCCAGTTCGAGCATCAGCCTGTCGTCGGTCTCGAGCCGAAGGCCCCATCGCAGCGCCGTAGCGAGGATCAGCAAGTCGTTGAAGGAGTTTCGGCGATGCTGCTTGAGGTTGATCCTGGCGCGCAGGACCTGCTGCAGCAGATCGACCGCAATGGTGATCTCACCCATCGTCAACGGCAGTGGCGCCACCTCGACGTCGCTGAGGAACCGAGCCCGAACCCCTACGATCCGCCCGACGTTGCGGTCGATCGCGACCGAAGCCATGCCTTCGATCAGTCCGAACGCCCGCGCATTCTGCACATTCGCCACCGCCTGATGCGACTTTCCCAGGTAGGCGGCGAAACCATGACCTGCGAGACTGGCCGGAAAGTTGATCAGCAACTTGTCGGTGCGGGCCATCCCCGCCTGACCCTTGAGTATTCGGCCCCGGTACAGCTCGACGAGGTGATTGATATCGGGCAGACCCCACAGATGGTCCCTCGCGAGGCTCGGCAGCAGATATCGATACCCCCAGCCCTGCGGCGCCTGCATGCTGTAGAGCTCCTGAAGGGTCGTGGTGCTCGCATAGTAAGCACCCGGCTCGGGCGCCTCACACGATCCGTTGTGCCACAGGGACAAGAAGTTCGTATCCAGCAGCACTCCGTCAACCACGTGAGGTCTTCTCTCGCCGAAACCAGGCTCGAACACGGTGGTACCGCGACCCGCCTCGATAGAACCTGGACTACTTGATACGTCCGAACCATTCGTACCGCAAGGCTATTCGGTCTGACCGATCCTAAATCTGGACGTGGACGCGGGTACCTGGTATCGCACGCTTCGAGGCGAGTCCGCTGTCAACTGCCGCCACCGGCAACGCTTCTCGCTCGGTCACGACGCTCACCACCGTCCGCGTGCCATCGGGGTGGTCTTGCCCGCTGACGGCAAGCCTGTCAGCTCCAGTACGTAGGAAATGCTTTGGGCACAACCACACTCGGACCCGCGGCAGCGAGCACACGAGGCTGCCAGCGCTCCACTATGGCAACGGAAAACTGTTGGGGTGCTCTCGATATGACTACCTCACGAACCCCATAAGCGAGCAATTACCTCGGGCTGCAGCACTTCAGGTCAGCGCGCGGCCGCGCCTCCGAACCGAGCCCGGAGGCTCGTCCAAGTCGATCCGGATGACGAGCAGGTCGGCGCCCAGCGCGCGGACCATGATCGCGTTGAGAATCCGCAGTGGCCGCCAACGAGCCAGTCGCCGTTGCCTTTCCAGCGGATCTTCGTCCGGAAGGACGCTCGCCTGGCCGGTGCGCCAGACGAAGCGCCAGCCCTGCCGGAGTTTCACCCGGACGGTGGGTTCGGCCATGAGATTGCGGACGTATCCGGCCCGGTACCCGTGTTCGGCGATGATCCAGAAGACGTCGCCGGCCGATCCGTTGCCCACCGGTGTTCGGTATCGCCGTCCGGCTCGCCGCCCCACCGTCTCCACGAGCGCATAGCCGAAGGGCACGAAGCCGATCCGGAACAACAGGCGCACAACGGGATTGAGCAGATAGCGCTGGAAGGCCGCCGCCACGGCACGCTTCCCGCTCGGCCACGCGATGGTGAGCGGAATGTTGGCGAACAGAAGCGCCGACTCCACGGAGGGAACCAGCGGGGACGAGGAGGCCGTGGGGTCGACCTTCCACGTGATCCATACCAGGGCGGTCAGGGCCGCCGAACCGGTGATCACGGTGCGCGAGCGGGCTTTTCGAAGTATTTCCATACACTCGTATTGTTCCATACGAGTGTATGGTTGTCGATGTGCGCAAATACGGATCGACCAGCTCCGAGCAGCTCGCCGACGCGGTGTTCGCCATCGCGGGATCGAGGGGACTCGACGCCGCGAGCATCCGTGAGATCGCCGCCGCGGCCGAGGTTTCCATCGGCGCCGTTCAGCACCACTTCACCACCAAGGACGAGCTCTACGCCTTCGCCTTCGAACAGCTCACCGCCCGGGTGCGCGCCCGCATGAGCGCCATCGACCCACAGGCCCCCCTCACCGACCGATTGATCACCGCACTGTCCCAACTGCTTCCACTCGACGACGAACGCGAGCACGAGGCCCGGGTGATGGTCTCCTTCGCGGCGCGCGCGGCCACCAACGAAACCCTCGCCGACATCCAACACCGCACACTGGCCGAGATTCGCCGGGAACTCGAGACCCAACTGGCCGCCTCTGACATCCCCGCCCCCTCGACGCGATCCGCGATACTGCTCGCCACGGTCGACGGACTCGCACTCGATGCGGTCAGCAGCCGCGGGCTCTACCCGCGCAGCGAACTAGCCGCCGCGCTGTCGCTACACGTACGGTCGCTCATCTCATAGACGGACGCCCAGATCGAACGCCACTCGTAGCGACATTGCAAAAGGCTGGGGACATTGGACGATTCGGTGCGCTGATTGAACCGCCGATGTGAGGGTATGCGCGTCATGACCGATATCAGCACCGGAGGGCTTCTCGGGCCCTTCGAGCACAGCAGCGAAACCAGGTGGTGGCCATGATCATTCTCGGAATCATCCTTCTCCTCGTTGGGTTCATATTCGGCATCCCGATCCTCTGGACCATTGGGATCGTGGTGCTCGTCATCGGGCTCGTGTTACTGCTGTTCGGGTCGATGGGCCGCGCTGCCGGCGGCCGTCGCCATTACTATTGACCCCTGTATCGCTCGCTTTTGCCCTGTTTGACGTGTGGTTTGCAGGGAATGCGCTATCGCATGAAGGACGTACTCGAACGTGAGAGCAAATGGGCGGTCGACCGGGACTTCACTCTTCCAAGGCTCGACGACCTTGTCGCGAATAGCCGCATCGAGGAGATCCTGGTCCAGCTGACCAGTACCTATTTCGACACCGCCGAGCGAGACCTGCTCGCCCACGACCTGACGTTGCGTCGCCGTGAAGGAGACGACGAATCCGGCTGGCAGCTGAAGATCCCCCAATCTTCCGGTCGCGTCGAAGTAACCACCCAACTGTCGGACGAGCTGCCGCACGAACTCGCCGAGGTCGTCAACGGCGCAGCACTGGGTAGGCCTTTGAACGAGGTCGCCAGGGTTCATACCTTGCGCCGCCGTCACCGCATCCTCGGTTCGGACGGCGAACTGATCGTCGAAATCGATGACGACACTGTGGACTCGACCGCAGCCGACCGGCCTGCCGAACTGGTTGCCTGGCGTGAGATCGAGGTCGAACTCGGCCCTCACACCGACCAAGTCCCGGCGGTATTGCGCGACCGGCTCGCCGAGGCAGGCGCCCGCGAGTCGAGCTACCGCTCCAAGCTGTCTCATGTACTCCCGGAGCGATCCGGACCCACCGTCACCGGTTCGCGGGCGGAAAAAGCCATACACGAATATATGACCACACAGATCGACCTGATCTTCGTCGGTGACGTCGGGCTACGCCGAGGCGAGGACCCAATTCACGACACCCGTGTCGCGACGCGGCGACTGCGCAGCACGCTACGCGTGTTCGGCAAGCTGCTGGACCGCCGTGCCATCGGCGAGATCGACAACGAGTTGAAATGGTACGCAGCGCTGCTCGGCGACATACGCGATTGCCACGTCCGACGCCGACGCCTCGCCGATGAACTCAACGCCCTACCGCCCGAACTCATCTCGGGTCCTGTCGCTGCGCGGATCGACGCGACGCTGCAGGCTCGGCAGTTGCCGAGCCGCAATGCTCTCGCCGAGGCAATGAACTCGCCCCGCTACCTGCGACTGCTCGCGACCCTGCAGACATGGAAATCACAGCCGCCGTTCGGGCGACGGATCCGGCGGCGCCAACTCGTGAAGCGGGCCCGCCGGGCCGCGGGCAAAGCCGACCGCCGGTTAGTGACCGCATTGCACAACCATCGACACGAATCGCTGCACCGCGCGCATAAAGCCGCCAAACGCGCACGCTATGCCGCCGAATTGCACAAACCCGTTCGAAAGCCCACGCGGGCAAAGTCGAATATCAAGCACTACAAGAAGATTCAGCGCCTACTCGGCGACTACAACGACAGCGTCGTCTCGACCGAATTCCTGTGGCGAACCGCCACAGCAGCGGGCACGGCAGGCGGCGAGAACGGCTTCACCTACGGCCTGCTCTACGCGAACGAGATGCAAGCCGCTGAGCACGCGGTCCAGAGTGTCGCGGCAGTTACCACAGGCGAATAGATACAGGTCCCGGGGAAAGCGAGCTCTGATCGCTTATTTTCCCAGCTCGGGGGTAGTCGAGTGGCATAAGGATTACCGGGGGAGAGTGCGAGGAGTCGAAAGATGAGCACCACCATTGTGATCGTGATCATCGTCGTCGCGGTTGTGGTCATTGTGCTTGTGGCCTGGGTGTTGATGCGCCAACGGCGCGAACACCAGCGGGTCGAAGCCAAGGGCATCCGAGACCGCGCGGCGAAACAGGAACTCGAGGTCGGTCAGCGGGAGGCGCGGGCGGAGGAGATCGCTGCCCGCAGTCGCGCGGCGCAGGCCGAAGCTGAGGCCAAGGCGGCACAGGCCGAGCAGCTTGCCCAGCAGGCCGACGTGCATCGCAGCGAGGCAGCGGATTCGCGAACCGAACTGGACAAGGAGTGGGAGCGCGCGGATAAGGTCGATCCGGACTCGAAGTCGGGTGATAAGCAGCGGAACGCTGATCCAGAACAGCCGTCCCACAGCCCCTGACATTGATTCTGCGTTTTCCGGTCGCGCGCCGCTGCCCCAGATCGCTGCTCAGTCACGCGCGCAAACTCGGCAGTCCGGTGGCCAGCTCGATCACCCGGTCGACCTTCGTCGTGGGCGGAATCGCCAGCGCCAGAATATGATCCACTGTGTGGTGACCGGTCACCGGCTTGTTCGCGGACATGGTTCAGGACAAGCCGCGACCGCGTCGTCGGCGCGAGACGCCGGGACCGCAGATATTGCTGCGCCGCAACGCCCGCGCAGTCCACGGAGGACGAGGAGTTCGGGAGGGAGCGCGGCCCATGGTGTTTCGGCCGCGACGTTTCTACGTTCTGTTACCCACGACCGGGCCGAGTTCGGCCACTGCGAAGGTTGAACTCTCGAAGACGCGACAGTCGACCTCTTCGAAGATTCGAACTCCGGTGGGCGGGTAGTGCTGAAACGTGAGTTGCACTGCAAATCGCAGCGGCAGTGCGAACGAGGAGGTACGTCATGGCGGCCCAGCCGGAATCATCGACGTTCATCGGGCCGACACAATTGCCTCGATCCGGGCACAGGAAAGCGCCCCACCCCAGAGGTGGCGTCATCAGCACCGGCACCGTCGACAGACTCGGCGAACAGGCTGCGGCGGTGAATGAGCAATCTGGCGAAAAGGCCGCCAGCAGATGGGAATTCAGCGAACCGGCTGCAGTGTGGCCGGACCCGAGTCCGCTCGACGAGTGGTGGAAGACCGTGATGTTGGGCTGCGATCGTGCGAGGGCTGCGGTGCCACAATCTGCCAGCGGAACCAGTGCGGCGAAATCACCGCATCGAGGAGGCCGTGGTCGGTGATCTTGCACAACCCATGAGCACCATGAACTCTCGCCTCCGCGCTTGCGGCTGACGTTTCACCACCGGCTGGTGCGGATCGCGGAGGCGGGATGCGTTCGTGGACGGTGAGCAGGATCCGGTCGAACGCGGCGACGGTCGCCGGCGGCGCGGGCGGAATCTGGTTCAGCTCGGTGAGCAGGCGCGCGGCGATGCCGCGGAGTCTGCGGTTGGTCTCCTGGGAACGCCAGACCAGCACTTGGAACTGGCATCGACGCGCTCGTCGGTGAGGTGGATGGTGCCGGCCGAGGGAGGCGATCCCGTTTCGCGTAGCCCTGTGTGTGGCTGTGCCCGAGCCCGGAGCGGGGGTCGAGCCCGGAGCGGGGGTCGAGCCCGGAGCGGGGGTCGGGCACAGCCACTTACCGTCTTGGGCGATCCGATCAGGGCAGCGTGCGCGCACGTGTCAAGGCTCGTGGCCCCGGTGTGCAGGCGGCGGCGATCGTGTGGGTGATTGCCAGGTCGGTGGCCTGGCCGCAGACCTCGAACAGCCGGTCCACGCAGCGCGGTCCGGTGACCACTCGCAGGCGTATGTGGTGGCGGTGAGCAGCGTCGTCGGCATCGAGGACGGCCAGCAGCCCGGAGATGCTGAGGAAGGTGATCCGTGACAGGTCCACCACCACGAGGCGGCCGCTGGTATCGATGGCCTCGGTGAGATGTTCGCGGAATGTTCCGACGGTGCAGTAGTCGATCTCGCCGGTGGCGGTCAGGACCGTCGTCGACAGCGACGGCCTGCTGTGGGTGATGCCCAGCTGTGTGGGCGGGCCGCAACGCTGGGCTGGTGTGGATCCGGCTGCGACCATGAAGGAACTCGACATCAGGATCAGATCCCTTGTCCAGATATGTGTGACAACCCGGGAGAATGGGGTTCTGCCACACTGTTTGTCGCCTATACCGCGACCGTGGCACAGACTGGGCTGGTGGGTGTCAACCGTGTACACAGAATACCCGCTACGCCAGCGAGACAAACCCGTTACCTTCCACACGGGCACGTATCTCATTGCGATCCGCGGTGATCTTCCGTCTGGCTCAGGGGCGGGATCGGCGGGTCCGTCGGGTAGGCAGCCCGGGCGCCGGTGGACGACACCGTCGCAAGCACTCACTGCCGGATTGTTGTTCAGGTAGTCACCGCCGGCCGTGACTGTGGTGTCCGCCTTTCGCTTTCGCTTCGGGCGGCTGAGCCCGGGCGCCCTTGCGGCCGGCTGTGTGCGGGTCGGCCGCGTTGGGCTCACCGAAGCTGCCGCTGCTGGCCTTGCCGCCCTTGCGCGCCTGCTCCCGGGTGTCGGGCCGGTTGCCGAATTGACCCGGATTGTTCGAATCGGGCATGAGGAAACTCCCCTTCGGGGTCGGCGTGCAGGATGCAGGCGATCCTGCGCCGCCCACAAGGTCGGCGTACCCCCGCCGTCGGTCGGTAATCACCGGCGCGTTGCCACACGGATGGATATCCGTGGCGTGCTGAGCATGTTCACGCGGCGCGCTGATGCAGGCCGGCGTGGACGTGCTCGGCGATCAGGGCGGCGATGCGGTCGGGCGCCTCCAGCATGGGTACGTGTCCGGCACCGTGCACCAGGATGCGGTCGGCCGAGTCGGGCAGCTCGCGCAGGAAACGCTGAGTGTAGGCGAGGTTGGGTGTCACCCGGTCGTGTTCGCAGATCAGCAGGCGTACCGGGGTTTTCAGCGTCGACAGGTGGTCGGGTCCGGGCATGCGCAGGCCGCCGATCAGCAGCGGCAGCATGGCCGGGCAGTGCAGTGCCGCCGTGATCGCCGTGGTCACCGCGCGGGCCGGCACTGCCGAGGGGTCGCCGCTGAGCGCCGCCAGTGCGAACCGGCGGGCGGGATAGCTGAATCGCAGCGCCGGACCGAGTCGTTTGCCCAGCTGCACGATCGGCACCAGCGCCAGGAACTTCAGCCCGATCCGCAGTTGCAGCAGCGAGGGGCAGCCCCAACCGCCGGCCGGCGCGATCGCGGTGAGGGTGCGAGCACGGCCCCGGCGGGCCAGTTCGAAACCGACCCAGGCGCCGAGTGAATTGCCGGCGATATGGCAGGTGCGCCAACCTAATTCGTCGAGCTGGTTTTCGACCTCGTCGGCCAGCGCTGCGACATTCAGGTATCGGCCCCGCAGCTCGGGTCCACCCCAATGGCCGATCAAAGCCGGGGCGAACACCTCACACGTGTGCGACAGTCGCGCCGCGACCGGCTCCCAGCAGCGCGGGGACATCATGAACCCGTGCAGCAGTAGAAGGGGCTCACCGGACCCGGTGTGCAGGGCTTTCAGCGACGGTAGGGTCGCGAGCCGACTGGTGGCCGACATCATTGTCATCGCCTCTTTCTGGACTTCGTTGTCCGCGAAGAGACCCCACCGCCCTGCCCGCGACGCATCGATCAGAGCGATGCCGGTGACCGCCCAGTTTCAACCGGCCGGTATCCAGATTGGCCTCGCCGCAGGGGACGACTGCCTCATCCGCGTGAGTGTGAGGTGCGAGCCGAACCTGGTGACAGTCCGGCTCGCACTATGGAAAGCGGTTCGCGCTCAACGGGTCTGGCGCATGCCGAGCGCCATCGAGCCGAGCCCGAGCACCAGGGCGACCACACCGGCCACCACGTTGCTCCAGATCGTCGAAGTACGGGCGACATCGCCGCTGACGACCCAGGGCGTGATGATCATCCATAGGCCGATCAGCGGAGCGGTCCAGCCGATGCCGTGGATCCGCCCGTACATCGAGGCGAACCCAAGCGCCAGCACCGCCAAGCCGATCCCGACAACCAGGTTGTTCACGGTCAAGGTCGGGAACCGGGTAAATCCGACAACCCACGCGGAGATCGCGATGTAGAGCCCGGTCAGGAACATCAGGCCGGTGACCGCTTGGGCGGCCGGTTCCATCGCGGCGAGTTCGTACTTCTCATGCTTGGCCCGCAACTCCACGATGTCGGGATGCAGGCTCATGCTGCCCATGGCCTCAGTAGCCATGTCTTCCACCACCCTTCGGACACCTAATGAAGACACTTCGAACCGGACAGCTGAGATCGGCCACGACGGGACGCGAAACCGATCCGCATCACCGCCGGTCTATATGTCACTCTGTGATATTATCACGTCATGACATATGAGTCGATGTCGCCGCCCGAACCTCTCACCGACCAGGAGTACTCGAGACTGCTGGCTTTCCGTGCCGGACTGCGCCGGTTCCTGCACTGGAGTGAGCGGCGGGCCGCCGACGTCGGACTCACCGGCGCTCAACACCAACTGCTGCTGGCGATCCGGGGTCATCTCGACCCGAGCGGGCCCAGCGTCGGCGAAATCGCAGAATATTTGAGCGCCCGCCACCACAGCGTGGTGCAACTGATCGATCGCACCGAGCAACTCGGGCTCGTCGCCCGCAACCGGGAGGAAGGCAAGGACCGCCGAGTCGTCCGCCTCACCCTGACCGAGGCCGGCCGGCAAACCCTCGCCCTGCTCAGCGCCACACACCTGGAAGAACTTCGGCGACTGACCCCCCTCGTCGACACACTGACCGACCTGGCTCACGGGATCCCTTCGGCCGAAGGGTCACAGTAGGCGAAGGCCTCGAGCGTGCTGGTCCGACACCGGCGCCACCGAATACCAGATCGCGGACTGGATGCGCGAGAACCGACGCCCGGACCTGGGCCACATCGACCACCGCCGCATCATTGCCGCCCTGTCCATACCCGACGACCAGACCATCGCCGACGCCCTGGTGGACGCGCTCAGAGCCCGGCGGACAAAGGTGAACAACCCTGTCCCCCACCATATTCGGCTGCCCTCGCCAGGCGGCCTTCAACTCGAGTCGCCCGGTCTAAATCGACGATGCCGCAGGAGCGGGCGTCGGTCTGCGATATCCCGAGCCACACCACGAGCGCGACCTGCTGGAGCACGGGCGCTGGCCGGTGCAGGTGCGGGTAGGTGTGGATTCCGAAATTCCTTGGCCCACAGGGCTTTCCGCTCACCTGGCGCCGGTGGGACGAACCCCCGGAGTCGACCCGGTCGAGAGGGTCGAAGCAGTCACCCACGCCGGTGGGCGCGGCTGGACCGAGATACCATCGAACCGGTCGTCCCGTTTTGTGCTCCACACTCCACGATTGCAGTTCCCAGAACGAATCGAACGGTGGTTCACCTCATGCGTATCGGGAAACTCGCCGCGCTGGTCGGACGCTCGCAGCCACTGTTCGGCACCGTTGGCCGCTCGTTCATAGGGCCGCGAGAAGCCACCGCCGAGCAGATCAGCTCTGTCCACCCGATACCGGCCAACCTCGGATTCCAGCCGCGCCCGGCCACGGTGCGGGGACTCGACGACTTCGTAGGGGACGCAGCGCCACCAACGTCATCGATCCTCGATGGATCGACGCGGCATGGACGAAATTTCTCGCCGGAATCAGGAATATGCGATGTGGCCGCAGCGGGTCGGCCTGATGAGGTCGACTTCGAGGCACGACCGTGACCCTCGGCGATCTGGTGCGAGGCAATCTCACCGCGGGCGTCCGCGGCACGGTCGATTTCGCGCGTCGCCGCCTCACCGGGGACTACCGGCTCGACGAGTTCGGCCTCGACGAGCACCTGCTGGAGTCGCTGATCCTGCCGGCCCTGCGGCCGCTGTCGCAGCTGTGGTTCCGGGTGCAGGTCAGCGGCATCGAGAATCTCCCCGAGTTCGACGGCGCGCTGATCGTGGCCAACCACGCCGGGGTGCTGCCGCTGGACGCGCTGATGCTGCAGGTGGCCGTGCACGATCGCCATCCCAAGCAGCGGGCGCTTCGCCTGCTGGCCGCCGACCTCGTCTTCGAGCTGCCGATCCTGGGCGAGCTGGCCCGCAAGGCCGGGCACACGCTGGCCTGCCCCACCGACGCCGAGCGGTTGTTGCGCACCGGCGAGCTGGCGGGCGTGTTCCCCGAGGGCTTCAAGGGCGTCGGCAAGCCCTACAGCGAGCGGTACAAGCTGCAGCGGTTCGGGCGCGGCGGCTTCGCCTCGGTGGCCCTCAAGACCGGTGTGCCGCTCATCCCGTGCTCGATCGTCGGCTCGGAGGAGATCTATCCGAAACTGGCCGACCTCACGCCGCTGGCCCGGCTGTTCGGGCTGCCGTACTTCCCGGTCACGCCACTGTTCCCACACCTGGGTGTGCTGGGCGCTATCCCGCTGCCGTCGAAGTGGCACATCGAGTTCGGTGAGCCCATCTCCACCGGCGCGTACGGCCCCGAGGCCGCTGACGATCCGATGACCATGTTCGAGGTCACCGATCAGGTCCGCGAAACGATCCAGCAGACGCTGTACAAGCGGCTGATCGAGCGTCGCAACCCGTTCACGGGCTAGCGGTAGTCCCCGGTGACGTGGTCAGTGGCGGCGTCTGCGATGGCTCGTGTCGCACAGCGGGTAGATCGCCGAGCGGCGGCACAGGCACAGTGCCACCACGCATCGGTGGCAGACGATCGTTCGGCCCTGCTCGGTCACCAGTTGCACCGGTCCCTCGATCAGCATGGGCCCGTCGGCGGTGTAAGTGATTGTGCGTCGGCTATTTTCGGGTTCGATCGGCACGGATGACCACCAGTTCCTCGTGACTCTGGCCGGGGCCCAACAGTCCGCGATCGACCAGCCATCGGGCGCGCCGGCGAAGCACGGGGCCGAACGGGACACTCGCCCTGGCCACTGTCGCGGCCTTCAACCCCACCTCACGCAGGCCGATGAGGGTGTCGTCGACGCCGCACAATGCAGAATGAACCATCAGCAATGTTCCAGTCGTGGAAAGCAATTCGGGTGCGAGCCGGCACAGGGAGTCGACGGCCGCCCGGCCGTCTGCCCCGGCGTCCCAGCATCGCGCCGCACCCCGCGGCGGACCGCTGTCCGCGCATGGCACATACGGCGGATTGGATATCACCACCTCAAAGCGCCGGCCGCGCAACACCGAACGGAAGTCGCCGTGGATCAACTCGACCTCGAGCCCCCGCAGCCGGCTGTTCATCCACGCACAGGCCAACGCGGCCCGCGAGATGTCCACGGCAGTGACCGACCCGGCCTGGAGCCGCGCCGCTTCGATCGCCAGTACCCCGGTTCCGGTACCGACATCGAGAACACGACCGTGCGGTGGAATGCCCGCATCGGTCATCGCGGCGATGAGCAGGTGTGTGTCGGCCTGTGGCCGATACACACCAGCGGTGCGAATCACCAGCACCTACCGCGAATAGCCACGAATTCGCTTCTTACTCGCAAGGCGAGCCATCGAATCGTCCTCCTTCGCGCCGAGAGTTTCCGGGCCGAGCAATGACCCACGGTCGTCACGCCAGCAGCTCAGCACGTGATCGGCGAAACGGTCCTCGAGCAGATTCGTGGCGCGGATTCCGAACACTATCGACGCCCGCGTGCCCGGTTCGCGTGCGAGCAGATCTCCGATCACCTCGCGCCGCATGAGCTGTTCGTGGACCGCATCCGCCTCGACATGTTCGCGATAGAACGCGATACACGCCGGATCTGCCCCGAGCCTGTCCAAGGCTTCGACCATGCGGCGCGACGCCGGCGAGGACGTGATCTCCACGGCCGCGAAATGACCGACACCCGCACCCCGCAGGCCGCGATGCAGACAGAACAGCGACATCATGTTCACGATCGTGAGCATCGGCGCCGGCACGACATCCAGGTAGTACAGATACGACGGATCCAGGCCCGCCCCCTTCAGCAGATTCGCATACAGCTGCTGATGAATCCTGTCAGCGCGGCCACCGCCGAATTCGTCGAACTCCACCGCCACGAGCGCCGCCTTGGCCCGACCGCGCAACCGCGGAATCAACCACGCGTACGGATCGGCCTCCTGATGGTGCAGGATCGAGCGGTGCACGAAAAACTCGCGCACCTGCCAGGGCTCGCCCTGGTCCCGCAGAAAGGCTGCGACGCCGGACTCCTCATCGGGAACGATCAACAGTTCCTCGAGTTCGGTCTCCACATCATCGCCGGCAACGGTCTCCGCGCGCAGCGCCTCGAGAAAACGGCGTTCCAGCTCCGCCCGTGCACTCAACAGGCCCGGATCCCATTCCCAACCCGCATCCACACCGTCGAAACCCTGATAGTGCAGGCCATAGCACGTATGCAGCGCCACCTGCAGGTCGCGGCCGAAAGGATCAGCGGGCGCCGATGCTGCCGGAATCAGCGAGCCGGCGGGCTTTCCGAGCGCGTCGATCACCGCAGCCGACAGCTCGCCGCACGGTGGCGGGAGCATTCTTCTTGTAGTGGTCTCGGTCGGCATGATCAACTCCTCCGAACGAAAACGGGGTCGCCACGAACATCGGCGGAGATACCCCGCGAGGTGTGGACCTGCGTATTCGGGAGATCGTTCGGCCTGCCGGGATGTTGCTCGCCAATGCGCGAGAATCGACGGCACCGGGCAGAGATGGGTCGCCTGATGCCCGACAAACCGTGAGCAGCTACCAGCGGTACCAGCGGCCACGGCCGCCTGAGGAATCAGCGGTGCGGAAAACGAACCCCAATCCCCAGCCCACCAGCACGGCGATGGCTATCCACCACAGGACCTTCACCAGGAATCCCAGTCCAGCGAACACGAGGGCGAGCAGCAGAACGAGAAATAATAATAACCACGTTCATCCACCTCCTGCCTGCCGTTTACCCGCATGCATGATTCCCTAACGGGCACGCGCTCGACATCCGGGCCAACCCTGCCGACAGCGGGCGTGTCGCGACTCGACCGCTGCCCTCACCATCGAGGTGCCATCGTCGTTGACGGTGCCCTCACCCGTTTCACCCCTACTGCCCCCCGGCCAGGCACTGGTCGCGGATCCACACGTATCGGTAGTCGTAATTGGCTCCCTGCTCCGCCCGTTCGGGCAACCCTGTCGTGGCCGCGGCGACCATGCCACCGCCGGCACACCCCGACCCGGAACACCGCGCACCTGATCCGTCTGCTCGCCGAACGGAACTACCCCGCACCGTAACCCGGCTCCGGAGGGTTCGGCGTCCACGTGCTCGCAGACACTAATTCCTCGCCAGCACAGGCGGACTGCTGCGTCACGACGTCCGGACGCTGAACTCCGCAGCGATGGCATCGACGAAATCGGGTAGATCGTCGGGATTGCGTGAGGTGATGAGCGTCCAGCCGTCGCCATCGCTGCGGACGACCGGCTCGTCGACCCAGGCCGCGCCGGCATTGATCAGATCGGTGCGCAACGACGGATACGAGGTCACCGTCCTCTCCGCCACCACCGCCGCCTCGACGAGCAGCCACGGACCATGGCATATCGCGGCTATCGGACGGCCGGCCGCGACTACGGATCGGACCAGTTCCCTTGCCCCGAAGTCGGTTCGGAGTTTGTCGGCATTGACCGTGCCACCCGGAATGACCAATACGTCGAACCCGCCGGGATCCACATCGGCGAGGGCGGCGTCCGGCCGCAGCGTTTCGGACGGAATGAGATCGTGACGGTAGGTGTACACATCGATCGCTTCCACCGCGGCATGGGTCACGTGCGCGCCGCGGGCACGCAGTTGATCCCTGGGTACCGCTATCTCGTCGCGCTCCACCCCCGTATTGGCGGTAATGATCAGGACGCGAACGCCTTCGAGTTCTGCTGACACCGGAGTTCTCCTCTCGTCTCATCGTCTCGCCCGACTCCTTCGAGCCGGGCGATTGCCACCTCATGCAATCTGTCGAGCATTCATGTGCCCAGCGCCGGAGGCGACGACGAGGCCGGCGTCCCAGGCACGATCGAGCAGGTCGATCACGTTGATGTCTGCCAACTCGGCCAGAATCGGCCCGGAGAACAGCGAATTCGCGAATGCACGGACAACACTCCGCGGGGACCGCAGGCCATCGAGCCGAAACCGATCCGGCCCCCGAGCAGACGGGTGACGACCATGTGGGTTCGTTCCGGGCCGACAGCGGCGCGAAGGATGGCGTCCGCAAACTCGAGCCGTGACAACGATTGCCGTGCAACGGCATCGGTGACTGCGATGCGCCGATGCGTCATGACAGTTCCCTTCGTCAGCGATGGGCCGACTCTCCGCCTCAGCTGTCGCGATTCGCTCGCCTCCCTCGCGGATCCACCGATCCCGGCCAAGGGCCGCGCGGTGGCGAACCGCGCGACCCGAATGCCACGGCCCGGTCAACGCGGGACCGGGGATACCGGACCGTGGCGGTCCGTGATCAGGCCGGGACGGCGTGGGTGGCGCGCCGCCAGATCCGGTGCCGGGCAAGCAGTTCCGCGACCGCGACCGCAGCTGCCGGACGACGATGTCGGCACGGCGCTCCGGCATCGTCGGTGCGGCGGCGTCCGCGCATCAGTTCTCGAAGGCGTCCTTGACCTTCTCGCCCGCGTCCTTCAGGTTGGACTTGACCTGCTCGGCCTTGCCCTGATTCTCGCGCTGCTTGTCGCCGGTCGCCTGGCCGACCTTCTCTTTGGCCTTGCCGGCGAGCTCGTCGGCCTTGTTCTTCGCCTTGTCGGTTGCGCTCATGATCGTCTCCTTCCCATGGGTGCCGTATTCGAGGGCCACCGACGTGACCCGTTCCTCGCCTACCCGCGTTCCCGCACCCGAAACGTCGCCTCAGTCCATTTCGCAGTACTGCGATATCTTTCGCCGCACGGGCGCGCTCGGGCGATCGGGCGCTACGCTGCGGCGCGTGCGGGCGCGCGAGTCGGCTCGACAGGTCAGTGCATAGACCCGTCGAGACGGGGTAGGCGAGAAACGAACAACGACAAGGAGTTTGTTTCTCCGGGCAGGCGACGAGAAGCCGCCCGAGGAGCCGGTCATGACCGCAGACGACACGCCATCGGAACACACACGGACGCAATCGGATCCGTAGCCGCCGCGCCGATGACTGTGTCCTTGTTCCTGGGCTACTCCCGGCCCGTGTCTCCGCGACACC
Organism: Nocardia sp. NPDC059154; assembly: GCF_042755705.1. Lineage (NCBI taxonomy): Bacteria > Bacillati > Actinomycetota > Actinomycetes > Mycobacteriales > Nocardiaceae > Nocardia > Nocardia sp. NPDC059154. The sequence continues at coordinate 136,797 of NZ_JBHZCS010000010.1, forward strand.
GGACGAGCTCGACGACGACCGGGTATCCGCACCGCACCGTGTCGAAGTCCGCACGGCTCACCGCGATCGAGTCGGTCAGTTCCTCCACGAAGCGCCGGCCGAAGCTGTGCTCGATCAGCCCGCCATCGCTGCTGGTCACCGCCGCCGCACGGACCCGCATCCGGTGCTCGTCGAAGAGGAAGTCGCACTCGATCCAGGCGCCGGGCACGGCTGCCGCGATCAACGCGGTGGCCACCTCGTCCAGCGCCACCCGCACATCGGTCACCACATCGATCGTGAAATCGGCTGTGAGCATGATGGTTTCGGTGAGCGCGCGTAGCATGGCCAGCTCTCGGGCGTCGGCCGGGAGCCGCACCGCCACCGCGCCGGACAGCGACACCGGGACCGCACCGTCTGTGTACACACGCGCCCTCCCGTCGTTCGACAGATCGACAAGCACGGTCGCCGGCCAGTACTTGCCGCCGATCCCAGCATCCTGAGGGGTTCCACTCATCGGTCACCACCCCATCGATCAATCCCGATCTGCCATCGTTCGCTCGTGGTCGTTGAGCGCGTACCCCGTGCGGTGGCCGGGAAACAGCCGGGACTCATCGTCCCGGGACCAGCTCGTGGTCGGTCGGCATCACCAGACCGCCGGGGCGGCCACTCCCGACCGTTTCACCGTCCGCTTCGCGGGTATCACGACATCTTCGCCTCCACGAGGCCGCACCTCCCCTGACCGAAAAACGCAGTCATGCCGAAGGAATGGACGAACAATGAGCAGGCCAAGGGTGTACTGATGCGCGTGTACCGCATCAACGACGAGCAGGCATTCAAGCTGCTGGTGTGGCGGTCACAGGAAACCAACACCAAGCTCCGCGCCCTGGCCGAGCAGCTGCTACCCGAGCTGCCCACCGTGCCACCGGCCGAGCCCGGCACGGTGTCGGCGTTCGATCACAGCCTGCTCACCCTGCACGAGCGCATCCCCCGCTGATCACATCGGTTGGACAAGGGTCCCGCCCCAGCGTCCTGGTAATGCACGTGGGGCGCGACCCTCGTATCGGCTCAACCGTCGGGGTTGTGTGTTGCGCCGACATCTAAGCGCATACCAACAGCTCGGCCTTCTCAACCGGTCGCTGCCCGATCGTGGCCGACCGATGATGAGGTCGTTACCAGCTCCCCCATCCCGTCCGCCCGCGTCGCTGAAGTGTTCGAAAAACGATCAGAGTGGATCGGCGGTCCCCGGAATCACCAGGGTGCCCGCCGCATCCAGCCCTTCCAGCCCCCACGGCGTGAACAGTCCCGCGGCGATCTGCGGGCGTTCCACGCACAGCCGAACCCGATACCCGGCATGGGTGTCCGGCAACCGGATTCGGCTGAACACCTCGACCGGCGTGGACAGGTCGAACGGGTTCACGCGGTCCACGGGGAGGACTGCGTCGGTGTGCATGACCGCCCTCAGCCGGCCGACCGCACCGGACGGGTCAGTTCGACTGCCGCACTGCACGCAGAATCAGCTCGGCGACCGCGCCGGGCTGGGACACGGTCACCGCGTGCGACGCGGCGATCTCGATCGATTCGGCCTGCGCGCGCTCGGCCATGAACCGCTGGGCTTCCAGCGGAATGTTCTTGTCGTCGGTGGTCAGCAGCGCGAATGCCGGAATGCTCGTCCACGCGGCCGCCGCAGCCGGTTCCTGGAGCGCAGCCAGCGCCACCGGCCGTTGGGTCACCGCCATGGCCGCGGCGGTGGCAACGGGCACGTCGGCGGCGAACTGCTGCGGGAATTCGTCCTGTCGGATGTACAACTCGGTGCCATCGGCGCCATCGGACAGCGGGTAGGACGCTGGGCGGGTGGTCGGGCCGAGGGTCGAGCCCGGAAACTTGTCGGTCAGCGCCAGCGCGCTCTCACCGGCCTCCGGAATGAAGGCCGCCAGATAGACGAGCCCGGTGACCTGGGGCTTCCCTTGCGCCGCAACGCTGATGACGCTGCCGCCGTAGGAATGCCCGGCCAGCACCACCGGTCCGTCGATGCTGTCGACGACCGAGGCGACGTAGGCGGCATCGGAGGTGAGGCCGCGCAGCGGGTTGGCCGCGGCGAGCACGGAAACGCCCTCGGCGGCAAGGATTTCGATGACGCCGTTCCAGCTGGAGGAATCGGCGAAAGCGCCGTGGACCAGGATGACTGTGGGGGTGGTGGTCATGGGGATGGCTCCGGGGTCGTGATCGGACAGGACGGTTGCGCCGGGCGCGGATCGCCTCGCCCGGCGGTGCGGTCAGGGATGCAGCGCCGCACGCAGTGTCGCGACCGCCTGCGCCACAGCGGCTTTCGCGGCATGCGTGTCGTGCAACGCGTTCACCATCACGAAGTCGTGAATGATCCCGCCGTAGCGCACCTGGGTGACCGGCACGCCCGCATCGCGCAGCTTGCCGGCGAACGCCTCGCCCTCGTCCCGCAGCACGTCGGCTTCGGCGGTGATGACCAGCGCGGGCGGCAATCCGGCGAGCTGTTCGGTGGTGGCGCGCAACGGCGAAACGGTAATGCGCGCACGGTCTTCGGCGCTGGTGGTGTACTGGTCCCAGAACCACCGCATGCCCTCGCGGGTGAGGAAGTAGCCCTCGGCGAATCGCTCGTAGGATCCGGTGTCGAAGTTGGCGTCGGTGACCGGGTAGAACAGCACCTGCTGGGCGAAGGAGACATCGCCGCGCTCCTTCGCCATGAGCGTCAGCGCGATCGCCATATTGCCGCCGACCGAATCACCCGCGACCGCCAGCCGGGAAGCGTCCAGGCCCTTGCTCGCCCCATCGGTGGTGACCCACTGCGCGATTCGATACGACTGCTCGTTGGCGACGGGGTACCGCACATCCGGCGAGCGATCGTATTCGGGGAACACGACGGCGGCGTGCACTCCGACGGCGAGATCACGAACGAGCCGGTCGTGAGTGTGCGCGTCCCCGAACACCCAGCCCGCGCCGTGCGTGTAGACGATCACCGGCAACGGCTCGGCCGCGCCCTGCGGCTTCACGATGCGCGCCCGCACCGACCCGGTCGGGCCACCCTCGACGATGATCCACTCCTCGTCGATCTCCGGCTTGAAGATCGGCGAATCCTGCACCGAGTCAACGGCTTTACGGCCCTCCTCCGGCGGCAGCTGGTACAGGAACGGCGGCTGCGAAGTGGCGTCCACGAACTCTTGTGCGGCCGGTTCGAGCGAAATGCCGTGCGGGTTTCCAGACATGGTTGTGTGCCTTTCTACTGTGATGGAAGGGACAATGAACGACGGTGCCGTTCAGGAGATTTCGGTGGCCGCTGCGGCGGTGACGAGATATTTTCATCTGGGACCTGTGCGTGCCGCCCCTCACTGCGGGCCGTGAAAACCCCGATTCAGGACACGGCCGCGATGGCGGGCTCCGGCAGCGCAGGCCACTTCGCCGAGCCCGTGGTGCGGAAACGCTGCTGATACTGGCGCGGCGAAACGCCGAGGCGGGCAACGAAAGCCCGGCGCAGCGCCTCACTGCTGCCGAATCCCGCCGCCATGGCCGCCTCGGTCACCGAGCACCCGGCGTGCAGCATGTCCCGGGCGACGCCGAAGCGGATGAACGCCACGTATTCGGCCGGTGAGCGTTCCAGCTCGGACCGGAACAGCCGGGTCAGATGCCGCACGCTCACCCGGGCGTGGGCCGCGAGGGTCTGCACCGTATGCGGGTAGGCCGGATCGGCGCAGATCAGATCGACGACCGTGCGCACCAGCGGACTGCGCGGCACCGGGCCGGTCAGGGAAGCCGAGAACTGCGACTGCCCACCCGCCCGCTGCATGTACACCACCAGCAGCTGGGCCGCCCGCCGCGCCACGTCCGCACCGTGATCCTCCTCGACCAGGGCGAGGGCCAGATCCACGCCCGCCGCCACCCCGGCCGAACTGTAGAGATTGCCGTCCCGCACGAAAATCGCATCCGGCTCCACTTTCACGGCCGGGAACTTCCGGGCCAGATCCGGTGCGTACTTCCAATGCGTGGTCACCCGCCGCCCGTCGAGCAGCCCGAGTTCTGCCAGCACCGCCGTCCCACTACAGATCGACACCAGCCGCCGGGTGTGCGCGGACAGATGCCGAGCCGCCGCCAGCACCTCGGGCGTCACGAACACCGAGGCCGGCAGTTCACTCCCCGGAATCACCACGGTGTCGAACCTCCCGGCCTCGGCCGCCGCACCGCTCACCGCGACCCGGGCACCGATCGAGGTCTGCACATCCCGCCCGTCGGCCGAGAGCAAGACCACCTCGTACCCGTTCACCGATTGATTGGCTTCCATGAAAACCTCGGCGGGACCGACGAAGTCGAGCATCTTCACACCATCGAACACGAGGATCCCCACCCGGCGACGGGCGGTATCGGAAGATATTGAGGACATGTCAACCAGTATTCTGGAGGCGCGCCTCCAGAACAAGTAGAGTGCTCGAGATCGCAGATTGATACGGTGAGTCCCATGGGTAGACCGCGACAGTTCGACGAGCAGGCGCTGCTCGATGCCGCGATCGAACTCTTCTGGCCGCAAGGCTTCGACACCACCTCGGTCGAGGACGTCTCCCGCGCCACCGGCATCGGCAACGGCAGCATCTACGGCGCCTACGGCAACAAACGCGGCCTGTTCCTGGCCGCCTTCGAACGCTACTGCGACCAGCGCGCCCGATTCGTCCGCGCGGCAATCGAATCCGCCCCCGGATCGGCGCGCGCCGCCGTCCGCGCCCTCTGCCATGCCGTCATCGACGACTGCGCCGCCCACCCCGACCGCCGCGGCTGCCTCATGATCAATAGCATCGCCCACCTGGGCACCCGCATCCCGGAAGTCGCGACCATCGGCGCTCGCACCACCGCCACCATGGAAAGCGCTGTCGCCGAACGCCTCCGCCGCGCCATGATCGCCACCGGCCCGGCCGACGAAGAACTCCTCTCAGCCCTGAGCGCCAATGTCATCATGACCACCCAGGGTCTCATCCAACTGAGCCGCATGGGCGTCACCCCGGCCCGCCTTCGCGAAATCGCCGACGTTTCAACCGAGATCCTCCCACCGGCCTGGGCAGGCGGGCCGGATCAGCACCAGTAGGACCTTGTCAGGTCGGAAGAGGCATATCCGGGGCGTACCTGCCGACGAGGACCGAAAACCGGCGGTCGGCTCAGCGGCCGCGATCACCACGCTGCTGTCGGCTCGACGACCGGCCCAGCTGACCGACCCGACTTCGTCGAGGTTGCTCTTGGGCCCTTGCCTTCACCCGTGGACAGGTGAACCCTCGAAATCATGGCCAAACCGTATCGAGCGGGGTGGGGTGTCAGGGCATCCAACGCGTGGATGCGGACCGTGATACGCGCCGGGTTGCCGATGTGGACCTTCCGTGTCCTCACCGTGCCCGGACGGCGCACCGGCCACGCCGTCCAGACGCCGCTGGCGGTGTTCGAACAACACGACCGACGATATCTAGTCGCGTCCTATGGAACGGTGAACTGGGTGCGCAACCTGCGTGCGGCGCAAGGGATGGCGACGCTGCGCCAGGGCAGGCACCTCGAGTCCGTGACAGCCGTCGAGTTGCCCACCGATCAAGCGGCCGAGGTACTCCGCGCATCGCTGGTGACGGGACCGCCACACGTTCCCAAACCCATTGTGGCGCTGTATCGACGGTTCTTCGTGCTGCCCTACCTGGATGTGGATGTCGACTCATCACCACAGCAATTCCTCGACAACGCCCGCACCCACCCGGTTTTCGAAATCGTGTCGGCGTGACGAAAGCATCGGACCTCCGCACAGCCCGACCGAACAAACACTCGGGGCGCTGCCGCAAAAGCCCTGTCGACACCGCCCGAAGCGTCAATCACATCGTCGACAACCGTTGTGCCTCAACCGATCACCCCGACAGCGCGTTCGGACTCGATCCGATCACGTCAACCACACTCTCCAGGTGTTGAGAATCGTTTTCCGAACATCGATATAGCGATGGGCGCACAGGGGGTTCGTCGGAGGTGTCGGATGCCGAGTGGCGCACTGTCAACTCGGCGATGGTGGTTCCTCGCCTGGGAAAAGGATCGGGCTGATCAAGTACGGTCTGCGGCCCGGTCCGGGCTTGTTCGCGGCGAGGGGTGCGACGATGTCGCGGAAGCCGATGAGCATGGTGTCGAGCTCCTCCGGGCTGAGCCAGAGGGTGCCTTGGCGGTAACCGACCGAGTCGGCCACGGGGTCGGCGTCCGCTCGATCGAGGTAGGCGTTGAACTCGGCGATCAGGACGGCCATGGCGGCCGCGAACCCTCGGCGGTGGTCTTCCGACGTCATCACGCTGCTCACGTCGGGCGAGACGGTCGGGCGGTCGGGTCGCAACCGATAGGAGCGTTCCACCGCGCCGCGCACGCGCCGCTCATCGCCGATCTCGAGCATTCCGCCCTCGGTGAGCAGGGCGAGGTGCCGGTAGACGCTGGTCCGGGGCACGTCGGGCATGCGGTCGCACAACTCGCCGGCGGTACGTAACCGGCCGCCGGACAGCGCGTGGATGATGCGCAACCGGACCGGGTGGAGCAGCAACTCGGTGGGGTCCATACCGCTACTATCCCATATTTGGTATCGTTACCAAAGTTGGGATTGATTGAAGGGTGACCGCGATGCGGAATGTTCCTGGGCGCCGACTGATGTTGTGCGGCACCGAGATCTACTTCGAAGTCTCTGGCGTCGGGGATACCTGGGTGGTGTTCGAATCCGGGGCGGGTGCCGGGCGGACACTCTGGGATCGAGTCACACCGCTACTGGCGGATGTCGCGCATACCGTCGCCTACGACCGGGCCGGTCGCGGCCGCAGCGGCAGTGCCGACGCGCCACAGAGCATCGACGACATGGCGGCCACTCTGGTGGCATTGGTCGAGGAGCTCGCGCCGGAGCGGCTGATCCTGGTGGGCCACAGTATGGGCGGGCTGATCGTGCGCCGCGCCGCGGAAACGTTGTCGCCGATCGGGCTCGTCCTCATCGACCCGACACCGGAAGCCGCTCCGAACTACGACAATTGGACGCCGACCGTCAAGAAGACCGACCGCATCCTCGCTGTACAGCAGGCGCTGAGCCACTACCCACCGTTGATGCGAATACTGACCCGCTCCTACGGGCGCAAGTTCCCCGCCGATAGCTACGCCGTCAGCCTGGCCGAAGACTTCACCCCCGCCGGCCTCGCCCAAACCCGCCATGAGATAGCGGCCGTCGCGGCGGCGATCGACGAATTCCGCCGCCGCCCACCACAACCGCCGAAATCCGGCATCGTCGTCATCTCGGCGATCCACGCCGCCAGCTACCAGGCCCGCAATCTCGACCTCATGCGCGAATACCAGCGCCGGTACGCCGACCAGGTCGGCGCGCAATTCGAGGACGCGGTCTCCGAACACATCATCCCTGCCGAACAACCCGGACAAGTCGCCGCCGCCGTGCGGCGATTGATGAGCGCATAGCCGGTCAAGGGGTTCCGGCAGTAACCGCGGCTCGGGCGCCTCGGGCTGGTGGGCGATCTGAGCCATCACCTGCGCACGCGACCGCTGCGGACGCCTGACAGTGAATTGCCAGCGAGACCCACTAGCGTGGCGCCGGCGGACGTGACACGAAATCCGGTGTGCCCGATGGCAACACGTCCGCAATCCGAGCACGATCATCACTGAAGGAGAGCCATGGCATCACCGGTTCGCATCAGCACCGCCCTCGCCGGAGCCGCCCTGGCGGTAGCCGCCGCATCGATCTCCGGATCGGCGGTCGCGAACGCCGAGACCGTGGTCGCCGACCCGGCCGACTACCTGGTGGGCGACACGGTCTACTTCACTTACAGCAACCTGGCCAGCTGCGCCATCCGCCCCAACGGCGACGTCGGATGCGACATCACCAACTACGACATGCGCTGGTACGGCCTGTCGATCTCGAACATCTCCATCGACGTCCCCTTCCTCCCGGCGCACCCCGCCCTGGGTCCCCTCGGCCTCCACGGCCGCCCCGGCAGCCCCCAGCTCACCGGCGGCGGCCCGGTCCCCGGCTCCAACTCCCCCTACGGCCCCGACGCCACCCTCACCTACGGCGGAGCGACCTGCACCGGCAGCGGCTTCCGAGGCGTGATCTCCTGCACCTCCAAGGGCCACCACTTCAACTTCGGCTTCGTCTCCGACTACAACTGACCGACGCCGCCCCTCGGCGAAACCCGTTCGCCGAGGGGCGCGGTCGGACCGGGAATGGCGACGGAATTCGTTCCACGGAATCCGTTCCGAAAGGCCCGTACGGCAGCGAATTGCGGGACGGTCAGGAACTCGTCGACTGTTGGTCAGCCGAGTCACGGTGTTGCCGCGAACCCGCTCGGGCGGCTTCGATCTCGTTGATGTTGGCCTCGATCCATTCACGCAGCGCGGTGATCGGGGCACGCAGGCTGTAACCCAGTGGGGTGAGGGTGTATTCGACCTTCGGCGGGACGGTGGGATGGACGGTGCGGATGACGAAACCATCGGTCTCCAGTTCGCGCAGGGTCTGGGTCAGCATCTTCTGGGAGATGCCCTCGATGCGGCGCTGCAGATCGGTGTAGCGCATGGTCCCGCCGGCGAGCGCGTCGATGACCAGGACCGTCCATTTGCCGGCGATCCGGTCCAGCACCTGACGAGTGGGGCAGCGAGCGGAGAAGACATCGGCCGGCAGGCCCGAGGATTCGACATGTGTGCGCACCCCGACCATCGTAACGAACCGAAAGGTGCCTTCTTTCAAAAAGTTTGCCACTCTCCGATAGTTAGTTTCATGAAAGCCGATACCTTGTCTGTCCCGGAAGCGATCCACCGGCGCCGCACCGTCCGCCACTACCTCCCCGATCCGATCGACCCGGACGTGCTGACCGAACTGCTGGAGCTCACCATGCAGGCCCCCAGCGCCTGGAACATGCAGGACCGATCGATCGTGGTAGTGACCAGCGAGGCCGGGCGAGTCAGGCTCTCGGAGGCGGCCTTCGGGCAGCCACAGCCCCAGGAGGCGCCGGTGGCGCTGGTCTTCGTGGCCGACAGTGCGGCATGGAAGGCGCCGAACACCGACATCGCCGACTCGGCCGGGCGCAGCGGCGCCTGGAACGCTGAGTTCACCGCCATGTTCGACAGCCGGGCGGAATTCCGCGACCTGCACAGCCGCGGACTGTTGCGGGAGAACGCGGTGAAGAACGCCATGATCGCCGCCACCTACGCCATGCTCGCGGCCACGGCGCTGGGGCTGGCGTCGGCTCCGATGAACGGCTGGGATCCCGATCTGGTGAAGAAGGCGATCGGCATCGAGGACCGAGATGATCTGGCCATCGCCGTCATCGTGACGATCGGACACTCCGCCACCATCCCACCGCACCCAGGCCGGCGCCCGCTGGAACAGGTCGTCTTCGCCGAGCGCTACGCCACCTAGCCTCGTCACCCCCCAGCGTCGACGAATCAGATCCTCGGTCGACCAGGGGGTAGTAGTGCATTCGCCCCCCAGATCCGACGCTAGCGTCGAGATACGTTGCCGGACAAGGTAGTTCAAGTTTGCCTGAACAGTGGCCCGAGACCCGGCGCTAAGGACCTACCACAGATAAGTGCGCAAAATGGCGTACTGATGCAGGATTCGCGCGGCAGAGCGGTCCCGGCACCGTGACCGATACCGGCCCTCGAGGCCAAGTACCTGACCCGCGAGAACGTCCGGCCGAGCTCGTCGCCAAGGAGCGCGAGATCGCGAGGAGGCCGGTGTCACCGTGACCGGCTTCGCCCGCTTCGAGGCCGGCTGGGCCTGATCGCCTGAAGCATCGAAAAGGCCCTTCGCCCACCGGATCCCGATGAGCGAAGGGCATTTCTCGTCTTGCGGTGGCGGAGGTGTTATCCGATCCCGTTGCAGGTGGCAGACAGGGTGCAGGGGCGCGCACCGCCGAGCAGGACGTTGAGGAGGTCGGCGGGCGCAGCGAGCAGCGGACCCGCGAGGTTCGGCAGTCCGGCCTGGGAGCTGCCTTGGCTGGCGGCGACGGCACTACCGGTCGGAATGGGACCGGTGGTCGCGCCCCAGATCGGATCCGCAGTGGCGGGTGTGAGCGGTATTTCGGCTGCGGCCGGCCCCGCGACAGCGACGAGGCCCGCCGCGAGGGCAAGAGCGGCGAATCCTGCTCGGACCGTGCGGTTCTTGGTGTTCACGCGCCGAAGATACGTGAAATAAATTCCTTTGAAACGGGATTGAGCGCCCCCTGTTCCTTGGGCAGAGCTTCCCAGTCGGTGAGCGTCATCGGCGTACGGAATCCGGGTTCGGTGCTGCCGAGGAACACCGAGGACTCATCCGGTCCTGTCGCGGTCTCGCTCGAGCTAAGAGTTGAGGTCGGATCCGAACTGCTGCTGGAACTGGCCCACGAGCGCGCCTCCGGCCGCGGCAACCAGTTGCGCCACGATCGGGTTTACGATCAGCTTCGTGACAGCGCCGGTGAATTGCGGAAGCTTTCGGCTGAACCAGTTGCGAATGGAATACATCGCCGACACGTCCGGCTGGTTGATGCATCGCGTGAGCCGTAGCTACCCAGGCGGGCGAGTCACCAGCGGGTTCGTCGGCAAGTGTCAGCGCGCGGGGGAGGCCCAGGGACATGCCGGGGCCTCCCTCGACCGATGCCCCGAGGGGGAAAGGGATCTCGGCCTCGGTGAGCGTCGAATCCGTATGTGACGGCACCGACTTCGTTCTTCCGTACACCCGCGCAGGCATCGAAGAAGTCGCAACAGCACTCGCCACAATGACGGACGAACCACACCCCCTCGCCGTGGAGCCCGGACTCCACTGGCACCGGACCGAGCACATCCCGTTCAATCCGATGCGGAACGGACAGTAACAGTGGGGTCGTTACAGGGTTCTGCCCGATCCGGCGCACAGTCAGCGAGAGCACTGGGGCATTTCACCACGCCTTGTACGGCGACGGTTGATCAAAGGTGGTGTACTGAATGCGTAATCCGGGGCAGCGGTGATCGAGCAGCGGGCAGCCCACGCAGAATCCCTGCCACCGCGGCCGACACCTCTCCACGAGGCAATGGCAGCGCCATACCTGCCTGCTCGACAGTCCCCGGCGTGCTGATCGCGTCGGTCATCAGTGATCACTCTCTTTCTGCTCCAGCTCGTACCCGTTTCGGTGATAACCAAGCGGTGCCGAGAACCACTGCGCCGGCGGGGCCGTTGTTTGGCCGCCCGAATGTGGGCTACCCGCCAGAGGACCGGCTGGAAATAGCAGGCCGGCACCTTCCAACAAAAGGGCCACAATCATGGGCACTGCAGACAAGGCAAAGAACAAAGCCGAGGAACTCGCCGGTAAGGCCAAGGAGAAGTACGGCAAGGCCACCGACGACAAGAGTAAGCAGAACGAGGGCAAGGCCGATCAGGCCAAGTCCAACCTCAAGGATGCGGGCGAGAAGGTCAAGGACGCCTTCCGCCACTGACCAGGCGCTGGGCAGCGTCGATTGCGAGCGGATGACCCGGCGTGGTCATCCACTCGACGTGCGCCGGTTCCCGTTGTCCGCCGGCCAATTGAGCCGAACACCGATAGCTAGCGCTCGTCCAGAGACGGCAATACCGTTTCACTGATGATCAGCAGCACCGCTGCGGCGACCGGGATGGCGAGCAGGGCACCGACTATTCCGAGCAACGCGCCACCGAGCAGAACCGACACCACCGTCACGATCGTCGGCACCCGGACCGTTCTGCCGATGATTCTGGGCACGAGTACGTAGTCCTCGAACAACCGCAGGACGATGAAGAAGATGACGGTGGCCACTGTGACAGGCAGGGATACGGTGAGCGCGACCAGGGCCACGATGATCCCGGCGATGGTGGAACCCACCACCGGGATCAAGTCGAGGACGGCGACCAGGATGGCCAGCAACAGCGGGTAGGGCACGTCGAAGATCAGCAGCCAGATGAAGGTCAACACCGCGGTTATCACCGAAATGACCAGATTCCCGAGGATGTAGCCGCCGACCTTCACGAAGATCTCGTCGCCGATCAGGATCGCTCGCGGTCGGCGCGAGCGCGGAAACAGCCGGTAGATCGAGGCGCGAACCTCTGCGAAATTCGCCATGAAGTAGCCGGTCAGCACAGAGACGATCACCGTGCCGCTGACGATGCTGAACACGAGGCGGCCCGCGCCGAGGACACCACCGGCCAGCCTCGAGGGATCGGACCCGACCCACTGCTGGACTCGGTCCTGGAGATGGAAACGAGTGTTGAGCGCGTCGATGAGTGGATATCGTTGCGCAAGATGGTTGACGTAGTCCGGAGCGTTGTGGACCAGCGCGCTGCCTTGGGTGACCAGCGGAGGGATCGCGGCCGCGAGGAACCCGGCCAGCAAGCCGATCGCGACCACGAACACCACGGTCACGGCCGCCCATCGCGGAAACCAAGGCCGAACCAGCCACGACACGACAGGTTCCAGACCTATTGCCAGGAACAGCGCGATGGTGATCAAGACCAGCACTTGACTGGCGGCGATCACCAGTTGGATCGCGCCGTAGGTCACCGCGACCCCGGCAGCGCCTGCCATGCCGACCATGAACGGCGATCGCGGATCGAATCGCCGCCCGGGCTTGCCCAGCGGGTTCTGCGTCGTGCTGGCCCGCGCCGCCGCCGCTTCCGCGGCAATGATCGGTCCGCCTTCGTCGGTGGTGTGGGGTTGCGCGACCAGATCACCGTGGCCCTGCTCCGGCCCGTCAGTGGTATGGCGCTCCTCGGTTCGGCCTTGATCGTTGTCTTCGTTCATGGCGTGGATCCGCGGGGTTGCGCGAATGCGGCTGAGCAATCATGCCCGTCGGCGGAAAGGGGCATACCCTCGCTCGTCAGTCGAAAAGCATCGACAAGGTCGCCGATGCCCAAGCGTGCGGCGATCCGCCGTCGGGTGGCACCGGTGCCGTGACGGGGTTCGAATCGGGCCGAATCGTCGGCCCCGAGATTGGCCCGCAGCCAGCTCAGCACCTCATCGGCCCGAGGAAGCGGCGCGCCGTCGACATCATCGACCAGCAGAAACGCTTCTTCGAAACCCACCGTGAGTGCCTGCCGCATGGCAATCGCCCTCTTCCTCGACCTATGCCAACTCGACATACCCAGACGCCGGTCTCGGAAACAGCTGCTCACCGTCCGATCGGCGACCTACGGGCTGGGTTTTGGAACGTTGCAGTTGGTGACCTTGGGGTTGACTCCCGCATAGTTCTAGGGCCCAGCGACCACCGTGACCGGGATGGTTCCCACACTTGCGCGAGCAATAAGGTCGGCGCGCTCGAGCCATTGTCGCTGCGGCTGGTATCCGACTACATCTTGGTGTACCGGGCCATAGCGAAGCTATAGAGGCCGTAGGTGATGATGCCCAGGCCCGACACGATGAGGAGGGCCGTTCCGTAGGGTTGAGCTCCCACGGTTCTGAAGGCGCCGTCGAGTCCGGCGGCTTTGTCCGGCTCGGATCGACTCACGGCGAGGATCACCAGCAACCCGACCGCGGCGATGGCCAGCCCTTTGGCGATGTATCCGACCGTGCCCAACCTTCGTACGAGGTCGCTGGTGGCGCCCTCGAGGTCCGCGAGGAAGTTCTGGCTCACTCCTTTGTAGACGTGGTAGCCGCCGATCGCGATGATGATCAGCCCGCCCGCGATGAGGGCGATCGTGCCGGCGGTGGTTTGCATCATGCGGGCGGTGATCCCCGTGCTCTGGCGGCTGCTGGACTTGCCACTGCCGCGGGCGAATCCGAACGCGGAGAGGGCGAAGGCGAAATAGACCACCGCCAGCCCAGCCGCCTTGACGCGATCGATCGCTTCGGATTTCTTACTGTCGGCGGCGGGTTCGGACGAGCTGCCGAGTGCCGTTTCGGCGAGCCGCCACAGCGCCATCAGCCCGAATGCGACGACGCACACCCACAGGGCGATGACGCCGCCCGGCTTGGCGGCCAGTTCCGCCATGGCTCCGGATTGGTCGGCGGTGCCGGCTGGGCCGCCGAGGGCGATCCGGATGGCGATATAGCCGATGATCAGGTGCACGATGCCGCTTACGACGAAGCCCGCGCGGGCTGATCGTTCGAAGACACTGTTCTGGGCCACCCGGCCCGCGACCGAGGACGAGTTGTCGAACGACGCCGACGACGATCCGCCGGTCGACGGAGAGGATGGGTTGTTGTCGGGCAATGGTCTCGCCTCGTATCAGTGGTGGTGCGAGCTCCGCTGGAGGTGCGACGAGCGGCGGGTGTGGGAGCGCGGTCCCGAGGCCGACTGTGCGGCCGGCGGCGTCTCCGGGAACCCACCCGATATCGGTAATCACAGGCGGTCCGTTGTGTGGTTTCGCCGCGCTGTCAGCGTAGCTCCGCCTTCCGCGCTGGTGACAGATGCGGGGCAGGATCGGCCTGGGCGTCCGATTGCTCATTTTCCCAGTTCAGGGGTGGTCGAGCGGCGTTAGGGTAGAGGGGGTCAGGGGCGCCGACGCGAACCCGCCCGAGTAGATTCGCACCTCGGTCAGCCCAGGCTCCCACACCTTGCGGACACGCTGACCGGTGGCGTCGTACACGTAGTGTGCGGTACTCCCGCCGCCGAGTTCGACCCGATAGAGGCTGTTCCCGTAGTCCCAGTGCAGATCCGGCTCGATCGGCGCACCGGTCACCCGGCGCAGGTGGGTCGTATTGCCGTGTGCGTCATAGTGATACGACTCCGGCACAGCTTCCGATCCAGCCAACGTCGTCATGCTGAGTCGGTTGCTGAAGGTGAAAGGATCTGCGGTGCTATCGGTTTCGATCGAGCTGCGTTCGGCGTAGTGATCACCCGGCCGTCGGAAATCGCGGTTCCACGACGATGCCGTCGCCATGCTGGCTGGCCTGGCCGTTCAGGGGTCCCGGTAGTAATCGCGCAAAAGAACAACAACAATGGCTTGACCAGCAGCAATGGCGGGCTTTCCGTTCGGGCAGCGGGTTGGCACTGTTGGTGCTTGGCCGGGTGGGCCGATCGATACCGCTCGGGAAGTGCAGCACACGACTCAGGCGCTGGCCGACCGGTTCGCCAACGGTATCGCCGCGCACCCGGCCGACTGGCACATGCTGCAACCGCTATGGACCGCCGACCGGGCTCGCCCGCGGCACGCTCGCAGCAATCCATCACGCTGACCCGGCGGCCGAACCCCGCTCGCTGTCCCGCCGGGTGCGGACCGGTCCGGGCGGGCGGGCTCGTCCGCCGCTGCCTGCGCCGCCTCGCGCGGTGCGCACCGGCGTGTAGGCTCGAACCATTCGGCGGCATCACGTGTGCTGACCAGCAGAGGTCGCGCCGTCCCCGAATTCGACATCCGGTCTTCCCAGAGGCCGCGGCAGGAGCGTCTGATGACGCCACAATCGATGAACGTGCCTTCGGCACTGCTTGGTCGCACACCCACTGGCACCCCACGATTACGTCTGCGCCCGGACTCCGAGGTAAGCGGCTACATCGATGCGACCTGGTGGCCACGATCGAGCAACCTCGCTGTCGAGCTCCCCGACCTGATCACCGCACTCCGTCCGCGAGCAGGGCCGATAGAGCGCATCGTCTACGACCCGCACGCCTGGTCACCGACCGGCCGGCACCACCTCGTGGCCGACCGCACCATACGACTGGACCCGTATCCGTTCG
Organism: Nocardia sp. NPDC059154; assembly: GCF_042755705.1. Classification (NCBI taxonomy): domain Bacteria; kingdom Bacillati; phylum Actinomycetota; class Actinomycetes; order Mycobacteriales; family Nocardiaceae; genus Nocardia; species Nocardia sp. NPDC059154. The sequence continues at coordinate 152,412 of NZ_JBHZCS010000010.1, forward strand.
AACTGTTCGGCACCATGTACATGTGCGGGACCGACGGCACCGTGATCGTGCTGCAAGCCATCCCCTCGGACACCGACCCGGCCCTGGCCCACTCCGTGCTCGCGGCGGCTGGGCGACCTACCCGGCCCGAACCGGCCCAGGAGCGACGGTCATGAACCACGAACCCCGATCACACCCCCTCACCAACGACGCCGCGACAGGCGCCGCGACACTGTCTCCTCTCAACCGGCAGCCCTTCCCCACCCCGACCCGCACTCCCCGCCTGCTCCTGCGCCGCCGCGACTCCGGCCCGGCGCCGATCGATGGGGCTTGGTGGCCACGGACACCGAACCTCACCAGCGAACTGCACGACCTGATCAGCGCGCTCACGCCACGACTGGGCACCCTCACCCGGATCGGATTCGCATGGAACGCGATCAGCCTCACACAACGCCGCATCGATCACGACGACGACGTGCACACCCACGGCCCACAACCCGATCAACCACCCGATGTCATGCGACTGTTCGGCACCAACGGCAGCAGCCTGACCCTGCTGGTCGTCCCCTCCGACACCGACCTGCGCCTCGCCGGCGAGCGAATGAGGCAAACAATCGCATGACCTCCCACTGCTACCGCGGAAAAAGGCTGGTGCTTCTCCTGGTAGGGGCGGAGATTGGTCGGTGCACGCCAGGAGATGACCTACCGGCAAACCGCAGATCAGGTTGAACGAACCGCTACCGCGTGTGGCGCGCTGGGACTACGGCCGGGTGACGGGATCGCACTGCTCGAGGGCCCCAGACCAGAGGCATTCACCGTCATGGCGGCGGCCTGTCTGGCCGGACTGCGCTACGCGGCACTGCACCCGCTCGGGACCGCCGGTATGGACACCACAGTCCTGTCCGACAGCAGCACCGACCTACTGGTGGTCGATGACCGTTCATCCCCTGAACGCGCCGCTCGGACAGACGTACGGACCATCACGCTCAGTGAGCTCGGCGGCTATGTCGCCGCAGCGCAACCACATTCCAGCGATCCACGCCGCCCGGCGACGTATCTGTTCTATACCGGCGGCACGACCGGCGCCCCGAAGGGTGTGATTCTGGGTGACCGCTCCCTGGTCGCCAATGCCTGGGCCAACGCCAGCTGGGCGTGGCCTCACGACACCAACTTCCTCGTCACCACTCCGATGTCACACGCGGCCGGGCTCCTCGTAGCGCCAGGATTCCCACGCGGTGCGAGCTTCACCCTGCACAAGTCCTTCGATCCGGATCGCGTCATCGACGCGATCGAACATCACGGCATCTCAACGACATTCGTCGTACCCACCATGCTCTATGCCTTGCTGGACAATCCCCGCATCGCTAGTGCGAACACGTCGGGGCTGCGTTGGATCTTCTATGGCGCGGCCCCGACGGACCCCGAACGAATCCGGAAGGCACGCAGCATCTTCGGACCGGTACTTCTCGGTTTTGCGGTGGCGGGCCTCGGCTATGAGTTCGACGACTGCCGCCACTGGCATACAGGCTGCTGGAAGGGCCGTAACACCCGCACCATCACCCGCCGCTGGTCTTGATGACCGCTGTGCCTGTGGTGTTTACAGGTCGGCGTTGACAGGCGAGACCCGGGAAATGGGGGGATTCCCGGCGGAGAGGTTGTCGTTACACTCCATAGAACTGAAATGATATAGTTTCACAAGGGTTCGAATGAAGTTCAAGCGAATCAGCCTGATGCTGAGCACATTTGCCGCCGGCGCGGTCAGCGTCCTGGGCAGCCCACTCGCTTCGGCGGATATCTCGAAAGTGGATGTCGATCTCGGCCAGAGCGGGCCGTTCCACTCGTGGCAGGTGCTCGCGGAGATCAGTCCGTGCACCACCGCCACGATCACCTTCACCGACAATGGGCAGCCGCTGCACGGCAGTCCGGTGCCGGCGAGCTGCACCGACGGCCCGGCCTTCGGGGTCGCCTATGCCGGCTTCACTCCGACGACCCTCGGGATCCATCACATCGTTGTGTCGCAACTGAATTCGGATGGATCGGTCGAGAGCTCCAAGGCGCAGGACGTGAACGTCACCTACCTGCCCTGCCCCAGCACCGGCAGCGCCGCAACCCTGATCTGCAACCTCCCGCCCTACAGCATCCCCGGTACCGGTTCCGGGTCCGGCTCAGGGACCGCCGGCACCCCCTCCTGACGACCCGAGAACAGACTAGGGGTGCGAGACCGGTAAGGGCTCGTATTCAAGTGGTCTGAAGTCGTCTGCTGGGTGAGCGCGAAAACCGCTAAGAGCAACGGTCGCCGCAACGTGCCGCGACCGTCCATCCTGTCGAGGGTGTCCGTTCAGAAGAAGTAGCTGCCGGGATTGCCTCGCAGCTGCATTTGGGCGTCGAACGGAGTCGACGCCAGCCGTGTGTCCACGGGCGCCAGCGGTGGCGGGTCCGGCACCACTGCACCGAGCTTGGAGACACGGAAACTCGCTGAACAGGTCCGCATAGCGGGTGCGACCGAGGACGATTTCCTCCTTACCGTTGCAGCCAGACGCCGTGTCAACGGGCACCGACGCGACCATCTAGGGGTGCGGCGGGCTGTACGCGCTGCAGTGAGGTCACGCCGAGCCGCCCGCCCCTCTAGCACAGCATGGGAGAGACGTCCAGGACGGCATCGCGTTCTGAGCGTGTCCCGCCCTCGCGTTGCGCGATACCCCGCTCGGGAACGCCGGATCGCCGTCATGCCAGCGGGTTCCCGAGCGTGTCGTTCAGCTCGAGGTCGCGCCGTGCCCGGATCGGAGGTCCGCCACGAGATCTCCTCCGCCGCAGGCCGATACGCAGCACCGTAGAAAAAGCAATCGAATTTGATCATTGAATCTGCGGGCGGAATGAAGATCAAATAGCGTCACCTCGGCAAAATGTTCCGTTAGCTCATTATTAACTGTGATCATTCACACAATAATAGGAGTGGATCTTCAGATTTCTTCTTATAACATTTTGTTATGCGCCGTGATGGCGTCGTTATCTGTCTGGGAAAGGAAGCTCCATACGTGTTCTCTCGCAAGATTGTTGCCGCCGCCACCCTCTCTGCCGCCGCCCTGTTCCTCGGCCCGGTCGCGGTAGCCTCCGCTGCCGGCTCCCCCGCCACCACCGGCCTGGGCGCGGGTTCGGCTGACGCCGGCTCGTCCTCGGGTTCGGCCGGCTCGTCCTCGGGTTCGGCCGGCTCGTCCTCCGGTTCCGCCATGCTCGACTCCGGCAGCTCGGCACTCGACGGCGGCACCCACGCCATCGTCAACATCCTCGATGCGATCAACGGTGTCAGCAACCTGGGCAAGTCCAAGCCCGCCTCCTGATTCGGGATGCGAGACTGAAGGGGAAGAAGTAGCTGCCGGGATTGCCCGGCAGCTGCATTAGGGCGTCGAACGGAGTCGACGCCAGCCGTGTGTCCACGGGCGCCAGCGGTGGCGGGTCCGGCACCACCGCACCGAGCTCGGCCCACGGAAACCCGCTGAACAGTTCCGCATAGTGGGTGTGATCGGGGGCGATTTCCTCGCCCTCGTCGAACCATTTCAGGACGACGCGCTTTTCGCGGCGTGCGTCGCTGACCTGGGCTTTGTGGTGGATGATGTCGTTCCGGAGTAGCCGAAGGTCGCCGAAGTAGCCGATCTTGACATCCTGCGAATCGTCCTTGCCGAGTAGCGGTGCCAGCGCGCGGTTGAACCATCGGTAGTATTCGCCGTCAGGCCCGAATTGCTTTGTCTGGTTCTCGATCTGGACCGTTGCCAGTGTCGGCCTTGTGACCAGCTCCATGCCCTGAACGGGGTCGGCGAGCTCGAAATACAGCGGCCGGTTGCGGCTCACTGAATACGACTGCCGGATCTTCGTCAACGCGAACAGCGCGCCTCCAGCCGGAGACTACCGCGCCATCATCACATGCCGCCGAAGCGACTCGAAGAGTTCCTCGGCGATAGCTTGAGATTCACTCAAACCCCTCATCATCCGTGCCCACACCGACATTGAGGCCGCTATCAGGCCGCAGTTGATCAATCAGCGCGGCGTTTTTGAGAGGCGTGGGTCTTCCAGGTGCTTCCGGCGGCGGCCCAGATTGGGGTGACCTGTCTGCGGTACACGGACCCGGGCCTGTCGTATGGGCCACCCACGCCGACCCTCGAAGCGCGCTGTCGGTACGTCAGTCCACGCACAATGGCGTGAAATGGTCCAGTCCGCCCGTAGTCGGGGTTGTCAGATACCAGCAGGTGTTCTCCCCCGCCGCCGTGATCGCGGCGCTGACATCGTGCCACTGGGCGGGGTCCAGCATTGTGGTGCGTGACAGGACGAATCCCGACACACGGTTCGGATCGGTCACCAGCGCCCACGAGTAGTCGTCGCCGAGGGCGGTGATGATGTAGTTGGTCGGGCCGTACAGTGCGTCCTGGGTCGGCACGCCGGGGAAACTGACGTGCAGCTGCGCGTCCGTCACAGGATCGGTGACCGTGGCCGTGCCGCGGATCTCGTTCACGCTGCCGGACCAGGTCGTGCACGAGTTGTGCACCGACACATCGCCATATGCGTCCAGTGCATAGTCCGCACGCGTGTCCCTGGCACAGATGAGGTTGAAATACTGTGGTATCGCGGCCAATTGGTACCAGGTGCCGAGATACCGGCCCAAATCAAGTCCGGCGACCGGTGCCGGTGGATCGGCGTGCGCAGACGCCGAGGGACCGATTCCGGCGACCGGGATCGAGAAGGCCACGGCCACACCGATAGCCGACGAAAGCCGGCGCAGTCGGTTCGAATTCATCATGCCTGTCCTTCCTGGCGGTGTACTCGTCCGTCGATCTCGAATGATTCGATCAATGCACGGTCGCCGAGAACGGCGAACACACCGGGGACCACGAGCGTGCGCACAACGAAGGTGTAGAGCAGGATACCGATGCCGGCCACGATACCCAGCTGAGTGAGCGTGATCAGCCGCAACACCCCAGGTACGCAGAACACCGCCGCCAGCACCACCCCAGCACTGGTGATCACCGGGCCGGCCGACGCGACGGTCCGTCTGAAGAACAAAGGGCCAGAACATCTTTCGGCCACATGATGTCAGCGCAGGCGGTAGAGCCAAGTGCACGAACATCAACGCCACCACCAGCCCGGCGGCAGCGAACGCGCCGGGGCTGTGAGTGCGAGACGAGCCGTCCTGCGAGGCAAACCACAGGTCCCCTCCCCTCGAACAAGCCTTGACCGCCATAACCGGCGAACCCCACGCTCTTACCCCGAGACGGCCGCCGCCCAGCGGTGCCGAAAGCCGATTCCCCCTCTCGGGACAACACCCGCACAGTGTGACGGCATGAACCCCGATCTGCGGCAGATCCGTCAGGAACACAGGACTGAAGTAACGGCGGCCCCAAACCCCGGACGGTTCAACCTCCTGACTCACCCCCAATCACCTGGGATTTGTTGCGACCCCTCGCGGGGCGTTGGTGACTCGGCAGCGGCTGAAGTGCTGAAGTGTGTCAGTGAAGTTGCGACCCCTCACAGGGGGCGATGGTGACTCTTCGCGGGATTCGAGATCAACCGCCTGGCAAAGCTGTTGCGACCGCTCTCGGCCGTGATCGCGACCACGAGCACGGCCTGTAGGGAGCGCAACGCACTCTGCTCTGTCCAGTTCTCGGGGGTAGTGGCGCAACCGACCGGGATCCGGCGCGTCTCGAGGCACGTCGGGGCAACGGTCCAATATTCTTGCGTTCGACCCTGGAACTGGCTCGAGAAGAACCGTCAAGCGAGAGGCAGCGCGGCATGACCATTCCAGCCGATGGCGCGATCGAACTTTCCGACATGATCCGCTATCTCAAGTCCGAGCTGACCGCGGCCCAAGCAGACTCGGGTGACGGATTCAAGCTGACGCTCGACGAATGCGCCATCGAACTGAACATCGCAGTGAAAGACGAAGGCAAGGCGGGCATCAAGGCGTACGTCGTCACCATCGGCGGCGGGATCTCCTCAGCGCAGACGCATAAGGTCCGCGCGAAGTTCAAGCCCGCCGTCGCGGGCGATCTGGAGGCTCATCTTTGAGGCCACGACAACCGGTAGCACCCATCCCGGCGGCGGTGGTAACAACGCGACCGGGCACGCGCGTATCGAGCCATACCCGGGCTATCGCGCGGCCCCGAGCCTTCCCGCGCGCTCAGCGCAGCCCCACAGGCTCACCACCCAGTGCTCGGAATGCGAAAACGACTGCGCCCCAACCGAGCACTGCAGCTATGAGGAGTGTCGGATTAACGGCTCTGGCTCACTTCCGTTGGTGGCCTCGAGTTTTAGGCCAGGAGTAGGCGGTGTCGGAGTAGGCGAAATCCGGCTCGGCCACACATTTACCTCTTGATCAGCTTGGTCTTGGTGTTGACACCCTCAATCGGACCATTGCTATAGGGCAGGGTGAAGCCGGCGATCACGGCGCCGTGGTCTTGGTCCAACCCGCACAGGAACGGGTCGAGTTCGGGTACTCCTGCCTCGCGGACCTTTTTCATCCAGGCATCGAGATCGCTGCCGCGGCGCTCGGTCATGAGCTGAGCGGACTCGTGGACCAGGCGGGCCAGGCGGGTCATCTCCGGGCATGCAGCTGTAGCACAACGGCGACGGCGAGCATCGAGCCGCAACTGCATAGAACCAGTGGCGGCCGGGCGGCACGCCCCCATCGAGGATTAGGTCTGGTATATACGCGGCCGTAGAACACGCGGAGCCATCCATATTCGAGTGCCGTCAGCCTAGCGGCGGCGCGTTTCCAGCGAGCCCCTCGTTCCGACTACTCGCCGGTAGCCCAACGATGGCCGCACTCCGTGTACGACCTTGCGGACCAGAGTTCTTGGACGTGCGATCAGTGTTTAGTGTTCGCACACAATTAACGAGACGTAACGGTCGATCAAGACCGTAACGTGCCGGCTGACACTACACTCGCGTTCACCCCTCCAGATCGAGGGTTTCACCGTTCGAGCCTGTGAGCGCCAGCACGGTGTCGCGCTCCGTGCCGTGATGCACGGAATCATCAGACGTCCGGGATCGACGCTGTGAGCTGTTGGCATGTCTCTACCCGCCAGTGGCCGCGTCGGGCACCGACACGACCCGGGAGGAATCCGTGGTCCACCAGCACACCCGCACCGCCAGCTCGACCGCACGCGCCATCGGCCATGTGAGACAGCTCGGTTCGCTCGATCTGCACCTGCTCGATACCGAAACGTCCACTACGCCACTGCATATTGGTGCGATCACGCTGCTCGACTCCGCGTCGGCGCCGAATGGACCGCTCGATTCCGAAGCACTGCGACGGCTTTTCGCAGAGCGGCTGCCCCTCGTCGCGCCGCTACGCCGCCGGGTGCGCACAGTCCCGTTCGGATTGGACCTGCCCTACTGGGAGGACTGTGCGGAGATCGACCTGAAATACCACGTCCGCGACATCCGGCTGCCCGACGGCGCCGATGATCGAGAACTCGCCGACTACGTCGCGCGCCGCCATGGTCAGCCGCTCGACAGGTCGCGTCCGTTGTGGGAATGCCACCTCGTGTCCGGACTCTCGGGCGGGCGGCAGGCCGTGTACACGAAGGTGCACCACGCGGTGATCGACGGCGTATCCGCCGCCGAGATCATGGCCGCAATATTTGATATCTGCGAAACACCCTCCGCCACACTGCCGTCGACTCGGGAGGTACGTCGCGGCCGGACACCGTCGACGGTCGAAATGCTCGCGCGCAGCCTCCCGAACGCGCTCACTCGACCGGCAACCCGATTCCGCGCCGCCGTGCGCGCCGTGCCGACGCTGCTGCGTTCCGCCGATGATCTACGCACCAAGCACCCCGACGTACCGTTCAACGGTCCCCTCACCAGCGCCCGCAGCGTCGCATACACATCGCTGCCCCTCGATGAGGTGAAAACTATCAAGAACAGCATTGATGGGACGGTCAACGATGTCGTGATGGCCTTGTGCACCACCGCGTTGCGCAGCTGGATGCGCGACCGCGGCTTCGCCACGGACCGACCGCTGCTGGCCGCCATTCCCGTATCAGTGCGCACGCCCGAGCAGTTCGGTACCGCGGGAAACCAGTTCTCACTCATGCTCACCACTTTGCCGATCTCCGAGACCGACCCTGGTCATCGAGTGAAACTCTTGCGGGACAATCTGCTTGTCGCCAAGCAGCGATTCCGCACCCAGTCATCGCACCTGCTCCACGAAGTCACCACACTGGCGACACCACTGCTGCACGGCATGCCCACCCGAGCCGTGATGCGGGCGGCTGCGTCCACTCTCCCTCTGGTCAACCTGCTCGTCTCGAACGTGCCCGGGCCACAGATACCGTTGTACCTCGCGGGAATTCGCGTGCTCTCGAGCCATCCCGTCTCGGTGCTCACCGAGCTGTCGGGCTGCCTGAACATCACTGTCATGTCCTACGACGGACACCTCGACTTCGGAATTCTCGCCTGCCCCGACACCGTTCCCGACGTCTGGGAAATCGCTCGCAATCTCGAGGACGCACTGGCCGAACTCCAAGCCTGACCGACCAAACGGAGCAGGAAATGACCGCCGAACCCATCGAATACGAACCGCCGATACCGTCGCGGCAGTCCGCCAAATTCGTCGTACGTGCCAGGCGTGCGCTGCGGCGACGGCGCGCCTTGACAGCAGCGACCGAGGTCTTCGTCGCACGCGGCTTTCACGCGGCCACGATGGATGAGATCGCGCATCGTGCGGGCTGGAGCAAACCGATTCTGTACAAGGAATTTTCGGGGAAGCTGGAGCTTTATCTGGCGGTGTTGCAGCACCATATCGACGCATTGACCGACGGGGTGCAGCGGGCACTACGCTCGACCACCGCGAATCGGGACCGGGTCCGCGCCGCGATCCAGGCCTACTTCGACTTCGTCGACCACGAGCCGCAAGGGTTTCGGCTGGTCTTCGATTCCAACGTACCGAGCGAGCCCTCGATACGATGGCGAATCGGACGCGCAACAGACGACTGCGTGACAGCCGTCTCCACTGCCGTCGCACACGATTCCGGATTGAGCCCGAACCGATCTCGCATGCTCGCCGCCGGGCTGGTCGGCGCCAGCCAATTCGCCGCACAGTACTGGCTCGACACCGGCCGTGCCGTCCCGAAGGCCGACGCCATCGCGGCGGTGATCACCCTGTGCTGGGGCGGATTGTCGTCTGTACCGTTGCAGTCGACCGCGTAGCTCCGCGCCGGCAAAGCGCTATGCCGCGGGCACGACGATCTCGCCGTGCGAGCGCGCACTCGCGCGCCGCAGAAACCGAAAAGCCTCACCCCATAACCACTCTGGACACGACCATGTCTGAATCACCCGACACCCCGGCACCGACGACACACGAACGTGCCGAGCAATCACAGACCGGCACCGAACCGAAGACCGACAGCGGCACCGATGACAGGGGGCCGGAGGGGCTACGCGTCGTGGCCGAGATGGTGCGCAGCGGACACATCCAGGACGCAACAACCGCACTCGGCGCCCTGACACGGGAGGCAACCGACGAACAAATCCAAACCCCGGACCTCATCGCGACCACCCTCTACCGCACCAGCTTCCCTATTGCCAAGGCCCGATTACGTTGGGCTGCCGAGAGATTTCCACAGCTCTGGCAGTCCCGTCCTCGGCGACCCGGGCCGCTTCGAAGACCGCGTGCAGGGCGGCGAAGCGCACTGCTACGCCGTGGTGTGCCCACCATTGGCGACACCAGGTGTACTGGCCCTCACGATGATTCGCGGCCACACGCACGGCGGTGACCGGCAGTAGCCACTGGTTCACGAAGTCCGAGTAGTGGATGAACCGTGGGGGTTTGGTTTTGTGGTCACCGGCGGAGCCGTTCGAATTCGGTGGTCGACACGCAGTCCCGAACCATCCCGGGGGCATCAGGTCAGCGGAAAATGATTGCAGCACAGCATGTTTGGATGGCGTGCAGCGATGCAGGGGCCCGTTGGCGGCATCGAGGATGACTCTCACGTGTGCGTCGACGTGGCTCAGCAGGAACGTGGAGATTGCGCCGCCGGACTGGCTGCGCCGCGATACTTCGAATGCGCTGTGCAAGTGAGCGATTCGTGCCGCGACCGGTCGGTGTCGCCACCATTGCGTGCACCAGCTGTACATTTGTTCCCACCCGACACCTCCACGACGAAACGGCGCCAGGCACCCGTGCGCGCGGCGCACGGCACAGCCGCGAACAAGCGGGCTGCATGGATCCGACTTCGAGCATGTGCTGGATAACGCATGAGCGCATTCCGCCGGAACATCGATCCGGTACTACCTGGACATCGCCGCCCCTACGGCTGAATCCCGGCAGGGCTCAGCAGCGACTCGGCCTTGTCTACTGGGCCCTCTTCCCTTCTTCCGCCGCCGATAGGCGGCCCGCCAATGCCGCCTACTGCAACAGCTCGGAGTCGGAGTTCCCGGTCAAGGCGGATGTTTCGAAGGTTCGCTGACATAGCCGGCTCGACTCGCGTGAGTCAAGCTAGGCGCGGCGGCGGGCGTCAGATCGACCACATTGTCGACTGTGGCGATGGTGTCGGTGCGGTCGGTGACGGCGATGATGGTGGTTTCGTCAGCCAGAAACGTGAGTAGCGTCGCTAGTGTGCAAGATAGCGAACTGGTCGGAGTGCAGAAGACCGTCAACCCCGTCCTCAGGGCCAAAGCACTCGACAACCGGCTGCGGGACCCGATCCTCGGCGACAAATACGCCGAGCAGGCGATGCGCCGCCTCGAGCCCGACTACGACAACCGCAGATTCGGCACCAGCCAGATGGGTCTCGCCGCCGTGGTGCGCGCCAAGGCGCATGACGACTGGGCCCGAAGCTACCTTGCCGATCACCCCGATGCGGTGGTGCTGCACCTGGGCTGCGGCCTCGACGCCCGCGTATACCGGATCGACCCGCCCGCCACCGTCGACTGGTACGACCTGGACTACCCCGCCGTAATCGAATTGCGGCAACAATTCCTGCCGCGGCGCGAGCACTACACCCTGATCGGCTCCAGCGTCACCGACATGACCTGGCTGGAACGTATCCCCCGCGGCCGGCCGGTGCTGATGATCGCCGAGGGACTGGTGCCCTACCTGACAGAGACCGACATCCGGCGACTACTGACCACCGTCGTCGATGCCTTCCCCACCGGCCAAATACAGTTCGACACGGTGGCAGCCTGGGCGTGGCGCACCTCGAAATGGCTCCCCACGCTGCGCAAATACGACACCCAGTTCCACAGCGGCTTCAACGATCCGGCCGCGCTGGCCGATTGGCACCCACGGCTCGAATTCGTCGACGAGGCGCCGATGAACGACTCACCGGTGCTGATGGCCAAGGCGCCCGCGAACGTACGCCGCATGTTCCGCCTGTTGAACCTGCTGCCGGGCATGAAACGATCCACCCGCATCGTGCGGTTCCGGTTCTGAAGAGCGGTCGCCTTCTTCGGTGTTGCCGGTGTCCGGGCCCTGATCGCGGCCCGGGATCTCGCCGACCGGTGGCGCTGCGTGCCCTCAACCCGGGCAGCCGTACGGCCACAACAGGGTTGACCAGCCGGGCCCGATCCGCGGGAGCAACCAACACCAACAGCGGCAGCGGATCCGGCCAGAAAGAACAACAGCCGCAATCCCTACCTATCCCCAATTCCAGATCGCGCCTTCCCAGATCGAACTCCCGCCGGCCCAGACTGATCCGGCCGCGGCACCGTAGCCAAGCGTGGCCGGGGCTCTGTCCCCGGCTGTGAGAACCGGATCCTCGACTGGATCGCCGACAATGTCGGCGGCCGATCCGGATCCGCCCACACCAGTCCGCCGGGGTGGCCACGCCGAAGGCGTCGGCCGTCTGCAGGCACTGCATCAAGCGCAGCTCATCGAAGTTGCGACCGGTGCTCAGCGGATAGTAGATGACGGCACGCATGAGATCCGGGTTCAAAGCGTTGGTCAGCGCATGTACCGAATTTGTTGGATTTTCGACGAGTCCGCGACCCCTATCAGGTGTCGCGGGCCAGGATAGCGGTGAGGGTCGCTGTCAGGGCCGAGGTGGGGTCGGCAGGAAGGGCGTCGGTACGCCAGGCGACGATGCCGTCGGGGCGGGCGAGCAGGACTCCGTCAGCGGGCAGACCCGTTGCCGCCCACCACTTTCCGTCCGGATCGCGCAGGTCTGCGTCAGGGCCGAGGCGGTAGGCGGCCACGCGCACGCCCGTGGCGGCCGCCGCTTCGGGTGCGGCGGTGATCCACGGCCTGCCCTCCGGGCCGGTCAGCAGCACGAATCGGCCGTCGAAGAGGTCCAGGGGCGAGATGGACTCGCCGTTGCGCGCCAATCGGCCGTGCGGGATGCGGGTGCCCGGGGTGCCGATGAGGTCCTCCGGTCCGTTCAGGAGTTCGAGGCCGTCCGGCGCGGGGTCTCCGGACAGGACGGCGCGGGAGCGATAGCGGTTGCCGATGGTCAACGAGAACATCGACACGCGCTCCTCGGCGGGGAGCAGGGCGTCGTCCTCGCCCCCGGTGATCAGGGTGGCGGCCGGGCCGACCAGCGACTGTCGGGAGATCAGATCGGCGATCGGACGACGCTCTACCTCGTAGGTATCCAGGAGCGCATCGCCCGCCTGCCCGTGCAGGACCGCGGCCAGTTTCCAGGCCAGGTTGTGCATGCCCGCGATGGCGGTGTTCACACCCATGCCCAGTTTCGGCGGCATGGTGTGTGCCGCATCCCCGGCCAGGAACACCCGCCCGACGCGGAACCGCTCGGCCACTTGCTGGGCCGGACGCCAGTGCGCGATCTCGACCACCTCGACCGGAAAGTCCGGCACGCCAATGCCGTCGAGGATCAATTCTCGGCAATGTTCGGGCGTGTACTCCTGCTCGAAATCCTGTTGGATCAGAAACATGCCGCGATCGGGGTCTGTGATCAGGAAGAACCCTCGAACGCCCGGTCGGTCGATGAGCACGGCGTCGGATTCGTAGCCGCGAACCAGGTCGGCCCAGGCGGCACGGAAGTAGACGAAGATGTAGTACTCCTCGAGCACACCCTCCCCCACCACGGGCACGCCAAGTTGCTCGCGCACGTGGCTGCGTGCGCCGTCCGCGGCCACCAGGTAGTCGGCCCTCAGCACCGTTTGCGCTCCGGTGGCGCGATTGCTCACCATGGCGGTGACGCCCGCCGAATCCTGCGTGAACGACACGAGTTCGAGCCCGTAGCGGATATCGCACCCGCGTTCGCGGCCCGCCGCACCCAGCAGCGGCTCGGTCACGCTTTGCGGGCAGTACCAGAGCATAGGCTCGGGACTGAGCGCCTCGGGATGGTCGGTGATCCGCAGGGCGTCCTCGACGGACGGGAAGTCCTGATGCCCGGACGCGGCCAAGCTGTCCTTGCGGAAAATGCGGGACACGTGCGTGCCTGCCGCCAGAACCTCTTTCTCCAGCCCGAGGCCCCGAAAGATCTCCAGCGTACGGAAATTGAGATTGCGCGCCCGGGGGAACCAGGACGCATCAACCCGCCGCTCGACCAGTACCGAGGACACGCCGTGCTGCTCGAGCAGCAGCGACAGCGACAGACCGGCCCCACCGGCACCGACGATCAGAACTGAAGTGTTCACCTCATCTGTCATGAAAATGCGGCTCTCGCAAGCAAATTGAACCCTTCACCTACGGTACATCCGCCCCTGCCCAGGGGTGCCGGACTGGCGGTCGCGCAAAAACAACGAAGTTCGATAGCCGGTGGCCAGTAGTGCCGGTCGGTTCCGATGACCACAGACCTCGCCGCCGACGTCTAGCACACAGTTGTGGGTTCTCAGCGGTCTGCCCGGATCGAAAGGGTCAGGCCCTTGGTCGTGACGTTCGGCAGTTGGCTCATCTCCGCGAAGGCCCGTTGATCGTGGGCCGGCACGACAATCAGGTCGGGGATGCGCTGCATGATCGAAACCATGCGGAGGATGTTCTGCCGGTTGCCCTCGGCATCGAAGTCGCCCAGCCGCCTGATCGGCAAAGGACGCTCCACGCGGCGGGTGAGTCCCTCGCGCTGCCACACCAGATCTCCCACCAGGGCATAACGCACCTGATTCGGCAGCAGAACTCGGAAATAACTTGACCAGCGGCTATCCGAACTTCGTTGTTTTGCACCCGGAACCTCGCAAGGACTCCCGAACATCGGGGTCCCGGACTCGCGCGAAAAACAACGACAGCGGCTTGACCAGCACCGATGCGGACGCGCAGGCTGAGTGCATGCGGGCCCGCGACGTCGTGGTCGGGCAAACCTATGCGGTGCTGATTCCACACCGGATTTCGCCGGGGCGCCGTCTCGACCGTGATCAACCCGGCACGCCGGCGTCGGCGTGGTGGTGGATGACCGGTACTCGTTTCCGGCTCACCGTCACCGAAGTGGACTCGACCAGCAGTCCGGCCATGGTGGAGGGGCGACCGATCACCGAAGGCAAGAGCATCGAGGTCGTGCTGACCGACGAGCAGGTCACTGCACTCACCGCGCTGGGCCTGCCCGGTGGCGAATATCCACCCAACTGCCATCAGAACAACCAGACCGCTCCGTAGATCGCTAAGAGCTACTTCTCGCACGGATGTCCCTTACAGGCCGCGGCGCCAGCGCTCTCAGTGACACAGCGTCTACGCCCTCCGTTGCGATCTGTTCGGCTGCCAATCGCAACGTTTCCGAGCGCAGTTCACCGTGGTGGTACGCGTCTTACTCACATCTCGACGATCACGCACAAGCCAGATATCGGCAAGATCTGGTCGACCACCCTGCAGCCGCCAGCGGCCCGACTCCTCGCCCCGGCCGCATGACCATCGAGTGCTGCTCAGGCGACCCCGACCAGCAGTGCGACTGCCAGTCCGGTGAACGCCGTGGTACAGGCCGCGTCCATCACCTTGGTGAACCGGACAGAGTTCATCATTCGGCCGAGCCGTCCGGCGCCGACCACGATGATTCCCTCCCAGATCACCGCGAGCGAGATGAAAATGACCGACAGCACCAACAGTTGGACGGAAACGCTACCGGCGTTCCCGAGGAACTGCGGGAAGAACGCGACGAAGAAGATCAGCACCTTCGGGTTCGTCACGTTGGCCAGCAGCCCCTGCAGGAATGGGGATGACAGCCGCTGGGCGCCCGCTTCTTGCTCGTCACTCGTCTCCGCTGGGCCATTCGACGGGCGGAGTACCGCACGAAGGCTCGACACCGCGAGATACAGCAGATAAGCGGCGCCGACCAGTTTGAGCGCTGTGAGCGCCCCAGGAACCCTGGAGATGATCAAACCGATCCCGGAAATCATCATCGCTGCCTGAATCACGTTTCCCAGATGAATGCCGGCGAGGGCTCGCAGACCTGCCGCGACCCCTTCGGATACCGAAACACGCAGCAGCAGAAAGACATCCGATCCCGGAACCAGGATGATGATCAACGAGGTGACCGCGAAGGATACGAGCGGGACCGGATCGATCACAGGGCACCGACTCGGACGAGGGCCGCGCGACGGCCTGGTGCGGCGCCGACACCAACCATGACACGATCCGCCAGGCGCCCCAGCGAGCTGAGATTGGGGAAGCCGGGCCCTTGCCGCAGCGCGGACAGATTGGGTACGAAAACCTTCGACGAGAATCCGGTGATCGCCAGGTCGTACCCGATGGAGGCTTCGACGGCGGACTCGCTGAAAGCCCCGCCGACACTGGCCGCCAGATCGGCAACCAGCGAATCGCTCAGAAGCGGGCCGAACCACAGCGGGTCACCACCGCGCGCGTCGATCACGTAGTCCGCCTCGAGGTAGCTGACCCCGGCATTCGTGGCATCGTGAACCTCGGCGACAACACCGGACCGCGTGGACTCGACTGATTGCACCCGGCCCTGGACGTGTCGATGAATCCCGTGCGATGAGATCATGTTCTGCACATCCTGCGAGAACACGGCGCGATCGGTCCGCCGGATGAACTCCCGCCGTTGATCGACGCTGAACTCAGCCCATCGGATCGGCTCGCTGTAGAGCTGGTTCTCGAGGTAGGACTCGCCACGGGAGTAGATCGTCTCGGTCGGCGAGATCACGACTATATCGGCGGGCCGAGACTTCTCCACCAGGCACTTGGTGATCGAGGCCGCGGTCTCGCCCGAACCGACGATGATGACTCGCTTTCCGAAGAACCGTTCGTCCTTGGACTTCGTCGCCCAGAAATCGTGCACGAGCAAGCAGGCAGGCGACAGCGGAGCCCGGCTGCGCCCGAAACCCGTGAACATGATCGCGTCACCGCGGACGACTCCCGAATTGGCCAGAAGGACTTCGAATTCTCCACGGTCGCGACGCCGATCGATCGAAGTCGCCGCACTGTACACGATATCCGCGTGGATCTGGGCGACCGCCCATTGGAGATAGTCGGCCCATTCCTCGTGGATCGGCGCGGGGGATCCGCGATCGGTCCACTTCGAATATTGACCGGTCTTCGCCAGATATGATCCCCAGCTGACCTTGAACATTTCGGCGGTGACGGGATGATCGGCCGGATACTCATCGGTGCCGTATGGAAATCCGAGATCCTTGAACGGGCTGGTGCCGAGCGACTGGCACCCGTCGGTCCATCCCCCGTCCCGTCGCCAATTGTTGGCAACGGCACCCGCCTCAACGATCGTCACGTCCGGGGCATGCATGCCCACCTGCCGCAGCGCATAAGCCTTCGCTGCGACGGCAACCCCTTTCGGGCCAGCACCTATGACGACCAGTCTGTCAACCGGCATAGCACCGCTCCAGTTCTCCTGTTTCACCAAACACCAACTTCACAATTCGATTTATCGACGCGCCGCGACAGGCTCGCCCCGGCCGGATCCTCGATCACATCACCCAGCCGCACTTCATAAGGGGCCACCGATTCGGTACGCATCAGGACGTCTGGCACACCCGATCCCGACTTTCAGTAACGAATAAACGACCTCCGAACGCCAGCATTCCGAGTCCGGCGCGGCTGAACATGATTGCCACAGTATCCGAGGGCAGTGCATAGTTCGCTACTCAATTTTCGTGGACGTCGTATCGGAAGCTGTTTTCCCGCAATAGTTTTCCGGTGTTCACGAGTAGTTTACTGGCGGATCCCAGACCGGCTGCCAGGTCTTGATGCGTGTTGCCCGGTAGGGGCGGCGCAAGTCCGGAAGTGAACTCGACGCGGCCGAAGTAAAAGCATGTTGAACCGCAAGAAAATAGGTCAAATGACCAGGTGTTTGGCATTGCGTTTCGTTCGGTCCGCCCGGATGAACCGGACTGTGGACCGTTCGAATGCCGTGCAATCCTTGGGTGCAGTGCGGTTCATCTGAGGATATCCATCGAGGGATGGCCCGGGGCCACCGTTGGTGGTTATCGAAGGGGAAACCGAAATGGCAACTGTGACACGAATGCGGCCGGTTGGTCGTCGGCCTCGACCGCTGCTATCCAGCGCTCGAGATCTCGTTCGCGCAGTTCACACAGAATCGTCGCAAAGGCGCGGACATGGCCGACGAGCGTGGCCAACGCCGGGCTCGGGGCCAGAATCGCATCGAGCCGCTGCTGATCGGTGGAGTCGATCGTGGTGGGGTTGCTCATGATCCAAGCGACCACTCGCCGAGGCGAGGGAGGGCGGCGAGGTGGCTCGCGGACGGGCGCTGTGGTGCGGAACGGGTGCAGATAGGCGCGCAGGATCTTGTCGCTGCCGCGGTAACCGCGGGCGGTGATCTCTCCGAACAACACGGCCGCGGTGGTGCAGCCCTCACCGAACAGTTGGTGCAGGTAGGGCTCGAATTCATCGAGCAGGCTGGGTCGGCGTCCGGTGCCGTTTGTTGACCAGGAGCTCCTCGACGATGGCGGCATGAACGAAGCGGCGCACCGTTCCTCGGGCGAGCCCGAGCCTCCTGCCGATACTGCGCAGGCTTTCGCCCTCGGCAAGCAATGCGTGAATATCGTTGTAGCGCTTTCTGGTTCGCACTGCCGTCCGGTCGGTGCGCTGTTGCGGCGATGGTGGGGCCATCGGAGCAACCGGGCACGCATCATCGTGACGGGGCTCTTCGCCACCATCGGCGTCGATACTGACCGGTCAGGGTCGGACTTCTTGTACGGCGGCTTCGGCTCGTGCCTCGAGGATCGCGAGGAGGACCATGCGGCACACGGCCATGCCCGACAGGTGTCCGGGGAGCGTCAGCACGGTGTGTGCCTCGGCTCGCCGGCATTCCTGGACGAGATCGACGAACGCCGGCGGCAGTGTCGCGTTCTGTGGCGCCGACTCGTGGAATACGGTGCCCAGCGCATACCCGAGTGATCTGGCGGCGGCCCGCAGTATGTCGTCGCTGGACTTCGGGTCGCGGTCACGCAGCAGATCGTCGCGCACGTATCCGTAGGCAAGAGGTAATAAAGCAGTCATCGAAGCACCCGGCTTGTCACCGAGGTCGCAGCCGCCTCCGGCCGGTTCCCAGTCGCAACGGTGTCGCGGGACACACGCCAGGACGGTGGCTGCCGTGGATCGGCGTCGACTGTGAAGACCGGAAACCTGTTCTGGCGGGGCCTCGGCTGGAAGTGCACACGCACCGGCCCGGTCCAGATCAGCGGGACTTCACCGTCGATGCAGGTGTAGACCCACGGGCCCTCGTCGAGTTCGACGATGGCGATCGTCAACGGCGTCACCTCGCCGTGCGGAAAACTCATGCGACGCACCGCCCGCCACGACACGATCGAACCAGCACCCGACGAGGGCACCCACTCGAGATCCTCGGACGCGCAAACAGAACACGCGGTGGTCAGCGGCGCGAAGACCTTGTCGCAGGCCACGCAACGCCGGATCATCAACATGTCTTCGGCACAACGGGCGCTGTCGTCGCTGACACCGTCTGGGGGCTGGGCATTCGATGGGAACATGAAAGCCTCCGCGCAATGGTGCTGGTGGATTTCGTGTCAGCATCGCCTGTCCGGGCGACTCCCACGAGGGTCGAATGGCCGGGGGCATACCTGTTTTTCCGAGCGGGCCTTCGTCGGCGCGTGCGTAACAACAGGTCAGTCCGCCAATCGCCGTACGGGGCTGCTGGACGCAGTCCTCGACATCGTCGGCACACAGTGGCTGGCCGCACTCACGGTGCGCGGGGTGTGCGAGCAGGCGAAGATGGGACCGCGCTGCTTCTACGAGTCCTTCACAGACCTGGCCGAGGCTCTGCTTGGACGAGGTGCAGGGCGCGGCGCTGCTCATCGAGCAGACCCGCGCGCTGCTCGATATTCGGGAGGGCGACGACACGGTGCTGAGCCCTGGCCCGGTTGACCACCGGCGGTGAGGTGGAGCTGATTCTGACTGGACGGCGGGCTGAAGGTGAAGCGACCGGTACTGATCGGAATCGTCGCGGATTATGTTGTGGCAATGGTGGATCGGCTGCCCGGATTGACCGAGCAGCTGAACTGGGGGCAGTTCCGGCGCGTGCCGGGATGACCAGCGGGCGCTGATCAGCGGTCGGGCGTCCGACCATGGTGATCGCTTCAACTACTATTCTGTATCACTACATCGGTGCAACTGGAAAGGCTGCTTTCATGGCACGCAAAGTCGTCGTCGAGCTGGTGGACGATTATGACGGTAAGTCCGCCGCCGAGGAGACAGTGTTCTTTGCTGTCGATGGTGTTGCCTACGAGATCGACCTGTCCAAGCTGAACGCGGCCAACATGCGTGGGATGTTCGAGGAGTGGACCCCGCATGCCCGCAAGATGGGGCGAGCACCGAAAGCGACGACCACGAGCAAACCTCGACCCACCGCTGATCGCGAGCAGACCCAGGCCATTCGCAACTGGGCACGGAAGAACGGCTTCGAGGTCTCCAACCGCGGTCGGGTGTCGGCTGAGATCCTGGACGCATACAACAAGGCCGGCAAGTAACGATCGGGACCTGCCTGCTCGTTAGTGTTCCGCCGGCAGGTCCCCGAATCGGCACTCGCCCAAAGAAGCAGACCGCAATGTCCTCGGCTGGCTGGCCGCCGGAATCGCCCGCGCGGTCACCGGTAAGGGCATGAGCGAGCTGTACCGCACCGAACTCGCCGAACCCCTGGGCACCGACGGCCTCCACCTCGGCACCCCACCATCATCAGCGAACACCACCGTCGCCGCCTCGCACGGATCACACGTCCCGTCCGGCATCCCCGGCGCCGCCCACGTCCTGCGGATCGCCCGACGAATCCCCCTCCGTCCGAGCCATCTACACCCACGGCACGATGCGGAGAGCGGAACGTCAGGTCGGTTTCCCGCCGGTGCTACGAGGTCCTTGCCGCCATCCTCGGAGGGAAGGTCTTTCGAGACAAGACATCCGGAGAGGAATAGGTGTGGCGGACATTGCGGTGGTGACGGGCTCGACTCGTGGCATCGGGTTCGAGACGGCACTGGCATTGGGATTGTCGGGGTACACGGTCGTCGTGACGGGACGGTCGGAGCAGGCGGCGGCCGCCGCGGCGCGGCGGCTTGGTGAGCAGGGTGTCAACGCGCAGGGGCAGGAGCTCGATGTCGCCTCGTTCGAATCGGTGCAGCGCCTCGCCGACATCATTGCGCGCGACCATGGGCGGTTGGATGTGCTGGTGAACAATGCGGGCATCGCTGCCGAATGGGATGCGCCCAGTCGCAGCCAGTATGCGCATCCGGAGTCGGTGAGGCGGACGCTTGAGACCAATGTGATCGGGGTGTTCCATACGGTGGAGGCATTGCTGCCGTTGCTTCGGCGCAGTGACTCGGGCCGGATCGTCAATGTGTCGTCGTTCGTGGGATCGCTGACCCTCCAGGCGCGAGCCGATCCGGCCGATATGGTGGTGCCCGCCTATCAAGCCTCCAAGGCGGCACTCAACAGCCTGACCATCACGTTGTCGAAGGTTCTCGCGGACACGAACATCAGGGTGTTCTCCGTCGATCCGGGATTCGTGCAGACCGACTTCTCACCCATCAACCGTGCGCAGGCGCCGCTCACCGCCGCGCAAGGCGCCGAGCCCGTGGTCGAGGCCGCGATGCTGAAGGTCGATGCCACTTCTGGCTCGTTCATCGGCCGCGACGGCGTGGTGCCCTGGTAGGCCCGCACCGTATCGATCAGGACCGGTGACATCCAGGCCGCAGTGGTGGCGCCTCTGCGATAGCGAGAGATCTGCGACCTTGCGTGCCTGGGCACTCGCGATTCGTGCCTCCACGCGGTATTCGGGCTGCTCCGGTACAGGATCTCAGTACCGTGCGGTGCGGGTGAGCTGGTCGTGGAGCGTGACGGGGGATCCAGTTGGGGATATCTCGCCGCATTCTCACGTCGGATCATCCGGCCGGGGTCACTAGTGCACGACTCCGGAAACCGCGCCCCGCTTCGCCAACTCGAACGGTGCATCGTGCTCGGCGGCCGGGTGGATCGGCGCGCAAACTCTACTGATCCACCCACCCTGAGGAACAATCGGACCGTCCCGGTAGCTGTCGACGCTTCCCACGCGGGCTAGGAGTCGTTGGTCAGCTCCTTGTAGCGCAGGAACTCCACGAAGGAAACCTGCCCATCCGCCCAGATGCGGTCTTGCTGAATCTGGCGCCCAAGGACCTCCCGCACTTCCCGGTCCTGGGCCATACCCCACTGGATGGCTTCATCGAAGGTGATGAAACCGTCCTTGTCCGTATCGATCTCGTCGAACTCCCGCCGGGTGGCGATGAACTGCAGCTGGTCCATACCCGTCTCCTCTGCCGGTTGGTTCAGCGACGCCTTCGTTCGTCATCGATCCAGCGCACAAGCGTACGCGGAAAGTTAGCTGGGACGTCCGGATTCGCGGGGAACCGAAACGAACCGAACCACCGGGCTCGACGCCTGGTCTCAACGAACGGGCCGAGGATCGCACGGTTGAGTTCGCACGATTGTGTCGCAGCGCTTCGTGCACGCCATGGCTGGTTAGAGTCGTTCGCTATGAAATGGAATCGGCGTAAGCGGGTGGCCATGGACGGTGCTACGAACCCCACCATTGAGAGACCGCGATGACTTTCGACACCCCCAACGGCACCACCGGCGCCCGCCAGCCCACGGCCGGACCCCTGATGCGATGGCTGAACCGCTTCGCCGGCAAACGAATCCGCAAGGGCGGCAACTTCTTCGGCGGCATGAACGCTCTCGTGCTGACCACCGTCGGCCGCAAAACCGGCACCGAACGCCGCACCCCCGTGGGCTGGTTCCCTGGCGAGGACGGCAGCTGGCTCATCGTCGCCTCCGCCGCCGGCGCACCGAAGAACCCTGCCTGGTACTACAACATCGCCGCCCACCCCGACAAGATCCGCATCGAACTGGCCGGGCGCACCCACGACGTCACCGCCGAACAGCTCCACGGCGCGGACCGTGACCGCGCCTGGCAGCAGATCACCACCGCCGCACCACGATTCGCCGAATACCAGCGCAAAACCGACCGGCAACTGCCCGTCATCCGCCTCACAACCCGGCACTGACACGCCAGGACCGGCACACCCGCCGATCCACATCCTCGAGGAGTGATCCCGCCATGGTTTTCACCGACGCCGAGCTGCACTACTTGGCCAGCCAGCCCCTCGGACGGCTCGCCACCTCCCAACCCGACGGCACCTTGCAGGTCAGCCCTGTCGGATTCCGCTACAACCCCCGCACCGGCACCATCGACATCGCCGGACACAACATGGCCGCCAGCCGAAAATTCCGCAATGTCGCCGACAACGGGCGCGTCGCCTTCGTCGTCGACGACCTGGCCTCGGTCACCCCCTGGCGGCCCCGGATGCTCGAAATCCGCGGCCACGCCGAAGCCCTCACCACTCCGACCGACTCCGCCTACGGCGACCCCAGCGGCGGCTTCGACGGCGCGATCATCCGCATCCACCCGCACCGGCTCATCAGCTTCGCCGTCAACGACCCCACCGGTGACGTTCAACGCCTGAAAATCCACACCCGCGACGTCGGCTGACCCCGATCCGAATGTGGGTCAGAACAGGGTGTCGCGCACCCGCGGCGGCCGGTAACCGGTCGGTCCGAGCTGAGCGAGCTCGGCGTCGATATCGACCTCGATCGCGCCGAAGAAGTTGATGTTCTCGCTGTGCGCGGGCGAGATGTGGGCACGAAACCAGACCTCCGGCACACCGACCAACCGGCCGGGCTGTGAGTACGAAAACCGGCTCCTGAGTTCGCCGTAGAGTGACGAACGCGACCGCTGACCTGCGGAAAAAGCGCCGCCCGTCGAAGGAGAAATCCATGTCACCAACGACGATCAGCCCGCACCCCCCACATGTCACGCTGATCAACGTGTTCACCGTGGTCCCCGAGCATCAGCGTGAACTTGTCGACTTGCTGATTGAAGCGACGGAGCAGGTCATCCAGCATGTACCCGGCTTTATCTCGGCGAACATTCACGCCAGCACCGACGGCACGCGGGTGGTCAACTACGCCCAGTGGGAAAGCGCCGAGGCATTACAAGCGATGCTGGCCGATCCCGCCGCCCAGAGGCACACCAGCGCTGCCGCTGCGATCGCCTCGTATGATCCGCATCTGTACACCGTCGAATCCGTCCACCATTAGCGGGACTGGGAACAACGGTGTAACTCCGAATCAAGGAGTGGCACATGAACTCTGATGCGATGACTGTGGTCGTGGCTGATACTGACGCGGTGGCCAGGC
>NZ_JBHZCS010000011.1:0-23096 GCF_042755705.1 Nocardia sp. NPDC059154
GCCATGGTCGGCGCCGCCACCGCCGTGGACTACCTGTCCGACCGGTTCGCGGGCCTGGCCCCGCCCTCCAACTGCCGCTGATCGCGGTAAGCCGAAAAAGAAGCGGCCCCACTCACTTTCGTGAGCGGGGCCGCTTCCACGTCCGGAACTCAGTGCGCCAGAACGGGTTCACCCTCTGCCGGAACCGGCACCTTGTTGGGCATGATCAGACCGGTGACCACCGCGCCGACCACGAAGATCGCTGCGGCCCACCAGAAGGTGGTGGTGTAGCTCTTCACCGCGGCCTCGGCCAGCACCGCCGCCGACGGCGGCACGTGGCTCGACGCGTAGTTGTCGAAGGCAGTCGAGGCCAGGGTGCTCAGCAGCGCGGTGCCGATGGAACCGCCGACCTGCTGGCTGGTGTTCACCATCGCCGAGGCGACACCGGCGTCACTGTGGTGCACGCCCGAGGTCGCGCCGCTGAAGGCCGTCGACATCGCCATACCGAGACCCAGGCCCATCAGGACCAGGCTGGGCAGGATGTGGCTGGCGTAGCCGGTGTCCACGCCGATGCGGGTCAGCAGCACCATTCCCACTGTGGCGAGCAGGAATCCGCTCACCACGGTCACCTTCGGGCCCACCCGGGGAATCAGCAGGGCGGGCACGGTGGTGGAGGCCGCCACCATGCCGGCGACCATGGGCAGGAACGCCACGCCGGTGCGGATCGGCGAGTACCCCAGCTGCTGCTGCATGTAGTAGGTGAGGAACAGGAACATGGCGAACATGCCGATGCCGATGGTGAACACCGTGACGTAGGACGCGCCGCGGGTCTTGTCCAGCACCACGCGCAGCGGCAGCAGCGGATGCGCGACCCGCTGTTCCAGCCAGGCGAACACGCCGAGCAGCACCACGCCGCCGATCAGGAAGGACAGCGTCAGGCCATTGGTCCAGCCGTCCGACTCGGCGTGTGAGAAGCCGTAGACGATGGCGAACAGTGCGGCGGTCACCGCGAGGGTGCCGGGCAGATCCAGCTTGGGCCGCTCGGTGGCGGTGTGCCCGGCCAGCAGCAGTACCGCGCCGACCAGCGCGATGGCCGCGAAGACCAGGTTCACGTACATCACCCAGCGCCACGAGGCCCACTCGGTGAGCGCGCCGCCCAGCAGCAGGCCCAGGGCGCCGCCGGCGCCGGCGATGGCGCCGAAGATGCCGAAAGCCTTTGCGCGCTCGGCGGGTTCGGTGAAGGTGACGGTCAGCAGCGAGAGCGCGGCGGGCGCGAGCAGCGCGGCGAACACGCCCTGCGCGACGCGAGAGCCGACCAGCACCTCGAAGTTGCCGGCCGCGCCGCCGACGGCCGAGGCGACCGCGAAGCCGACCAGGCCGGTGATGAAGGTGGTGCGCCGTCCGAACAGGTCGGAGAGCCGTCCGCCCAGCAGCAAGAGGCTGCCGAAGGCGAGCGCGTATCCGGTGATGACCCACTGCCGATCGCCGTTGGAGAAGCCCAGATCGGCCTGCGCGTGCGGCAGCGCGATGTTCACGACGGTCGCGTCCAGCACGACCATCAGCTGGGCGACGCCGAGTACGGCGAGCACCCACCAGCGCAGCGCGTGCGATCCGCGCCGCGACGCGGCGGCCGGTGCCGCGACCTCTTTCTCGAGAGCTGTTGTCATGGTGGTTTTCCTCGTCCCCTAGGATTAGTGGAGAACCGGTCTCCGTTTACCGGCAAAAACTACCAGCAAAACGGAGACAGGTCCTCCAGATAATCCCGATTGCTGTTAGGATCAGGGTGTGAATCACGTCACCACCGCGCCCCCACCTCGGCGTCTGCGCGCGGACGCCGCCCGCAATCAGCAGCGCATCATCGCGGCCGCCCGCGAGCTGTTCGCCGATCGCGGACTGGAGGTCACCCTCGACGATGTAGCCGAGCGCGCCGGCGTCGGCGTCGGCACCGTCTACCGCCGCTTCGCCAACAAACAGGAGCTCATCTCCGAGGTCTTCGACCAGATGGTCACCGAACTCGCCGGGGCCGTGGATGTGGCACTACACCATCCGGACCCCTGGGAGGGCCTGGTCGACCTGTTCGAGTACTCGTGCCGGCACGTCGCGGTCAACCGCGGCTTCGGCGAGGTCATCCTCGAATTGCACGACAGCATGGATCGCTTCTGCGCCATGAAGGATCACATCCGGCCCGGCATGCAGGCGGTCATCCAGCGCGCCAGGGACGCGGGCGCGCTGCAGCCCGATATCGAGGCGGGCGACTTCTTCGCCATGGTGAACATGGTCGATGGCATCGCCGGATTCGCCCGGCCGGTCAACCCCCAGGTCTGGGAGCGCTATATGGCGCTGATTCTCAATGGTGTGCGCGGCGACGGCGTGCCCCGCCTGGCGCTGGCCCAGCCGCCGCTCACCGAAGACGAGGTGGAGCGAGCCAAGGCCGCGGCGTACACGCCGCGCAAACGGTAGCGCGCATCACACTCGCGGTTTAAAGTTGGTCGCATGACCAATTCTTGGGCGAACTGGGCCGGGGATCAGAGCTGTACCCCGGCGGCCATCGCCGAACCGAGCTCGCCCGAGGACGTCGCGGCAGTACTCGCACAGGCCGAAGCGAACGGGCACACCGTCCGGGTCGCCGGATCGGGACATTCCTTCACCGAGACCGTGCTCACCGACGGCACGCTCCTGCGCCTGAGCAAGCTGGACCGGATCCTGAACGTCGACCGCGAATCCGGTCTGGTCCGGGCGGAAGCCGGCATCACGCTCAATGCCGCCAGCAATGCGCTGCACCCGCTGGGCCTGGCCTTCCCCAATCTCGGCGACATCGACGTGCAGTCCATCGCCGGAGCCACCGCGACCGGCACCCACGGAACCGGATCGAAGCTGCAGAACCTTTCGGCCGCACTGCATTCCGTCGAGCTCATGCTCGCCGACGGCAGCCGGGTCGAACTCAACGAGCAGACCGACCCCGACGGCTGGCGCGCCGCCCGCGTGAACGTCGGCGCGCTCGGCGTGGTCACCGCCGTGACCCTGCAGATGGTGCCGTCCTTCGTCCTCGAGGGCATCGAACGACCGGTGCCGGTCGAGGAGGTGCTGGCCGATCTCGACAGCTACGTCGAGGGCAACGAGCACTTCGAGTTCTACATGTTCGCGCACAGCCCGCTGGCAATGACCAAGCGCAACAACCGGGTCGAGCTGCCCGAGCAACCGCGCGGCAAAGCGGTGGACTGGTTCTCCGACATCCTCATGACCAACTACACCTTCGACGCGCTGTGCCGGCTCACCCGCCGCCGCCCGAGCCTGATCCCGCTGGTGCAGCGCAGCGCCGCCTACGCGGGCAGCTACCGCCGCCAGGTCGAGCGCTCCTACCGGGTCTTCGCCAGCCCCCGGCTGTTCCGCTTCACCGAGATGGAATACGCACTGCCACGCGAGCATTCGGCCGACGCCATCCGCGAGATCAAGGAGGTGGCCAAGCATTTCGACACCCCGATGCCGATCGAGGTGCGCTGGGTCGCCCCCGACGACGCCTTCCTCTCCCCCGCGGGCGGCCGCGAGACCTGCTACATCGCCGTGCATCAGTACCAGGGCATGAACTACGAGCCGTATTTCCGCGCCTGCGAACGCGTCTTCGACCGCTACAACGGCCGCCCGCACTGGGGCAAGCGCCACTTCCAGACCGCCGAGACCCTGCGCGAGCGCTACCCGGACTGGGACAGGTTCGCCGAGGTCCGCCGCCGCTTCGACCCGAAGGGGCGCTTCACGAACGAGTACATCGAGCGCGCCCTGGGTCCCGTGCACTGAAAGTGCGGCCACCGCGCACCGAAAGAGTGCCGATGGCGCACCGAAAGAGGACTACTATCGGTTGCTGAAAGATGGCTGCAACTGCCCGAGCGTGACCGACGTAGGGAGGGTTCCGATGCCTGAGCGGCGGATCGAAGTAAGGAACCACGACGATGCCCACTGATGACGACTCCGATGACAAGGTCGAACGCCTGACCGACGACCTGCGCACCACCGCCGACGATCTGACCACCGACCTCGGGGTCACCGCCTCCGACCTGAGAGAGCGAGCCGAATCAGCGGCGGGAGCGCTGGCCGAGCGGGCCAGCGGAGCCGCCGCCGAACTGGCCGACCGGGCACAGAGCGCGGCCGCCGATCTCGCCGATATGGCGAAGGCCTTCGCCGACAAGATCACTCCCGAGGATCTCCAGAGCACTCTGGAATCGGTGCGCGCCAACCTCGACCACGCCGCCCAGGACGTGCTCGCCGCGGTCAACGAGATCGTCACTGCCCTCAAGAACAGGGCGGGCGGAAAGTAGTCCACACCCAACCCCGGTTCCGGGCCACACGGCCCGGAACCGGGGTTGTTCGCTTTCATCCGGCCGCTTCGTTCTTTCCGGACGACCCCCGTTGGGTTACCGCTTGTGTGCCAGCCCCCGACCGACCGTCCGGAGTGATGCACGTCAAGGGGGCTGTGCCAGGTGCGCGCCACACCACGACCAGCCCTTAAACTCCCATCCAGAAGATAACGAAAACGTCTCGGATTGGATCAAGCGCGCATCATGCTCAAGGGCTTCAAAGACTTCCTGATGAGAGGCAATGTCATCGATCTCGCGGTGGCCGTGGTCATGGGCACGGCCTTCACCGCCATTGTGACCTCGATGACCAAGGGTGTGATCGAGCCGCTGCTGGCCACCCTCGGCGGCAACAAGGAATACGGCCTGGGCTTCCAACTCCTGTCCGACAAGCCGTCCACCTTCGTCGCCCTCGGTCCGATCATCAGCGCCGGCATCAACTTCCTGTGTGTGGCCGCGGTCCTCTATTTCGTGCTCATCCTCCCGATGAACACCATCAAGAACCGGCTCAGCAAGCCCACCGCGGTGAAGGCCGATCCCACCGAACTGGAGCTCCTCACCGAGATCCGCGACCTGCTGGCGAAGCAGAACGCGAACGAGTGAGCCGCGCACCCCGGGTAGGCTAGCCAGGTTGTTGCCAGCAGCTTGACCTATGCCTAGCCGAGGAGGCGGAAGACGTGGGCCGCATCCCACCCCGGGAACAGTCGGACGATCTGGCGAACCGGGTGGCGCCCGCGCCGGCGAGCCGGTGGGCCATGCTCGCCGTGCTGTGCGCGAGCCTGCTGCTGGTGGCGATGGACGCGACCATCCTCAATGTCGCGCTGCCGTCGCTCATCGATCACATGGCACCCACTCCGATGGAACAGCTCTGGATCGTCGACCTGTACGGCCTGGTGCTGGGCGGCCTGCTCATCACCTGCGGCGCGATCGGCGACCGCTACGGCCGTAAGCGGCTGTTCCTGTCCGGCTTCGTGCTTTTCGGCCTGGCCTCGGTGGTGGCGGCGACCGCGCACGCGCCCGCGCAGCTCATCGCGGGCCGCGCACTGCTGGGCGTCGGCGGGGCCATGGTGATGCCGTCCACCCTCTCGCTGATCCGCAATATCTTCTCCGATGACCGGGAACGCACGCTGGCCATCGGCATCTGGGCCTCGGTGGCCGGTGCGGGCGCGGCCATCGGCCCGCTGGTCGGCGGCCACCTGGTCGAGGCGTTCGGGTGGTCGGCGGCCTTCTGGCTGAATGTGCCGGTGGTGATCATCACGGTCGCCGCCGGACTGTGGCTGCTGCCGGAATATCAAGCGCCGCAGCACGGCAGCCTGGACTGGGCGAGCGCGGCGCTGTCGGTGCTGGGCGTCGTGGCGCTGGCGTGGGGGATCAAGCATGTGGCCAAGGGCAATCCGGCCCCGATCGATCTGGTGATCATGGCCGCCTCGGTGATTCTGCTGGGGCTGTTCGCCTATCGGCAGCTGAAGTCGCCGGATCCGCTGCTGGATGTGCGGCTGTTCCGCAATCGCGCGTTCACCGCGGCGGCGCTGGCCACCCTGCTGGCCATGCTGGCCATCGGTGCGGCACTGTTCCTGATCTCGTTGTGGCTGCAATACATTCACGGCTACTCGCCCTCCCGGGCGGGCATGCGCACGCTGCCCGCGGCGCTGGCCACCCTGTTCGGCTCGCTGTCGACCCCGTGGCTCATGCAGCACGTGAGCGTGCGCGCGCTGATGGGCGTCGCGCTGGGCGCGCTGGCTGGGGGTTTCGCGGTGCTGGCAGCAGTGCCGGACACCACCTATCCGATTGTCGCGCTGGTGCTGGTGTGCCTGGGCATCGGTGACGGCATCGCCATCACCACCGCGGCCGCGGTGCTGGTATCGGCGGTGCCAGCCGAGCGCGCCGGGCAGGCGGGCGCGGTCGAGGAGACCAACTACGAGCTGGGCATCGGCCTGGGCGTCGCGCTGCTGGGCAGCATTCACGGTCGTCTGTTCACCGGCCACATGACCGGATTGCCGCTGCAGGGCGACGATCTGGCCGAGGCGCGCGGCTCGGTGGGCGGCGCGGCCCATATCGCCGAGAAGATCGGCGGGCCCACCGGTGACGAGGTGCTGCGCATCGCCCAGCACGCCTACGATGCCGCGCTCACCACCACCTCCTGGATCTCGACCGCCATGGTGGGCACGGTCGCGGTGCTCACCGTGATCCTGGTCCCGCGCGGCTTCAAGGCCACCGCCGCGCACTGATCGGCACACCGTATCCGTTTACGCCAGTGACACTTTGAGCTGGGCCAGCGCCGAGCGGATGCGTGCCTTCACCGCCGGCAGCCCGATGCCCAGCTGCGCCGCGACCTGTGGGTAGGTGAGACCGCCGTAGAAGGCCAGCACCACCGATTCGCGCTGATAGGGGGTGAGCGTGGCCAGGCCGCGACGGATGGCGCGCTCGTCGTGGCGGCGCAGGATCTCCTCGGCCACCACATCGATGGCGGGCCGGTAATCGCCGACGCCCCAGCGGTGTTCGTGCCCGGCCGCACTGCATTCGCGCCGCACCCGGTCCACCGCCTGATGGTGGGCCAGGGTGGTGAGCCAGGTCAGGGCATTGCCGCGTTCCGGGTCGAAGGTGGCGGCGCTGCGCCAGACCTGCAGGTAGACCTCGTGGCAGGTTTCCTCGGCATATCCGGTGTCGCACACGATGTTCAGGACTCGGGAGTAGATGAGGCCGCGGGTGCGGCGGTAGAGCTCCTCGTAGGCGTCCCGATCGCCCGCGCCGATCCGGCGTACGAGCTGATCGAATTCACTGCCGCGCCGGGTGGATCGGGACGCGGCGGGCCGGACGGGTGGGCTGGGATGCGAGTGGGTTGCCGGGTGGGCAGCGGAATATTGCGGTGCACGTGAGGAATTCACGATTGCCCCCAGATCGACGGAAAGCGAGCACAGACTTGCCGAAACGAGCCGTCGAGGACTGGGACGGTCGCCAACCGCGAACGGAAACCGGCCGGGGACAGGGGCTTTCGGTTCCGCCAACTCACCAGGCTACTCCACGACCACCCTCTTCCCGCCGTGATCTGTTTTCGGGGATGGAATTCCGGGCAAAGTGTGCGAATCCATCGCCGATCAAATCCGCAGGCCCAGTTCGACTATGCCGTGGGCGACCGCGTGCACGGTGACGCGATTGCGCCGCGCGTGGGCGCGGATGAGTGCGAAGGCGGCATCGGGCGTGGTGTGGTGGGCGTGCGCGATCACCCCCTTGGCCTGTTCCACCACGATGCGGGTGGTGAGGGCGTGCTGTAGCTGCTCGGTCACCCGCTGCTGGCGCTGCACCAGGTTGGCGGTGACGATGTGGCCGGTGGCCATGCCCGCCAGCAGGGTGGCGACCGAGAGGTCCTTGCCGGTCCAGTGCCGCGGGTCGCGCGAATACAGGCTCAGCACACCGGCTTCGGTGTCGTCGAGGCGCATGGGGACGGCGGCCACCGAGGAGATCCGGTGCCGCCCGGCCAGACTCGTGTACTCCGGCCACATGTCGCCGTAGCTACCGATATCGGTGACGGTCACCGGCGCGCCGCAGGCGTGGGCGACCACGCCGGGTCCGCGAGCGTGATCGCGCTGGCAGACCTCGAGATCCAGCAGCTCCTCGGGGATGCCGCCGAAGAGTTCCGACCGGTCACCCTGCAGTTTCGGGGACAGTGCCACCGTCACACCGCCCGGTTCCAGCACATCGATGGCACTGTGCATCAATTCGTCCAGAATATGGGGCAGTTCGGTTGCCGCCGGTAGCAGGCGCGCGAACCTGGCCAGCACCGCCACCAGCAACTCACTGTCGGACACCGTGATCACCCCTCGGCGAACGCCGGGGCGCCCGCCATGAAAGTCTTCCTGTGCCGCTCTTGCCGTCAGCTCATGGTATTTGCCGGGCGGGGTGCTGCGGAACAGTTGCGCTCATTCGGCTTCGATCCGAATCTCGCGCTCCACCACCCGCCGTGCCACCTCCACCAGGGAAAGCCCATGGGTGAAGGCGTATCCGCGCAGGCGGGCATAGGCATCGGCGATCTCGATGCCGAGCCGGGCGCTGGTCATCCCGGCCGCCTGATGAATCCACCGGCTGGACAACGGCTGTGCCCACTGCCGGGCGTCGTCGCCGGTGGCCAGCACCAGGCTGGCGGTGACCAGATCCGCGATGTGCAGCGCCGCCGACAGCAGCCGCGGCCCCGGCCGTCCGACCGAATCGCGGTACAGATCCACCGCGCCCAGCCGAATCGTGCCCAGCCGCAAAGGCACTGCGAACAGGGAACCCGACACCGGCTCCCCCGAGAGCGCCTCGGCGAACCCGGGCCAGTGCTCGCAGTCCGCGCTCAGATCGGTGACCACGACCGGCACCCCGTCGGCCACCGCCGAGACCGCGGGCCCCTCCCCCGCGGTGGCCTGTGCCCGCTCCACCCGCTCGGCGAATCCGTCACTGGCACACCAGGGTTGCATGCCGGCGTCGCGTTCCTCGAGCACGATGGCCGCGCGCCGGACCGGCAGCACCCGCACACACGCGGTGCACACCGCGCTCAGACCGCCGCCGGCATCACGCACGGCGCGCAGGAACTGTCCCGTCAGCTGATCGAACTGCGACGAAGCCATCACCATCGAACCGCCCCACAATCATCGCCCGGCGATGAGTAATTCGGTGCCCGCGGCCAGTATCACCGTCACAGCTCGACAACGAACAGGGCCGAAAGTCACTGTGGCAGACGATGGTCAGGGCTGATAGGCCACACCGAGCCGGGACAGGCCGCGCAGGTCGTAGGTGTGGGTGGCGACCGCACCCAGCAGCAGACCCAGGGTCAGGCCGAACACCGTCATCCAGATACCGGTGCTCAGACCCGCCTCCAGGTGCCCGTCGAAGAACAGGATGGCGCGCACCGACAGGTAGATCTGGTGCATGGGCTCGAAGCTGGACAGCGCCGCGATCCAGCGCGGAATCGCCTCCACCGGAATCGAACCCGAGGAGGACGGCAGGCCCAGCACCACGAAGACGATCATGTTGATCAGCAGCCCGGCGGTGCCGAAGGCCGCCAGCACCGACAGCCCGGTCACCCCCACCGCGATGATGGCCAGCGTGCCGTAGAGGAACAGCGGCAGCGGCTGGTCGATCGGCATACCGAAGATCCTGGCGATGCCCATGAACATGCCCGAGAGGACCGGCGCGGTGATGACGGTGATGGCCCACTTCACCAGCAGGGTGCGCCAGCGGCTGATGGACGCCGGCTCCGGCGCGCGGAACCACGGGCCGTATTCGGCCGGGGCGTAGCCGAGCACATTGTCGATCATGGAGTGGATGATCATGGCGCCGCTGAAGCCCGCGAACAGCAGGACGAGGGTGTAGAAGAAGGCCGACAGGCCCTGGCCGGTGCCCGCGGGCAGCGGCCGGTACGGACTGACCACGACGTCGATGGGCTGGGCCAGCTGCAGCCGTGCCGCGCCGGACAATTCGGTCGCGGGAGCGCCCGCCTTGGGCGCCAGCTCGGCCTTCACCTGATCGGTGAGCTGCGCACCGACGGTCGTATTGACCTGTGCCATGGCGCGATCGGTGATGCGCTGCATGATCGAGGACGCGTAGGTGCCCGCACGCGGATTGGTCTGCACGGTGATGGCCGGGCGCTCCACGTCGCCGGGGACCACCGAGGCCGCCGCCAGAATGGACAGCCGCTTGGTGAAGTCGCTCGGAATGATGATGGCGCCGTAGATCTGGCCATTGCTCAGCTGCTGGCGGGCGTCATTGATGCCGACCAACCGCAGATCGATCTTGTCCTTCGGAATCTGCTCGGTCAGCGCGCCGGTGATCTGGTCGCCGACATTGAGGGTCTTGCCGTCCATCACGTCGCCCACATCCTGATTGACCAGGGCGACCGGGAAGTCGTGCAGGTTCTTCTCCGGGTCGGAGGTGTAGCCGAGGTACATGGTGCCGATCAGCGCCGCGAGCAGCGTGAGCACCAGCATCGGGCCGATCCAGCCGCGCAGCGGCACGGCCCGCCGGGCCGGGGTCGCCGCCGGGGTCACCGTGGCCTCCGGGCCGGTCGGGGAGGCACTGTCATTCGCCATGCGACGAATGTAGGCAGCGACAACAAAGTAGTCAACGCCAACATCCCCGAGTGTGTCCGATATCCTGCTCTCACCATGAGCATCGCCAAGCGCAAAGCCCGCGAGGTGGTGGAGCGCGCGCGGTCCTACCACCACGGGGACCTGCGTGCCGAACTACTCCGGCGCGCCGAGGAGACCCTGCGCGGCGCGGGTGTCGACGGCCTGTCGCTACGGCAGCTCGCCCGCGACACCGGCGTCAGCCACGCCGCGCCCAGCCGGCACTTCCGCGACAAACAGGCACTGCTGGACGCGCTGACCGTAGCCGGATTCGAGCGGCTCGGAGCCGGATTCGAGAAGGCCGCCGCCACCGGCGCCTTCCTGGAGCGCCTGCGCGCCATGGCCCACACCTACCTGCGCTTCGCCATCGACAATCCGGCGCTGCTGGCACTCATGTTCGCGCGCAAGAACAGTCCGACTCCGGCCATCGGCGAGGCCGCCGCGCGCGCCTTCACCGTGCCCATCGAAATGGTCACCGATGCGCAGGCGAGCGGCGAGGTGGTGCCCGGCGACGCGCGGCGCATCTGCCTGTCGGCGGTCGCCGCGCTACACGGGCTGGCCGCCATCATGGGGTCGGGCCTGGTCGACGCCGAGGAGGCCGACGGTCTCTTCGACGAGATGGTCAGCCACATGATGAACGGTTTGCGTCCGCGACGCTGACGCCGCGTCCGCGAACCGGGCTGCGGAAATCCGCGAACCGGAATCCGTGGGCCCGCACCCGTAACCTTTCAGGCGTGACGATCGAGAAACGACAGTGACGATCGAAGGCAGGCAGTACGGCGGACGCGCCGTGACCGAACGAAAAGCCGAGCGCCGGCAGCGCTTCCTCGACGCGGCCATCCAGATTTTCGGTGAGCGCGGCTACGCCAACTGTTCGCTGGCCGATGTGTGCGCGGCCGCCGGACTGTCCAAACGCCAGTTCTACGAGGAGTTCCAGACCCGCGAGGACGTGCTGGTCGCGGCATACGACCAGATCCAGGACCAGGCCGGCGCCGCGCTGGCCACGGCCCTGAGCGCCATGGGACCGGACCCGGACCCGACCGACACCGTGACGCGGGCCCTCTCGGCGTTCCTCGGCTCGATCGGCGCCGACCCGCACCGCGCCAAGGTCGCCTTCGTCGAGGTCGTCGGCGTGAGCGAGCGCATGGAGCAGCACCGGCGCGATCGGCGGCACGCCTGGGTCGCCACCCTGTATCTCGCGGTGGAACCGCTGGCCGGTTCGGGCGCGCGGGTGCGCGGCGCGGGCGAACTCGCGGGCAGCGCCCTGATCGGCGCGATCAACGGCCTGGCCCACGAGTGGCTGCTGTCCGAGCCGCGCCCGCCGGTGAGCGACCTGGTGGAAGTGCTCGTCCCCATGGCGGTTTCGCTCATCGTGCGGGATCCGGCCTAGGCGGTCACCGCACACCGAGCCGGTCACATCAGCTGCCGCATGAAGTAGGTGTACTCCAGCGCGCTGGTGTGCGCCTTCTCGTCGTTGTTCGCGCCGGACCCGTGGCCGCCCTGGGTGGCCTCGTAGAACAGGTACGGATCGCCGAATTCGGCTAGTCGGGCGGCGAACTTGCGCGCGTGCTGGGGCCCGACCCGGTCGTCCTTGGTGGTCGTCCAGATCAGCGGCTCTGGGTACTTCACGCCCTTCTTCAGCTGTGCGTACGGTGAAATGGACGCGAGGAAGGCACGTTCGTCCGGATCGGCCACCGATCCGTACTCCCCCACCCAGGACGCGCCCGCTGCGATCTGCTCGTAGCGGACCATGTCCAGCAGCGGAACCTGGATGTCCACCGCACTCCACAGTTCCGGATGCTGCGTGAATTCGACACCCATGAGCAGCCCGCCATTGGACCCGCCCTGGATCCCCAGCCGCCGCGGCGAGGTGATCTTGCGCGCGACGAGATCGTCGGCCACGGCCGCGAAGTCGTCGAAGGCCTTCTGCCGGTGGGTCTTCAGGGCCGCGTCGTGCCAGGCGGGCCCGTATTCGCCGCCGCCGCGGATATTCGCGATGACATACGCGCCACCGTGTTCCAGCCACGACTTGCCGAGCAGCCCGTTGTAGCCCGGCGTGGACGAGGAGGCGAAGCCGCCGTACCCCCACAGGATCGTCGGGGTGCTGCCGTCGTAGGGCAGCGTGGCCGGATGCACGATGAAGTAGGGCACCTTGGTCCCGTCGGGCGAGGTGGCCTTCAATTGCTCCACCACGAACCCGGACGAATCGAACCGTGCCGGTGCGGCTTTCACCTGGTTCAGCCGTCCGGTCGCGGTGTCCAGGCTCCAGATGGTGGACGGGGTGAGCATCGAGGTGACCGACAGGTAGGCCGTCTCGCCCTGGGAATCGGCGTCCACGCCGGAGACGGTCGCATTGTCCGGCAGGGGAACCGGTGCGGACGTCCAGCCGCCGTCGGGCTGCGGGGTGTAGACGGTGGCGCGGCCCTTCACGTCGTACAGCGAGGTCACCACCACGTGGTCCCGGGTTGTCATGACCCCTTCGAGGGTCTCCTGCGGCCCGGGTTCGTAGACGAGCGTGACCTTCGGCTGATCCGGGTGCGCGGTCAGGTCGTCGACATCGAGGGACACCAGTGAGCCGGACTTGAAGGTGGCGCCGCCGGTGGTCCAATCCTGTTGCAGCGCAACCAGGACTCGATTGCCGACCATGCCCTGGAGCCCGGACTTCGGCGGCAGCCCCAGCCGCACGGGCTGCGCGCCCGCGAGCAGGCTGACCTCCGACTCGTAGAACGACGGCCGCCGCTCCACCAGGTTCATCCGCCGCCCTGCCCCGTTGTCCAGCAGCACCGCCGCGGTGGCGAGCCCATCACCCTGGCTACCGCGGGCGATCTCCACCGCCTGGTCGAGCGTCTGCCCGCGCCCCAGACGCTTCACGACGTACGGATAGCCCGAGGTGGTCTTCTCCCCCGGCTGCCATTCCCGCGACACCAGCAGCGTGTCGGTGTCCACCCAGGCGGCGTACTGCTTGCCGCGGTCGAGCACGAATCCGCCGGCCACGAACGTCCCTGTCCCCAGATCGAATTCGCGCAGGGTGACGGCGTCCTCGCCGCCCTCGGACAGCTCGACCAGGCAGCGCCGATGGGTGACCGGGTCGCAGGACATGCCCTTCCACACCCAGTTCTTGCCCTCGTCGCGGGCCAGGGCGTCCAGATCCAGGACGGTGCGCCACTGTGGTTGCGGCGATTCGTAATCCGCGACCGTCGTCTCCCGCCAGATGCCCCGCTGATGGTCGGCGTCCTGCCAGAAGTTGCCGATCATCCCGTCGTGGAACTCCGGGACCGGCAGGCGATCTGCCGCATTCGCCAGCGCCTTCGCCTGGGCCAGATTGTCGGCGTAGCGCGGATCCTGTTCCAGCACGCCGAGGGTCTTCGTGTTCTCGGCCGCCACCCACGATTGCACGCGGGGACTGTCCAGCTCTTCGAGCCACCGATACGGGTCGCTCGCCGTGCTCGATCCCCCGCACGCGGCCAGCAGGACCACCGACAGACCCGCGAGGGCGGCCCGGATTCCGCTCTTGCTCCAAACCATGAAATCCCCCATCCCATGATCACGAGGCGACCCCGATCGGGGCGTCAGCGAGCCACCCTACCGCCGCCCACCGACAACCTGTCGGTGCCGGGCGGCAAGATCACGGGCATGACCGACGAGGAGAGGCGCTGGGCCGATCCGCATGCCACCACGGCGGTGCGGAAGTTCCTGCGCCGGCATCGTCGAGTGGTGGAGACCGTGCTGACGGCGGCCCGGCTGGACGGGCTGGACGAATTCGCCGATGCCGCAGTGGAATACGCCGCCAACCCCGCCGGACCGGCCACGCCGGAGGGCGCGGCGGTGGTGTTCGCCATCGCACAGCAGGCGGCGATCGCGTACCGGACCGGGGCGCAGCGGGAGCAGGAGTTCATCGACCGGTTCATCGACAGCTGGATGAACGAGCACGGGTACGCGTTCACGGCCGCGGTCGCCGAGACACGGCGAGGCCTGCGCGTCGAGGAACCGGAGCCGCGCGCGGGACGGATGACACCGTGGCTGCGGGCGACAGTGCCCAGCGAGGACCCCGAGCCCGCCGCGGAGACGCTGAGTCTCCGGGTGCATGCCCGGCTAGGTGTGCAACCGCCCTCTCCCGGCGGGGACACACCACACGCCCCCGCGGAGCCGAAATCGGTGACCACCGACCAGATTCGGCGACTGGAGGCGGCCATGGTTGACGCCCGGCGATGGCGGGCCGCAGCACACCGACGGCTGGTGCTCGAGGATCCCGCGCTCGGTCAGCTGGCCCGGCGGCTGGTGTGGGCGAGCTTCGACGGCCGCGGCACCGTGACGGGCACGTTCCGGATCGATGCCGAGGGCGTACTCCGGGCCGTGGACGACGGGCCCGTCGAGCTGCCGCGCGAGACGCTGGTGGGTGTGGCCCACCCGCTGCATCTCTCGGAGTCCCTGGCGGCATGGCGGAATTCCTTCGCCGGCAACCGATTACGCCAGCCGTTCGAGCAGCTGGAGCGACGAACGTACGCTCTCACGCCGGAGGAGGCGGAAGCGGATCGCCTGTCCCGCTTCACCGATCGCCAGGTCCGCACCGATCGGGTGTTCGGACTGCAACAGCTGGGCTGGGAGTTGTCAGGAGAGCGCCTGTATCGCCGGTTCGGTCCGTCCCGGGAGGTGGCCGTCACGCTGGACCCCGGGCTCGCGGGCGGTTATCGCTACGAGCCCGAGCTCCAGCGGGTGCTGACGGTTGAGCTGCGGGGCGGCACGTTCGGGTCGTTCGATGCCGTCACCGCCTCGGAGCTGATCCGTCAGCTGGAGCGGCTGGCGGCGTGACGTCCGGCGCGGCGCCCGAAGAAGGAGCCCGCGCCAAGCTGGGTACCGCTGGAGTAGCCCTTGCCGTCCTGGGCCAGGGTGGAGGCGGTAGCGCCCGCCGCGTAGAGCCCCGGAATCGCTGATCCGTTGTCCCGCAGCACTTCCGAGTCGGCCGAGGTGCGCAGGCCGCCGAGGGTGAAGCCCGCGTACAGCGCCTTGCCCAGGGTCAGGTCGAAGGCCGCCCACGGCCCGTGATCCTGCGGCTCGAGCCATTCGGCCGCCTTGTGGAAATCGGGATCCTCGCCGCGGGCCGCGTTCTCGTTGTATCGGTCGAGGGTGGATCGCAGTGCCTCGTACGGGATTCCGAGCGCGGCCGCCATCTCCTCGACGGTCTCCCAGCCGTCGATGAACGGAGCGAGCGGGAACATGGGCCGTTCCATGTGCTCGGAGTCCACGATCAGGTACGCCACCGCGCCGGGCTGATCGAGCACGAAGGCGGAGGTCCGCGCGTGATAGGAATCCTCGGCGACGAAGCGTTCGCCCCGCTGGTTCACCACGATTCCGGTCAGCAGCTTCGCGGGCGGATACACGGGCGCGGTGACGAAGGCCTGGTCCATCATGCGGGTCACGCCGCCCGCCGAGACGCCGAGCCGGATGCCCAGCCCGTCGTCGAAAGGCGTCCCCAGCACGAAGGGTTTCTCGGTCAGCCACGGCACGTGCTCGGCCACCATGTCGGTGTTCATGACGAAGCCGCCGGCGGCGAGCACCACCGACTTCGCCCGCACCGCACCGGTGGTGCCGAGGTGCTTCCAGCTCACGCCGGCCACACTGCCATCGGCCTCGGTGATCAGATTGGTCACGCCGGTCTCGTACCGCACCTCGACGCCGAGCGCGGCGGCCCGCTTCACCAGCAGCTCGATGATCATGGCCGCGCCCTGGGTGTCGCCGGGCACCGGAACCTTGTGCCCGCGCGGCGCCGGCGTCGCCTGATCCCGGTAGGGCCAGACCTTTTCGTTGCCGGTGTACATCAGCCCCTGGGTGCCGGGCTGGATGACCGCCTTCTCCGGGTAGTAGCTGCGCTCGAATTCGAAGCCCAGGCTCTCCAGCCAGTCGAAGTGCTCGACGCTGCCGTCGCAGTAGGCGCGGATCTTGTCCGGTTCGGGATCGCGCGCCACCGACAGCAGGTACTTGTACATCTCCCCGGCCGAATCGTCGTGGCCGGTCGCCCGCTGCACGGCGGTCCCGCCGCCGAGGTAGAAGTGCCCGCCCGCCAGCGCGGTGGTGCCGCCCGCGACGCCGGCCCG
Organism: Nocardia sp. NPDC059154; assembly: GCF_042755705.1. Classification (NCBI taxonomy): domain Bacteria; kingdom Bacillati; phylum Actinomycetota; class Actinomycetes; order Mycobacteriales; family Nocardiaceae; genus Nocardia; species Nocardia sp. NPDC059154. The sequence continues at coordinate 16,519 of NZ_JBHZCS010000011.1, forward strand.
CTCCAGCACCAGTACGCGGGCCCCGTTGGCGGCCGCCTCGACCGCCGCGCAGCCGCCCGCGATGCCGAATCCGGCCACAACCACGTCGACCTCGTCGGACCACTCGGTAATCGACTCCGCCGCAAGGGTTTCCGGGATCTGTGTGCTCACTGCGCATCCTTCTTGATCTGCTCGAAGAACAGCCGCATATTCGGCCCGATCTCGGCGAGTTCGATGAACGGTACGCCCGAGGCCGCGCCGTCGAGGTAGGCGAAACGCATCTGCCCGCTCATGTCGCCCTGCTGCACCACCGGGATCCCCTGCGCCGCAGCGTCTTTCAGCGCGGCGTCGAAGTCGTCGGGTTCCAGGCAGACGTGGTGCAGGCCGGGCCCGCCGCGTTCGAGGAATTCGGTGTAGATGGAGCGGCCGCGCACCGGCTGGATGAGTTCGAGCTGGGTATCGCCGCTGTAGGACAGCGAGATGTGCGCGGTGAAGTCGGCGGGTTCGCCACGGTAGACGCAGCTCTCGGGCCCGAAGTAGATCTCGGGCATGCGCATCCAGCCGCCGGCGCCCATGGTGGTCTTCAGGAACTGTTCACTGGCCGCGATGTCCTCGACCACCCAGGCGATCTGGGTGACCGGGCCGCGGGCCACACTTGTGCTGTCCACCCCGGCAGTTAATCACAATCGCTTAAATTGGCAAGGGTTACTCGTCGTCCGGATCCGGATCGGATGGCGCCGTCCACCCTTTGTTGCTGAGGCCGTAGAACGTCGAGACCAGCAGATACAGCACCAGAGCCGTGATAGGCGACAAGAATCCGACCCCGATGCACACCGCGTAGACCAGGATGCCCGGCCAGGCCCGCCAACTCTCGCGCCGCGCGTAATCCGCACCCAGACCGGGCTTCAACATCTCCGGCCGCTTCGCCAGCCGCCACCACATGGGCGCCCACGGCACGGTCATCATCACCCCGACGATCCCGTACAGCGCCACCGACACCACGGCGTCCCGGCGCGTCCCGTGCACCACATTGTCGGCCACCACCATCGTCGGGAACGGCACCAGCGAAATGCCCAGCAGCAGCATCAGATTCCACCACCGCAGCACGTGGTCGATGCGCCGCAACCGCCCGAAGAAGGTGTGGTGGTTCATCCACACGACGCCGATCGTCATGAACGACGCCAGATAGGCCACATACGCCGGCCAGACATGCGCCAGCGCCTGCAGCAGGCGCCCGGGCTCGTGGTCGGGCACCCGGATATCCAAAATCAACAGGGTGATGGCAATCGCCATCACCCCGTCGCTGAACGCTTCCACCCGGGCGGTTCCGGCGAGCGTGCGATCCGGAACCGATCCGTCACTCATGGACGGAAGCGTAACCCGATTCCGTGATCGCTTCAGATCGCTTGGCCCGCTTGATGGTTCGAACCGTGATCGCCATCAGCACCACGGTCACGCCGATCATGAGCGCGCTCGACAGCCAGGCCATGGTGTGGATGGGCAGCCGGTAGGCGAGCACCACCCGCAGCACGGACTCGCCGACCAGGCCCAGGCCCCACATCCCGGCGATCCGGTTGTGCACGCGGCGCACCAGCGGGTTGGTGCGGAAATTGTGCTCCATCTCCGCCAGCTTCGCCGGTGAGTTCGCGAAGGCCTTCCGGGCCGCCACGTAGGTCAGCGGCTTGCCCAGCAGCGCGCTCACCCCGAACGCCAGACCGATGATGGCGGTGGTGAGCGAGTCCCGCACGATCATCATCCGGGCATCGCCGCTGATCAGCGAGCTGGCGATGCCGAAGACGAAGCCGGCCAGGATGAGCGCGGCCAAGGCGTCCACACGCCGGGCCCGGATCACCTCGACGAGGACCACGACGCCGGAGAACACCGCGCCCGCCAGCAGCGCGAGGAAATCGGAGTACCCGGCCCAGTGCAGGAGGTAGTACGCCGCGAGCGGCACCGCGATGTCACGGGCGGTGGGTGCGAGCATCCGCAGCAGGTTCGGCCGGTCCTGCGACTGCGGCGCGGGCACTGCGGCGATGTTGTCGGCCATGGTCGGAACTCCTGTAATCGGTTTGTGCGCTACAGGAATGACGCTACGGTCGCGCCGACCTCGCCGAATCTGCCAACCATCACCTCCCGGCCATGACAGTTGTCATGCCGGCGCCGGACACGCCGTCCGCCGCCATCCCCACTTCGGGCCGACGGCAGACGATGATTTCCGGAGCCGGGCGTCGTCTCCATTCCCGGGGACCGAAATACCGATTCGAGGAGTTGACCATGTCCTACGTGACGCAGCCGGGCGATCCGGTCTGGACCGATCTCTTCACCACCGATACCGACAGCGCCATCGGCTTCTACGGCGAGCTGTTCGGGTGGAGCGCGGATGTCGCGCCCGAGTACGGCGACTACATCACCTTCCGCAAGGACGGCCTGGCCGTGGCGGGCGGGATGCGCAATAACGGGAACAGCGGGCCCGATCAGTGGACCGTGTACCTGGCCAGCCCGGACGCCGAGGCGACCGCGGCGGCCGTCACGGCGTCCGGCGGGATGATCGCGGCGCCGGTGACGACGGTCGGGGACCTCGGCAAGTTCGGGGTGTTCGGGGACAACGGCGGGGTCGGGATCGGCGTGTGGGAAGCCGGGACCATGGCCGGGTTCGAGCAGCGCGGCGTGGTCGGCGGCGGGCAGTGGGAGGAGCATGTGGGGGTGCCCTCGTGGTTCGAACTGCATACGCGCAACTACGACGACGCCCTGAAGTTCTATCGCGCGGTCTTCGGCTGGAAGGACCCGTTCAGTATTGCCGATACACCCGAATTCCGGTACACCACCATCCATTCCGTGACCCCGATGCTGGGCGGTGTGATGGACTCGACCAGCTTCCTGCCGCCGAGTGTGCCCGGATACTGGACCGTCTACTTCGGCGTCGAGGACGTGGACGCCGCCGTGCGCAAGGTGGCCGAGCTGGGCGGCAGCGTGGTACGGCCCGCCGAGGACACCCCGTACGGCCGGCTGGCGGCGGTGGCCGACCCGTCCGGCGTGCGATTCAGCCTGGGCGGCAACAAGTCCTGACCGGCTGCATAGCTGCGCATACCCGATCGATAACCGGCCCCGGACAGGACGAACGGCCCGGTCCCCACAGTGACCGGGCCGTTCGGATCATCCCGCGGCGACGTGGTCGGCGCCCCAGCAGCGCTTCGGACGCCGCCGCGGGAAACTCAGCCCCCGATGACGACGGAGCCGCGCACGCCGGTGGCCAGGGTCTGCTGCCTGCCCAGTCCGCCGACCTCCACGACCACGACATCGCCGTCGCGCAGATAGGGTTTCGGCTCCGGCCGGCTGACCGCGACGCCGCCCGGGGTTCCGGTCAGCACCAGATCACCGGGTTCCAGGGTCATCAGCGTGCTCAGGTACCGCAGCAGTTCGCCCACCCCGGCGACCATGTTGCCGGTCGTACCCGCTTGCCGCTGTTCGCCGTTCACCCACAGCTGCAGGCTCAGCGCCTGCGGTTCGGCGACCTCGTCGGGTGTCACCAGCCACGGGCCGATGGGGGTGAAGGTGTCGAAGGACTTGCCCTTCACCCAGGTCGGTTCGCCCGCAATGCCATTGCGCTCGGTGACGTCATTTGCGGTGACATAGCCGCCCACCGCCCCCAGCGCGGTGGCGGCATCAGGGCAGTCGCGCAGCGTGCGGCCCATCACCACGCCCAGCTCCACCTCGTGGTCGGTGGCACGGCTGCCGGGCGGCAGCTCGATGGCGTCGTAGGGACCGCTCACCGTGGTGCCGGGCTTCAGGAACACCACTGGCCGTTCCGGAATGGCCGCGCCGATCGCGGCGGCGTGGTCGGTGTAGTTGAGCCCGATGCCGATCACCTTGCCGGGCCGGGCAATCGGTGCGCCGACCCGCGCGGCCGGATCAACCTCGGGCAGGGATCCGGCGGCGAGCGCGGAGCGCACCGCGCTCAGCGCCGCCGGATCACCCAGCAGCCGGCCGTCGATATCGGCGGTCACGGACGACAGATCGCGCAGCGCGCCCTCATCATCAATGGCCACGGGACGCTCGGCGCCCCGGGCCCTTAGGGGCGGCGGTTTCGTATGTTGCTTCCTGGTTGTTTTGTTTTTTGGCCCTCGGTTGTTTGGCGGCCACGGCCCCCACCCCCGCGCCACCCGGCAGGTGTTCGTGCGCAATGCGAATACCCAACTGCTGCAACAGCATTGCCCCGGCACTCAGGCAGCGCTGCTCATCCGGCTCGATCTCGATGAGCGAATACGCAGCGGCGAACCCGGTTTCGCGCAACCGGTCCGCCGGCAACGTGTTCCGGCCGCACACGGCGACCACCGGCACACCCGCGGCCCGCGCGGCGGCCGCCACGCCCGCGGGCGCCTTGCCGTGCAGGGTCTGCTCGTCGAGCTTGCCCTCACCGGTGACGACCAGGTCCACCCCGGCCAGCTGCGCGTCGAAACCGACCAGCTCCAGCATCAATTCGATGCCGGGCCGCAGGGTCGCGCCGAGGACGGCGAGCGCGGCGAATCCGACACCCCCCGCGGCGCCGGCCCCCGCCGCGTCGCGCCGATCCGACCCGAGTTCCGCGGCCAGTCGCTGCGCCCACTGCCCGAGCGCGGCGTCCAGCTCGGCCACCTGGGCCGGATCGGCGCCCTTCTGCGGTCCGTAGACCGCAGCGGCCCCATAGGGCCCGGTGAGCGGATTGTCGACATCGCAGGCCACCGTGACCTCGACGCCGTCCATCCGCTCGCGCAGCGCGGTCAGGTCGATAGCGTGCACCCGGGCGAGAGCCGCCCCGCCGTCGCCGATGGGCTGCCCATCCGCGTCCAGCAGCCGGGCGCCGAGCGCCTCCAACAGACCTGCGCCGCCGTCGGTTCCGGCACTGCCGCCGATACCGAGCACGATGCGGCGGCACCCGGCCGCGACCGCGGCCGCCATCACCTCGCCGGTGCCCCGGCTGGTGGCGGTCATCGGTCGCAGCCGGCCTTCCGGCAGCCGCACCAGGCCCGACACATCCGCCATCTCCACGACCGCGAGATCGTCGCGCCGGGCGTAGGCGGTCAGCACCGGTTCCCCGGTCGGCCCCGACGCGGTCAGCGGGACCGCATCGAAACCGGCCGCGAGCGCGGCGGCGACGGTGCCGTCACCGCCGTCGGCCACGGGCACGACCGCCACCGAGGCGTCGGGACGGGCCCGCCGGATTCCGGCTCGCACGGCGGCCCCGACCTGCTCCGCGGTCAGCGAGCCCTTGAATTTGTCGGAGGCGATCAGCACACGAGCCATGGGAATCCTCTAGTCCAGCGGGACGGTTGCGGTCGGGGCGTCGACGAAGGCCGAGGCCAGCTCCTCGAACTCCACGACCTCGTTGATCTCACGCGCGCCCATGGACACATTGGTGACGCGCTCGAGAATGCACTCGACCACGACGGGCACCTTGAATTCGGCCATCAGCGACTTGGCCTTCTCGAAGGCGGGACCGATGTCCTGCGGCTCGAAGACGCGAATCGCCTTGCAGCCCAGACCCTCCGCGACCTTGACGTGATCCACGCCGTAGCCGTTGACCTCGGGCGAGTTGATGTTCTCGAAGTCGAGCTGGACGTAGTAGTCCATCTCGAACGCCCGCTGCGCCTGCCGGATCAGCCCCAGGTACGAGTTGTTCACCAGCACATGGATGTACGGGATGTTGAACTGGGCGCCGACGGCCAATTCCTCGATGAGGAACTGGAAGTCGTAGTCACCGGACAGCGCGACGACCTGCTCGTCCTTGCACGCGGTGGCGACACCCAGCGCGGCGGGCAGGGTCCAGCCCAGCGGGCCGGCCTGGCCGGCGTTGATCCAGTGCCGCGGCTTGTACACGTGCAGCAGCTGCGAGGCCTGAATCTGCGACAGGCCGATGGTGGTGACGTACCGGGTGTCCCGGCCGAACGCCTTGTTCATCTCCTCGTACACGCGCTGCGGCTTGAGCGGCACGTTCTCGAAGTGCGTCTTGCGCTGTCCGGTCACGCGGCGGGCGCGCACCTGCTCGGCCCAGTCACCGTGGTCGGTCAGACCACCCACGGCGTCAAGGGATTCCGCGACGGCGATGAACTGCTCCAGGGCCGCGCCGGCGTCGGAGACGATGCCGTAGTCGGGCGCGAAGACCCGGCCGATCTGGGTCGGCTCGATGTCGACGTGCACGAACTTGCGGTCCCTGGTGTAGGTGTCGAGACCACCGGTGTGGCGGTTGGCCCACCGGTTACCGATACCCAGCACGAAGTCCGAAGCCAGCAGCGACTCGTTGCCGTAGATGTGCGAGGTCTGCAGACCCACCATGCCGGCGTTCAGCTCGTGATCGTCGGCGATGGTGCCCCAGCCCATCAGGGTCGGGACGACCGGAACACCGGTCAGCTCGGCGAATTTCACCAGCAGTGCGTCCGCGTCGGCATTGATGATGCCGCCGCCGGCGATGATCAGCGGACGCTTCGCGGCGTTCAGCATCTGCAGCACCTTGGCGGCCTGCGCCCGGGTGGCGGCCGGGCGGGCCACGGGCAGCGGCTCGTAGGTGTCGATGTCGAACTCGATCTCGGCCAGCTGCACGTCGATCGGCAGATCGATGAGCACCG
>NZ_JBHZCS010000011.1:23106-38999 GCF_042755705.1 Nocardia sp. NPDC059154
CGGACGGCCTTCGCGCATGAGCCAGAACGCCTTCTGGAAAGCGCCGGGCACCTGGGCGGGCTCGAGCACGGTGTGCGCCCACTTGGCCAGCGGCTTCGCGATGGACGCGATGTCGACGGCCTGGAAGTCCTCCTTGTGCAGCTTGGACACCGGGGCCTGGCCCGTGATGCACAGGATCGGAATGGAATCCGCGCTGGCGGCATACAGACCGGTCACCATGTCGGTGCCCGCGGGGCCCGACGTCCCGATGCAGATACCGATATTGCCGGGCTTGGCCCGGGTGAAGCCCTCGGCCATGTGCGAGGCGGCCTCGACGTGGCGGGCCAGCACGTGCTTGATGCCGCCGTGCGCCTTCATGGCGCTGTAGAACGGGTTGATCGCGGCGCCCGGCAGGCCGAAAGCCTGTGTGGCCCCTTCCTTTTCCAGGATCAGGACCGCCGCGTCGACGGTGCGCATGCGCGCCATAATCAGTTCTCCTTGTCCAGCTTGCCGCTCAGGCGCTCGACGCCGCGCAGCAGTGCAGAGTGGTCCAGGTGGCCGTCGCCATTGGCGCGAGCCGAGGCGACCAGCTGCGCGATGAGCGAGCCGGCCGGGGTCACCAGACCGGCCTCACGCGCGGCGGTGGTGAAGATGCCCATGTCCTTGTGGTGCAGGTCGATGCGGAAGCCCGGCGCGAACTCGCGGTTGATCATCTTGTCGCGCTTCTGGTTCAGCACGGCCGAACCGGCCAGGCCGCCGCCGAGCACGTCCAGGGCGGGGCCCAGCTCGACGCCGTAGGCCTCGAGGAAGACCACGGCCTCGGCCACGGCCTGGATGTTGCTGGCCACGATGAGCTGGTTGGCGGCCTTCACGGTCTGGCCCGCGCCATTGGTGCCGACGTGCACGATGGTCTTGCCGACGGTGTCGAAAACCGGCTTGGCGGTGGCGAAGTCCTCGGCCGAGCCGCCGACCATGATGGACAGGGTCGCGTTCACGGCGCCCGGCTCGCCGCCGGAGACCGGGGCGTCCAGCAGTCGGAAGCCACGCTCGGCGGCCTGCTTCGCCAGCTCCTGGGTGACATCGGGGCGGATGCTGGAGAAGTCGATGATCAGCGCGCCCGGCTCGGCAGTCTCGAAGACACCCTTTTCACCGGCCAGCACCTCCTGCACGTGCGGGGAGTCCGGCACCATCACCGCGATGACCTCCGCGCCGCGCACGGCGTCCGCGATCGAGGTGACCGCACGGCCGCCCACGTCGACCAGCGGCTGGGCCTGGGCCGGGTTGCGGTCGAAGCCCTTGACGGCGTGGCCGGCGTTCTGGAGGTGGACGGCCATCGGGCTGCCCATGATGCCGAGGCCGATGAAAGCGATGTTGGTCATGATCTGTTCCCTGATCCTCTGTATGGCAAGTTCTCTGGTCTCTGGACGGCGGGCTACTTCGCGGCGCGACGCTCACGCGGCAGCCATTCGAAGGCGTCCTCGGAACGGCCGGACGGCTTGTACTCGAGGCCGACCCAGCCCCGGTAGCCGCGCGACGCGAGGTCGGTGAGCTGAAGCTCGAGCTGGAGCTCGCCGGTGCCCGGCTCGTTGCGGCCCGGGTTGTCGGCGATCTGCACGTGGGCGATCCGGTCGGTGTACTCGGAGATCACCTTGTCCACGTCGTCACCGTTCACGGCGAGGTGGTAGAGGTCGGCGAGCAGGCCGATATTGCTGACGCCCGCATACGCCTGCACCTTGTCGATGACAGCGAGTCCGTCGACGGCCTTCAGCAGCGGGTAGCGCGGTGCGCCGGAGGCGGGCTCGACCAGGATGGTGGCCCCGATCCGGGAGGCGGCCACGGCCGCCGCCGCCAGATTCTCGACGGCCAGCTCGTCCTGCTGCTCCGGGGTGGCGTCGTCGACGCGGTTGCCGTAGAGGGCGTTGAAAGCCTTGGTGCCCAGTCGTTCTCCGATGCCGACCGTGACGTCGATATTGTCCTTGAACTCCGCGGACCGCGATGGCCAGGAGACCAGGCCGCGGTCGCCGCCGGCCATGTCGCCGGCGAAGAAGTTGAGGCCGATCAGCTGCACGCCCGCGTTCTGCACGGCGGCGACGAAGGCGTCCACGTCCCGGTCCGACGGGACCGCCTCGGCGAAGGGCCACCAGAACTCGATGGCGTCGAATCCGGCCTGCCGCACGGCTTCCGGGCGCTCCAGGATGGGCAGCTCGGTGAACAGCAGCGAGCAGTTCACGGCGTAGTTGAGCGAGTGGGTCATCAGGAATCCCTCCAGTTCGTTCCCGCAGCGCTTCCGCTGTTTCCATAATGCGGAAATGTTTTTTCGGGATGTGAAAATGCTAGTGCTCCCGAAACAACCCCGTCAAGAGAGTTCCGGGAGCTACCGGCCAGTACGGCACGAGATATACGAAATAGCCGATTCAGTCGCGGATGTCGCCGACTCAGTCGCGGATATCGTCGTCCAGGCGCTCGCCCAGATCGTCCTTGCGATCCTCGGCTGCCGCGAACACCGAAGCGCCCGCCTTGTTTCCACGCTTGATCTCGTTGAACACCAGGTTCAACGCGATCGCCACCACCGCCGTGGCGGAGATGCCGGAGTGCATGATCACCCCGAGCCAGGTCGGGAACCTGTCCCAGAACGTCGGCGCCGCAATCGGAATCAGGCCCACGCCCATGGCCACCGCGACGATGACCATATTGAGGTTGTCGGTGAAGTCCACCCGCGCGAGCGTGCGGATACCGCTCGCCGCCACGGATCCGAACAGGACGATGCCCGCACCGCCCAGCACCGGATACGGAATCCCGGCCACCACCGCACCCACCACCGGGAACAAGCCCAGCAGTACGAGCACCAAACCGCCTGTCGCGACCACGAATCGGCTCTTGATGCCGGTGAGCGCCACCAGTCCCACGTTCTGCGCGAAGGCGCTGCACGGGAAACTGCCGAACACCGGCGCGACCGTGGTGGACAGCATGTCGGCCCGCAGGCCGGCCGCCACCCGCGCCGAATCCACCTCGGTACCGACGATCTCGCCGATGGCGAGGATGTCGGCGGTGGTCTCGGTCATGATCACCAGGATCACGATGGTCATGGACACGATCGCCCCGGCCTCGAAGGTCGGCCCGCCGAAGTGCAGGATCGGCGGCAGCGCAATGATTTTCGCCTTGCCGACCGCCGAGAAGTCGGTGTGGTGGGTGACCACGGCCAGCAGGGTGCCGATCGCCAGGCCGATCAGGATCGACAGCCGCGAGATCGCGCCCTGGAAGAGCCGGCTGATCACCAGAATGATGAGCAGGGTCAGCCCCGCGAAACCGATATTGCCCATCGAGCCGTAGTCGGCCGCCTTGGGATCGTTGCCCATCGCCCACCGGAATGCGGTGGGCAGCAACGAGAGTCCGATCACCGTGATGATCGTCCCGGTCACCACGGCCGGGAAGAGCCGTACCAGCTTGGCGAAGAAACTGGACAGCACCAGCCCGATCAGACCGGCGACTATGATCGCGCCGAAGACCGGCCGGAGTCCGCCGTCGCTCGCGATGGTGACCATCGTGGAGACACTGGCGAACGAAATGCCCTGCACAATCGGCAATCTGGAGCCGACCGGCCCGATGCCGAGGGTCTGTAGCAGGGTGGCCAGACCGGAGAGGAACAGGCCCGCCGTCACCAGCAGGGCCATGTCCGACGCCGAGAGCCCGGCCGCACCGCCGACGATCAGCGGCGGTGCGATCACACCGCCGTACATCGTCAGGATGTGCTGAGTTCCGTAGACCACCAACTGGCCCAGGGGATGTCGCGCATCCTCGGGACGGGTGATGGTCTCTGTCACGCGGCCCTGGTCATCACCCATCGCCGCACCTCCTAGATCAGCACCGAGCCAATTAGCAAAAGCCCGGGGTGGCGAGCCAGGCGTTCCCGGCCTCGTTGGCGTCGTCGCGCTCGACGGTGGCCTCGATCAGGCCGTACGGACGGTCCGCGGCGATGAAGACCTCGCCCGGGTTGTCCACATTGAAGGGGCTCAGGTCCACCAGGAAGTGGTGCTTGTTCGGGGCCGAGAAACGGATCTCGGCGACCTCGGTGAACTGCTCGAGCACCGCGCGGCCCATGGAGTAGAGGGTCTGCTGCAGCGCCAGCGAGTGCACCACGGCGAACTGCCGCAGGATGGTCTTGAGGATGGCGTCGTAGGTCTTGTCCCAGTCGACGTCGGTGTGGTTGTAGCGCCAGCGGGCCACCAGCGAGGTCGCCATGATGCGGTCGTTGGTCGGCTGCAGGGTGGTGTACTTGTCCTTGAAGAAGCCATGGAACTCCGAGCCCGTGGTCTTCAGCAGGGTCAGGTCCTTCACGCCCGAGACCACGTGGGCCTTGCGGTCCGGGCCGACGCCGTCGACATTCACCACGGTGGTGCGTACGCCCCGGCCCGACTTCACGAACGAGTGATCATGGCCCTGGCCGTCGACCTCGATGCGATCCCAGGCGTACTCCTCGATCTCGACGCGCGCACCGGTGGCGGTGGGGGCCCGGGAGATGAAGTGGTCGGCGAGGGTGAGACCGAACTCCTCGATGGAGTGCACGCCCTTCTCCTTGGCGAAGGAGAAGGCGGTGTTCTTCTGGGTGTCGGTGGGCAGCACGTCGCCCTGGTCACCGGTGATGTGGGCGTCGGTGAAGTCGCCGCGCAGCGCCGAGGAGACGTTCAGGTCGCGGATCTGGTGGCGCGGGGTGTCGCGGTAGACGCGGACGACGCGGTTCTCGGCCTTGCCGTACTGGTTCTGTCCCAGCTTGATTGCCATGTGAGTTCAGCTTCCTCGGTAGGTGGAGTAGGCGAAGGGGCTCATGAGCAGGGGCACGTGATAGTGCTCGCCCGCCGCCCCGGCGACCTTGAAGGTGATGGAGACCGACGGGTAGAAGTAGGTCTGATTCGTTGCGGCGGCATAGCTTTCGATATCGAAGGTGAGCCGGTAGACACCGGCCGCGAGCCCTTCGGGGCCGAGATCGCGGATCCGGCCGTCGTCATCGGTCTTGCCCTCGGCCAGCACCCGCGCGTCCGGGCCGACCTGTTCCAGCCGCACCTCGACACCGGCCGCGGGCTTGCCCAGCGCGGAGTCCAGGATGTGCGTCGTAATGGTGCTCACTGCTCGAATACCTTTCGCAGGCGCAGGACCGCGATCTTGCGCAGCTCCTCGGCCACCACGGCCGCCTCGGTGGCGTCGTCGTTGGTGAGGCGCTGGTGCAGGCTCGCCAGAATCTGCTCGGCGGACAGGCCGGTGGCGCAGATCAGGAAGACCCGGCCGAAACGCTTCTCGTAGGCGCGATTGCCGTCCAGCAGCTGCGCGGCGATGGCCACGTCCTGACCGACCCCGGCCTGCTCCTGGCGCGACCACGCGGATCCGGTGTCGGTGCCCGACACGCGGTCACCGATGCGGGGGTGCGCGGCCAGCGCGCGATCCACCTCGGCTCCGCTCAGGGCGCCGGCCAGCACGCCGGCCCGGGCGAGCACGCTGTCGATATCGGCATAGGGCCGGGCCGCCAGCACGCCGTCGGCCCAGGCGGGCACGTCACAGCAGGTCAGCAGGTCCGGCCGGAGTTGTTCCCCGGCTGTCGAATTGAATTCGCTCAATGTCACCATCGGCGCTACCTCTCTCGGATAGCGGAAGGGTGATTCCGCTACTCGAGAAGAGTGTCACGGGCCACAACAACTCGTCAACATTTTGTTGAAAATATACAGAGACCGCAGGTCAGGACGCTAGCCGAGCATACGTGCCGGCCAACCCGAAACGCGAACAGCGGCGGAGGGCCGACCGTGATCGGCCCTCCGCCGCTGATCATCGCACCGGCGTCGGCTAGGTATTCTGCGCGGCCGGTGCCGCCGCCAGGGCGGCGCTGGTGCGGGATCTGAACAGCTGGTGCAACACCAGGGCCGCCAGACAGCCCGCACTGATCCCCGACGCAAGGATGATCGACACCGGTCCCGGCAGACCGGCGTAGAACGAGGGCGCGACCGTCGGTGTCATGCCGATGAACAGCGCGACGCCCACGATCAGGGAGTTGATCGGATCGTGCAGATCGGCCTTGGCCAGGGTGCGGATACCGCTCGCGGCGACCGTCCCGAACAGTACGAGACCCGTTCCGCCCAGAGCCGGTTTCGGCACCAGCTCCACCACCGCGCTCGCCACCGGGAACAACCCCAGCAGCACCAGCAGCGCACCGCCGGCGGCCACGACGAAACGGCTGTACATGCGGGTGAGCGCCACCAGTCCGACGTTCTGCGCGAAAGCGCCGCAGGCGAATCCGCCCATGACCGAGGCCAGCATGGTGCCGACACCGGCCGCCCGCAGCCCGCCCGCGATGTGCTGCTCCTCGGCGGGCCGGTCCACGATCTCGCCGAGCGCGATCATGGTCGCGGTCGACTCGGTCATCACCACGAGCATCACGATGCACAGCGAGACGATCGCACCGATCTGGAACTGCGGTGCACCGAAGTGCATGGGCGGTATGAAACCGACCAGCGCGCTGTTGCGCACCGGGCCCGTATCCAGCAGTCCCAGTGGCCATCCCGCCAGCGAACCCGCGACCAGTCCGATCAGCAGGGCCAGCTGCCGCCCGAACCCTTTCAGGAATCGATGGCACAGCAGCACGACCACCAGCGCGATCGCCGCGTCCAGCAGGTTCTTCAGCGGCACATGCGCCGAGCCCATGGAGCCCTCGCCCGCGCCGCTGATCCAGCCGAGCGCGACCGGCAGCAGCGACAGGCCGATGAGCGAGATGACCGTGCCACCCACGATCGGCGGGAAAAACCGGTGCAGCCGTGAGAAATACGGGGCGGCGAGGACGGCCAGCATGCCCGCCACCAGGGTGGCTCCGAAGATGACCGGCAGCGCCTCGCCCGGCGCGGCGTCCTTGGCGATCGCCAGGATCGGTCCCACCGCCGCGAAGGATCCGCCATTGATGAGCGGCAGCCGCGCGCCGAACTTCCACCAGCCCAGGGACTGCAGCAGGGTGGCCAGTCCGGCGGTGAACAGGCTCGCGGTGATGAGCATGACCGTGTCCCGGGTGCCCAGGCCGACCGCGGCGCCCACGATCAGCGGTGGCGCCACGACGCCGGCGACCATGGCGGCGATGTGCTGCAGGCCGCCGGCGAGCAACTGCCAGGGCGGCGGGACGACATCGACCGGATGTCGTTCGGGCGCTTCGGGTTCCAGGACCGCCGATGCGGTGGACTCCGGCGTGGAGGGAGTTCCCGGGACGCCGGGTGCGGATTCAGCAGTCACGGGCGGGCCGGCCCCCTCGATCAGCGGAGGAAGCAGCACTTCCGGCGCGTAGTCGGCCCGACCGCGACGGCCGGACGACCGTCGAAAGTCTTCGGTATGGCGTCGAAACTCTTTGGCCCGCAGGTGAACCGCGTTCGCTCAACGTCTCCATTGGCGCAACCTCTCTCGGATAGCGGAAGGGTCATTCCGCTATTCGAAAAGAGTGGCACGGGCCACATTGGCCGTCAACAATTCGTTGAATATATATCGGTCGGCCGACAGCCCGGTCAGGCGCGTTCGCGGTTCAGGTAGTTGTAGACGGTGAAGCGGGTGACACCCAACGCCGCCGCCACGGTCTCCGCCGACTTACGGAACGTGAAGGCGCCCCGCTCTTCCAGCAATCGCACAGCACGCTGCTTCTCGACGCGCGGCAGTCCGGCCAGCGGCCCGCCCAGCTCTGCCGCCACCTCGTCCAGCAGCCGCTCCAGGCCGCCGAGGGTGTCGGACTCGGGCTGACCGAAACGCACGCAGGCCAGGGTCGTTCCTTCCCAGACCAGGGGGACATCGTCGGCGGTGGCCTCCTGCGCGGGCACCAGGCGGCCGCCAGTTCTCTCCAGCAGCGGAGCGAGGGTCACCAGCACGGGGTGCGACTCGTCCATCGGCGAACGCTCAGTCATCCTGCTCGACCTGCATGGTCACCCGGGTCGCCCCGTGCGCGAAGGCGGTCACCATGATCTCGCCCAGCACCGGCAGCAGTCGGTCGTCGGTCCCGGCCACCGAGGTGCCGAGCGGACCGAAATCGCATTCCAAACCGGCCGATTCGGCGAGTTCGAGGGCCGCTCTGGCATGCGGCGGCGTCTCCCCTTCGCCATGGAACGGTTCGGTCGTGAACTCCGCGCGTAGCCGCATGGGCCTCAGGCTACTGGGCAGAACAGGTGATCTACGATCTGCCCTAGAATTCCGGCATTCGGAAAAACTGAGGAGGACCGGGGTGCCAGCAGCGAAGGAGCCCAAGAGCGGCACCGGCGGCGTGCAGTCCATCGAGCGCGCGTTCGCCCTGCTGGAGCTGATGGCCGACGAGGGCGGCATGATGGGCCTGTCCCAGCTCGCCGCGGAGTCGGGGCTGCCGCTGCCGACCATTCACCGGCTGGTGCGCACCCTGGTGGATCTGGGTTACCTGCACCAGGAGCCATCACGCAAGTATGTGCTGGGCCCCAAGCTGATCAAGCTCGGTGAGAGCTCCTCGCAGATGCTGGCGGTGCTGGCCCGCCCGCACCTGTCCCGGCTGGTCGATGAGCTCGGTGAATCCGCGAACATGGCCATGCTGGACGGCGATCAGATCGTCTATGTGGCGCAGGTGCAGTCGCGGCACTCCATGCGCATGTTCACCGAGGTGGGCCGGCGGGTGCTGCCGCACTGCACGGCCGTGGGCAAGGCCATCCTGGCCGGATCGGCGCCGGATCTGACCCGAGAGCTGTTGCAGCGCACCGGAATGCCGCGCTACACCGACAACACCATCACCGATCCGGAGGAGTTCGCCCGGCAGCTGGACGAGGCCGCGCGCACCGGATACGCCATGGACGAGGGCGAGCAGGAGCTCGGCGTGCGCTGCGTGGCGGTGGCGGTGCCCAAAGCGCCTGCCCGGCTGGCGATTTCGGTGTCCGGCCCGGTGGGCCGGATGACCGAGGAGCTCATCGACCGCGCCGCACCACTGCTGACAGAGGTCGCCGCCGCCCTGTCCGACGACCTCCGATAGTTCTCGAATCTCCTACGCAGCGATCTCACCGGCGGTTCTCGGTCGGTTACCAGACAGCGATGTCCTAATCGACCTCATAGAACCCGCGAAAATTCGCGGACCAGGCAATTCGAAAAGGATTCTGCCATGACGACCCCCGAACCGGCCGCGAAGCCCGACGAGCCTCGAACAACCGAGCTTCCAGACGCGGCCACAACCCCCGCAACCTCACAGCGACCCATCACTCGCCCGCCGAACAATATCGGCTGGGCCGTCGCGTCCCTCCTGTTCTTCTGGCCCCTCTCCTTCTCCGCGTTCACCCACGCCCTGAACGTCTTTCCCCTGTGGTCCGAAGGCGATGCCGACGGCGCCCGCTACGCCTCGCACCGAGCCCGCTACCTCGGCATCCTCTCCCTCTGGATCGGCGGCGCCCTCTTCGTCCTGTTCGCCATCCTCTACATCGTGGGCATGCTGGTCCTCATGCACCACGGCCATCACGGCCACCACAATTGGGGCGGCCCGGGCCCGCGGATGCACCGCGGCTGACCGTTCCGGGGCCCGTGCACGACAGTGCGCGGGCCCCAATTTCCTCCCATACCTCGCACAACTTCTTCCAGTACCTCGCAAAACCGATCGCTGCCAACAATTCCCATAATCTGGACAGATCCGAGAGGGTTCCGGTTTCGAATCCTGATGCGAAGTCATCGACATCTCGGAATGAGGTTTCCCTATGGGCACAAGGCAGCCCACAAGTTCGGTTCAGCTTTGTCGGCGTGCGGCCCGGATCGCCGTTGCGGGGGCTCTTCCCCTCTCCCTGATTCTCCTGGGAGTAACACCCGCGCTGGCCGAGGAAGCGCCACCGGTCGTGGCGAATCAGCCGGCCCTGGATATCCCGGACTCGTCGATTCACATCGGCACCCTCCAGCTCGACCGGCCGTTCTTTCTGACCCCCGAGCAGACCCAGCAGATCAATACCGCGACCACGGGCACGGAAACCGGTCTGGCACAGTCGCTCGAAGCGGCCGGGCTCGACCATGCCCGCTCCACCAGTGTCGCGAAGGCCATCCTCGGTGACGCGGCCATCGGCGCGTCGGTCGGGTCCGTCCTGGCCAGTCCGATCGCGTGGACCGGCGCACTGGTCGGCGTGGTCTCGGGCGCGATCGCCGGACTCCCCTTCGCGCCGATCGGCCTGGTCATCGTCCCGGCCATCGGCGGCGTCATCGGCTATGCCATGATCGCCGCACCGTTCATGGCACTCGGCGCCGGTGTCGGAGCGGCCGTCGGCATGGCGGACGGTCTGATCAATCCGGCACCGGCAACCCAGCCCGGCCCGGCTGCCCCCCAGCCCAGCTGAACGCTGTGCCGCTCAGCTGAACCCTATTGGGAGACAACGAGTTCCAGCAGCGCATAGAGCTCGCGCTGCTGGTTCGCGTCCAACACGGCCAGCGCCGGTACCGACCCGAAGACCTGTTCATCGAGCTGGGTGCGGAGCGCTTCCCCGGCCGGGGTCAGCGTGACCAGGCGGGCGCGGCGGTCGGTCGGATGAATCTGCTTCTGCACCAAGCCCTGCGACTCGAGCCGGTCGATCGAGGTGGCCGTATTGGACAGGTCCGCCCCGAGCCGGGCGGACAACTCCTTGAGGGTCAGCGGTTCCGCGAGGTGACCCAGCGCCTTGGCCTGCACCGGAGTGACGCCGAGCCGGGTCGTGGTGACCGCGAAGTGGTTTCGGACCAGGGCGACGGCGCGCTGCAGCACATCGACCAGTTCGGCGGTGGTGGGCTGGCGCTGCTCATCGGTCACTCGCCCACTCTACCGGCGCGCGCCCAGAAATTAGTGGTTGACCACCAACAGTTTTGGTCGCACACTCTCATTTATTAGTGGTACACCACCAATAAATGGAGAGTCATGACAACCGCACCTCCCGTGGCGAGCCGAGCCGCCCTCCGCTACCTCACCCTGGGCCTGCTCTGCTCGGTCCAGATGATGCTCAACCTCGACGACACGGTCGTGAACGTCGCACTGCCCACCATCCAGCGGCACCTGCACATGTCCGAGACCGACCTGACCTGGATCATCAATGCCTACCTGCTGCTGTTCGGCGGCTTTCTGCTGATCGGCGGGCGCACCGCGGACCTGTTCGGCGGCAAGCGCGTCTTCCTGATCGGCGTGACGGTCTTCGGCCTCTCCTCGCTGGCCACCGGCCTGGCGCAGGACTCGGCGATGCTCATCGCCAGCCGCGCGGGTCAGGGCATCGGCGGCGCGTTCGCCAGCCCCGCCGCCCTGAGCATCGTCGCCGGACTCTTCGCCGAACCCCGCGAACGCAGTCGCGCCCTGGGCATTTGGGCCGGGCTGGGCGGTCTGGCGGCGACCCTCGGTGTCGTCCTCTCCGGGGTCATCACCGAATATGCCGGGTGGCGTTGGTGTTTCCTCATCAATGTGCCGGTCGCGGTCCTGGCACTGGTCCTGGTACACCGGCTGCTCCCGGACAATCGCCCGCCCCGCACCGACATCCGTCTCGACGGCCTGAGCGCGGCCCTGATCACCGGCGCGATCGCCGCCCTCGACCTCGGCCTCATCGACAGCGGCCACTCCGCCGCCCTCACCACTGCATCCCGCATCACACTGGGCCTCATACTGCTGGCCGCATTCCTGCTGCGCGCCGGCCGTTCCCGGGCCCCGATGATCCCGCTGTCCTTCTTCCGGGACCGCGACCGCGCCGTCGCCAACACCGCGAACATCCTCTTCTGCTCGGCCATCCTGTCGATGCTCTTCTTCCTGACCCTGTACCTCCAGCAGGTCCTCCGCTTCTCGCCACTCCGCACCGGCCTGGCCTGGCTCCCGTTCTGTGCCCTGGTCATCGCTGGTTTCGCCGCCGCCGCCGGCCTCGTCCCCAGGGTCGGCGTTCGCCCGATCCTGGTCGCCGCCATGGCCTCCGGCGCCGTCGGCATGCTGCTGCTCGCCCGGATCCCGGCGACCGCCTCCTACCCGGACCTCCTTCCCGGCATGCTGACCGCCGGTTTCGGCATGGGCCTGGGGTTCGTCTCCATCACCATCGCCGCCGTCGGCGAGACCCACGCCGATATCACCGGCCTGGCCTCCGGTTTCGTCACCACCACCCAGCAACTGGGCGGGGCCCTGGGACTCGGCGTCCTGACCACCATTGCCCTCCATCACCGCACTGCCCGGCTGGCCGCCGGCGCCTCCCCCACCGAGGCTCTGGCCCAGGGTTTCCAGCTCACCTACCTGGTGGGTGCGGGAATCCTCACCCTCGCAGCCCTTCTCGCCGCCGTCGGCATCACCGCGACGGCGGGCGCCGCCCGCCCCGAACCGGTGCCCGTCGCCTGACCGACCGGTGAAATCCCGGCACCTCGGTGATCCGTGGCGAAGACGGCCCAAGCACGGCGTAGATTGTCATCCACGCTGCTCGGGCCGTCTTCTTCGATGAAGGGATCCGGTGATGGGTGTGTCGACTCGATGCCGAGTGGGTGCGGTCCTGGCGATCGTGCTGACCGTGGCCGCGGGTGCCTGCGGATCCGATCGGGGCGGTGAGACACAGAGCTCCGGCACCAACTCCCCCGAAGCCGCACAGATCGCCGATATCGTGCGCACCAAACTGACCCAACTCGACCTCACCGCAGCGGTTTTCGGGGTGTGGCGGGGCAAGGAGCCGATCACCATCGGCGCGGCGGGCGACTCGCCGCTGGGCATCCCCGCGACCACCGACATGCAGCTGCGGGTGGGCCAGCCCATGGAGCCGATGCTGTCCACCGTGCTGTGGCATCTGGACGCGGCCGGCACCCTGTCCATGGACCAGCCGATCGCCAAATGGCTGCCGGCCTTCCCACGCGCCGACCGGATCACCCCGCGCATGCTCGCCGACAGCACCTCCGGAATCTCCGACTACGTCACCGACCCCGACTTCCTGAAACGCTTCGCCGACAATCCATTCCACACCTGGACCGCCCAGGAGCTGTTCGACCTGGCCAATGCCCGCCCGCCCCTGTTCGATCCCGGCGCCAGCTTCGCCTACGCCCACAGCGACCTGGTCGTCCTGGGCGAGGTGCTGCAGCTGGCCAGCGGCAAATCGCTGGGCGACCTGATCTCCCAGTACGTCCTGGGCCCGCTCGGCATGCGGCATTCCGCGGTGGTCCGCACCGCCCGGATCGACGAGCCGATCCTGCACGGCTACACCGACGAGCGAAAGATCTTCGAAGACGCCACCTTCTGGAACCCGACGGCCTTCCTGCACTCCGGCAACATGAATTCCACCGTCACCGACGTGGGCCGCTGGGTCCGGGCCCTCGGCACGGGAGAACTGCTCTCCACCAACCAGTTCGAGCAGATGATGGCCCCCTCCACCGCCGGCCTCGGCCCGCTCACCGCCCAGAAGTTCTTCGCCTTCGGCGTCCCCCACATGGCCGACTGGCTGTTCATGAACCCCGCCTACGGCGGCTACAACGGCATCGCCCTCTACGACACCAAATCAGACACCACCATCGTCGTCTACGCCACCCTGGGCTCGACCGCCAAGCCCGGCACCGACAACGCCATCCCCGTCGGCGCCGCCATCGCCACCCTGCTGGTGCCCGACCGCCCGCCGCCCCTGCCCTGATCCGGAACATCCGTGGAGATCATCAGGGAAGGCCTGCTCAGCGGATAGGCTGAGCGCGACGCCCGGGTCCTGACGCAGGTCGGCCGAGAGGAGTTAGCGATGAGCGCCGAGGATGCCGCCGCCCCACCGGTCCTGGCCGGTGACCTGTCGGGAATCGTCGGGCGACATCTGATCTATGCGTACGAGAACGGCTGGAAGTTCGACCTCTACGTGCGCAATTCGCAGACTGTCGCCTTCCGCTGCCTGATGGGACCGATGTTCGGGCGCTGGTCCACGGCTCAACCGGCCAAGATGATCCAGCTCAGCGGCGATATGTACAAGCTCGCCTGGGTGGAGCCGACCGGGGCGGTCACCGTGCTCATCGTCTGGCTCCGCGAGCGCCGGGTGCACACGACGATCTGCTATCCGCAGTGGATGCTCGACTTTCCCGAGAGCACCCTGGGCCATTACGAGGACGACATCCCGCAGATCATCGCCGACCGCGACCAGGGCCCCACCTACCCGCAAACCCTGGTCGCCTCCACCGGCCGCATCACCTACCTCGAAACCCGGGAACCCGACGACGACACCGTCATCGACTGCCCACCGGCCAAACTCCCCCTCGATTACGCGAATCGCACCAACTGATTCGACGGTGGGTCACCGATGAGTTCTGCGCGCCCGCGGCGTCTATGCCTACAACACGCACTCTGTGAACCCGGTGAGGGAGGATCCTGTGAGCACCAACCCGCTGCCGCCCGTCGTCGACATCGACACCTGGCGGACCGAACTCGAAGCACTGCGTCTCCGTGAGAAGGCCGCGACCCGCGAGCTCGATGCCATCGCCGCCCAGCGCCGCCGCCTGCCGATGGTCGAACTGCCCGACTACACCCTGGAAGGCGAGGACGGCCCGGTCCGCCTGGCCGACGTCTTCGCCGGCAAGTCCCAATTGATCGTCTACAGCCACATGTGGTTCCCGGGCGAGGAATGGCAATGCCCCGGTTGCACCGGATTCACCTCGCAATTCACCCGTTTGGAATTCCTGGACCTCTACGACGCCCGCTTCGTCATCGTCACCCAGGGCCCGATCGACGAGGCCCTCGCCTACAAGCGCCGCGTCGGCAACCAGATGCCCTGGTACTCCACGGCCAACAGCCCATTCGGCGCGGACATCGACGCCCCGCCCGGCGGCGGCTTCGGCGTCAACGTATTCCTCCGCGACGGCGACACCGTCTACCGCACCTGGCACACCAACGGCCGCGGCGTCGAACAACTCACCCACACCTTCCCCCTCATCGACCTCCTCCCCTACGGCCGGCAGGAAGACTGGCAAGACGTCCCCACCGGCTGGCCCCAGTCCCCCACCTACAACCGCTGGCCCAGCTCCAAAGACATCGCCGCCACCTACGGCAACCCGAATCCCTGAGGCCGCCAATGGAATAACGGATACCCGGCCGATCACGAATCGAGTTGCGTTCCTGTCCAACACGATTCACAGCAAACCGACGGTTCCGTTCATTGTTTTGCAACAGGTTCCAGTTAGGGTTTGCGGCGTGTTCCTTCGACGTGATCGTTCGGGCCTGTCCGAGCTGGCGCGCGATCCGCGCGCCGACCACTATCCGATGCCGACGGTGCCCGAGGGCTGGTATGCGGTCTTGCGCAGCAAGCACCTCCGGTCCGGAAAAGTCGTGAATCTGCATTACTTCGGTCGCGCGCTGATCGCCTTCCGGGGCAGCGACGGCCGGGCCACCGTCCGCGACGCGCACTGCCCGCATTACGGCGCCCATCTCGGCGCCGGGGGCCGGGTGGTGGACGGGCAGGTGGAGTGCCCGTTCCACGGCTGGCGTTTCGATGCCGACGGTGCCTGCGCCTCAGCGCCTTTCGCGCCCCGCCCGCCGCGGGTGACGCTGGGCGGTTTCCCGGTGCGCGAGCACAGCGGGCTGATCTTCGTCTACTCCGGTGCCGGCGAACCGCTGTGGGAAGTGCCCGAGATCCCCGAGGCCACCGATCGCGCCTTCGCCCGTCCCATCGACGATGTCCTGCAATCGCGCATCCACATCCAGGAGATGCGCGAGAACATCGTCGACGAATCCCACTTCCACCACATCCACGGCCAGAGCGAGCCCCCCGTCCAGGAACTCATCCCCGACGGCCCTTTCGCCGAAATCCACACCCGCTTCTGCAAACCCGTCCTCGGCTACCCGGTCGACAACAGCTTCGACGTCTTCATGTACGGCCCCGGCGTCATGGTCGTCCGTACCACCGGCGCACTGATCACCATGACCGCCATCGCTCTCACCACCCCACCACCACGCAGGATTCCCGCCACCAGGATTCGCACCAGCAGAACCC
>NZ_JBHZCS010000011.1:39009-119136 GCF_042755705.1 Nocardia sp. NPDC059154
GCTCTCACCACCCCCATCGACGACACCACCAGCGAACTCCGCATGCTCTACTACATCCGCCACCGTCCCGGATTCCCCTTCGCCGCACCGATTCTCAAACTCGCCCTCCGCCTGCTCGCCTTCGGCGAGGTCCGCGAAGAACTGGCCATCTGGGACCACAAGATCCACCGCCCCCGCCCCGTCCTCCTCCCCCACGAGAAGGGCATCAAGTCCCTCCGCCGCTGGTACGCCCAGTTCTACCCACCTCACTCTCCAGAAGAGGTCTTCGCGACCGACACCGCCCGTCACCTGGAGGCCCTCGGCTAGCGAAGAAGCGGCCGCACCCGATCATCGTGATCACATTTGCCGCTGTATGCGTCTTTGTACCTGGAGGGCGCCTCCTGCCGATGCTCTGCTGATCCCATGCCAAATCGCACGACACGACTCGAACCCGTCAACGACCTGGACGCGGCCCTTCGCACCATCTCCGAGTTCAACCGCATCCTCATAGCCGCGGATACGAAGGTCGGGCTGTTGCTGACCGCGAACGGGTTCGCCTTGATGGGGCTGGTGAGCTCGCATCCGAAGCCGGTGAACCTGGCGATCTACATGATGGCGACCGCACTCGAATTGAGCTTGATCGTATGCATGGGTTATCTCGCTGCCACACTTCGGCCGAATCTTCGTAGCTCCGGGGCCGGGAACTGGTTCGGCTTCCCGACTTTCCCGGCCGAGGCCGGCAAGCGTCCGGCAGCACCGGAGCTTGCCGACTACGCCTGGCGGCAGGCGGCTGCTCTCGCCGAGATCGCCCAGCGCAAGTACCGACGTTTCGGAGTCGCGTTGCGCTGGAGCGTCATCAGCCTGATCATTTTCCTGATCTGGTACACCGTGGTATTGCTCGGCACCGCTGCGTAATTACTTCGCGGATGCCTGGTGGCTCCATTGCCCTGCCGGTGAAACACACGGACGCGAATCGCCCACGCAAGTTCCGCTGTTCCACCACAGGAATCCGAGGATGACGAGTACCGCCGCGATCAGGCGGCGGTGCTTGCCGACTGTGGTCAGCACCCGCAGCACCGCGGTGACGACGACTTCGAGTCCGTCGGCCAGTGCCAACACCCCGTCCCCGTAGCTGTACACGAAGGGCCCCGGCGCGCGACCGGACCTGACCACGAATTTGGTGACCACCCATTCCGGTGCCAGCAGCAGGGCGGGCACCGGCGCGGTCACCAGATCCACCCGGCCCAATAGCTTCTCGCTCAGCCAGGGCACGAGCTTGCCGACCAGAACTTGGAGTACGAAGAACAGCGTGACCACCAGGACGATGAATTCCACGGACTCCGCCCACCACGCCGAGAAGCCGAAGTCGGCGAGGAGTTTGTCCAGCTGCGCGACCAGGTTCCCCGCCACGGGAAAATCGGTCAGCGGACTGTCCGCCAAGGATCGACTAGATATCGTCATCGTCGTCCTCGTCGTAGTCCTCATCGGACTCCACGATCTCGGCGTCCTCGACCGAGAGAGCCGATGACGCACTCAGCTCCGGAGTCTGTCCCGCGAGGACGGACGCGGCCGCCAGCGGTGTCGGACTCCAATGGTCCGCAACAGCTTTGGTCGTGCGCGCCATGATGTCCCGGACATCCCCCCGATTGAGGAGACGCTGCTCCAGCAGCGCGCTCAGCATGGTATGCGCGTTGTCATAGTCCACCTGGCGCTGATGCATCATCAGCTTGATGACATCGTTCACATCGTCACGGTTGGAGGACAGCCTGAGCGCGATCATGCTCTCCGCACCCGATTGCAGCGCGTCCGAGTAGAAGCTCATGCGCTGCCGTTCCATATCGAGTGCGTGCTGCTGCTCGATCCTGGCCTGCTCCTGCTCGAACAGCGCGCTCTGCACGTCCAACTCGTGCTGGATCACATTCTCCCCCTTTTGGAGCTCGGCCTTGTGCCGCTTGGCGCGATGCTCCGCATCGCGTCGTTCCTCTTCCCGGTCGTCATATGTCACCTGCTGCATATGAAGTTTGGTGCTCGACTCCGCAGCGAGCTTCACCAAGCAGCTCAGCATCGTGATGCCGCAACGCAATTCGGACGGCCCACCGGCGAAGTGGCCGTTGATCCGCTGCTCGGCCTCAGCGAAACGTTCGACCTCGAACTCTCGGCTTATCGTACGGAGCTCCTTCGTGAGGAAGGGCCCGTAGATTGCCTCGCCGCCGGTCACCTTCTCCCGCACCGCGCACACCGGATCACCGATCCGCCACGACAGGTCGATCTCGGCAATGAAGTTGAAAACACCTTCAGCAGTGGGCAGTTCGAGATTGATCGTGTCGTGATGCGCCGAGGTGTCCACCCAGTACACCCCGGTGGCAGGGTTGTAGAAGACCTCGGACGCCGAGGGCCGCCGACCCATCAGCGCGAGGCCGCCGGCCCGGTCGACGGCGACCGCTGCGGTATGCCCGCCCGAGGACGGACGGAACTTTCGCCAGGAGGTGCGCGTCATCTCCTCGTAGCGGATCAATGGGTTCGAATCGCCGGAATACATTGTCAATTCGTCCTTCTCGAATGAAGTGCGTCAAGCAAGGCCGCAACGGCGCGAACCGGGCCGTTGCGTTCCTCCGCCCACCTGCGGAGGTGATCGGGCAGGATCTCGGTGTCGCCGATGGCTTCTTCGAGATCGATCAGCAGACTCGCCAGCGGTCCCAGGAACTGCGAATCCTTGTCCGCGATCCGGACCCAGCGCCGAATCTCCTGGTACGCCTCGGGTCCGAAGTACGGCGCTTCCATCAGACGCGCGAAGAGCACGACGATATCGTCGCGGTGTTCGCGCAACTCATCGGCCAGCCACACCATCGCCGGCCACGCCCGTCCTCCGCGGGGAGTGTCGACCTCGAGGTCGAAGCTCAACTCCAGCACGCACTGGAACCCGGCGGCGCGCATACGGATTCGGTCGGAGCCGGTCCAGCTCCGCAGTTCGCCGAGAATACGGCCGGTCAGCTCGGGCACTTTGAAGAGCTGCATCATGCTGTAACACACGGCCTCCTGCACCGGGAGTTCGCCGCTACGGACAGCGCGACGCAGCAACTCGAGCGCGCGATTCGGCATGAGCTGCCCCACCGTACTGCCGAGCGCCGCGGCGGCCGTCACACGCCGCGGCAACGGCTGATCACCCCGCAGCCACGCCGCGAGCATCCGGGTGACCAAGGGTGCGAGTTCCGGTTGCAGACTGGGGAACTGCAACGCGCCGATGGCGGCGAACCGGTCGTGCCCCTGGCCGCTGTCCGCCCACGGTTCGATGATCAGCTGCCTGGCGTGCTCGAACTCGAAGGTGGACAACAACCCCGCCGCGACTCCGACGCGCGTGCACACGCGGAGGTCGGGATCATTGCCGAGTTCCCGCATCCAATCCCGGACCAGCTGATGGGCGGTGTGGTATTCCTGCCACACGTACTCGAGAATGCGACGCGGATAGCGATCGTCGACGAATCGTGCCGCTTCGACGGGGATTCGGCCGAACTCGGTGTCCTCCGATGACAGGAAGAGCTCCGCGCGGGCCTTGTCCAGGATTTCGGCGCTGCGCGCGCCGAACACCGGCTGTGCGGGTGTGGTGTCGTCGGGTGTCTCCACCCGGGCGATGATCTCCGCCAGCATCCTGCCCGCGCTCGATACGATATGCAGCGGCATCTTGTTGAAGATCGCCAGCGCGATCGCGAACGCGCGGACCTCGCCGTCCAATTCATCGAACCACTGCCGGAAATGGCCGTCGACCGTTGCGGAGTGCCGGTCGACGACGTCGGCGATATCGCTCCGCCCGGCGGCCACTTCCGCCAGTTCTGCGGCCAACACGACGAGATCCCTTGCAGGCGGCCGATATTCGGCCACGTAGGCCAGGAGCGAGGTCACCTCGACGCGGTCGAGGATGTCCGAACCGGTGCCTCGAAGCCGCCAGAGCAGATGCTTACGTACCAGTTCCGCTACGTCGGCGGGCTCACCCGCTTCGACCAGATACGGCTCGATGTCAGCGGATAGCTCGGTCTTGTCGCCCACGATGACGACCAGCCGGCAGTCCTGTTCGGACAGCTTCTGGCTCAACTGCTCGAGATGAAAGACATGCAGGGTTCTCGCCTGCTCGATCTCCAGGGACTCGAGCAGGTATCCGGTCTTCGGAGTGAACTCGATGTCCAGCGCCCGCAGCCGGACGTCAGGATTCAGCTTGTGCACACCGGCAGAGCACGATTCGTGGAGCGCACGGAGCGATGTCGCCGTCCGGCCCCAACCCTGTGGCGCACGAAGCAGCAGTAGCGGCTGCGCGCGGAGCCGGTCACGAACCTCCGCGAAACCCGGCGGCGGAACAAAGGTGTTCTCCAGGTCCATCAGTACTGTGGCCGACACCTTTCCGCTGGGCACGAGACCCGATCCGGAGGGACCGGTATGACTGTCGCGCCCTATCAGAGTGCCGATTCGCGCCCCTCCGAAGATCACGGTGTGAGCGTTGACCGACGCTCCCCGTAGCGCGTCGACGGCGTCGGACAGGGCGTCGACGGCATTCTTCGCCTCGCGGCGTCTGGTCGGATCCCCGGCCCGCTTCCGAACCTTGTCATCCTCGAACTCGCGACGCCGGGGGCCCGAGTCCGCCGCGGATTTGCCACCCTCCGGCTCCTCACCGTTGGCAACCGCGTCGCCGGAAGAGTCGGACTGCTCCGGGCGCACCGGAACATCCTGGTGCTCGGCCTCTTCGGCCTTGGTTTCTCCCGAGCCAGGCCCGCTCATACCGACCCGCCGTAGTAGTCCCGGCCGACGAATGTGTCGGACTGCAGGTCGCCCATGACCACCGTGTTGGCGGTGACAGCATCGAGTCCGTCGACGCGGGCCGCGGCCTTCTTGCCCGGAGCACCCGCCCCCTCCGACGAACTGTCGGGAAACGGCGGCTGCGAGTAACCCGGTGCGCGAACCCAGATCCGGACGTCACCGTCCTTCGTGCCGATCATGGTGCTGCGATATTCGGTGGAAGTCACTGTGGGGCGGTAGTTATGGCGTACCACCCCCTGGTACACGACATCGGAGACGACGATCACGCCGGTGGCGCGAGCGGCCAGTTCCAGGGTCTTCTTGACCATCGGCGAGTCGTTCAGCCCGAAGGTCGCGTTCAGCGCGTCGCTCGACCAGCCGTGCTCGTCCTGGTTCACATAACCCTCGTGGACCGCGATGCGTACCCGCAACCAGTCGGGCGGATCGACCGCGAAATTGTGCTGACGCACGCCGGCCAGGAATCCTCCGGCGAAGTGATCGAGCACGTCCAGCACGGGAAGATCGAGGATGACCAGAAAGCCGTCTCCTCGATCCTCCTTCGCCACAACAGCTTCCGGATACGAGATGGTCTCGTCCACTATGCGGTAGAGCGCAGCGCGCATCGCCTCGAGTTCGCGGTTGTGCCGTCCCCGCGAATTCTCGACGTCGACCACCACGAATGATCGGTGCTTCGGTTCGGTCATGCTTCCTCCCTGGAGGTTTCGAGTCGCGTCATGTCTAACGGGGATGACGGGGCACGTCTGCGTCCGAATACACACTCGGAAGATCCCTGGCAATTTCGCCGAGTAGTTCGGGCCGGAGTAGTTCCACACGACGCCGTGCGGTCCGCACCGCACCTTGGTCACGAAGTCGCTTCAACGCCTTGACCACAGCTTCGCGCGATGCGCCCGCCGCGTGCGCCAGTTCCGCCTGCGACAGCGGCAACGCGATGAGCACCCGATCGCCATCGGTGCGCCCGTACAGTTCGGAGTAGTCGAGCAACAGGCGCGCGATGCGCTCGTCGACGGTGTACGCGCCGTACTCCAGACGCCTCTTGTCTGCTTCTCGTACACGGTTAACCACTATTCGCAGTACACCGACAGCGGCCTTGCCATCCTTGATCAGGATGGCGCGAAACTCACTGCCCTGGATGACGACCGCGCTCACCAGTGAGAGTGCGGTGACCGTCGCGGACCGCTCGCTGCCGTCGATTGCCGCGAACTCTCCGACCAGATCGTCCGGTCCGCGGATGGCCAACAGGACCTGTTTCCCGCTCGTCGCCGACGAGGTCACCTTCACCCGGCCGGTTTCGATCACCAGGACATGGTCGGACGAGTCACCCTCGCGTAAAAGTGCTGCCCCTGCGGGCCACCGACGCCGCACACCCGCATTGATCAGGACATCTCGGGTATGCCGCGCAATTTCGTCGAACTCCAGCGCCCACTCCCCCTAGCAACAATGGTCGTATCCGGTTACCGCTATGCCGATCTCATAATGAAATGGCCACGGAATCTGCTCACGTAGGGTAGTGACGGGTTCACGAACTTGGATCCCTATTTTCCCGACACAGGAAAACTTCCGGCCCCAAAATCCGCCCAACCGGTCGCTACGACACAGCGCATTCTCCGATAAATCCCTGCACCTCTGCGTGTTTCGGCCACAGCGCCCTGATAATGCGTCGGCGCAGGAACACCTTTGAGCCAGAACAAAATGCAGAACAACCAAAGTGGCACGACAGTAGGAATTGATCACGCGAATTCAACTTGCCTGAACACGATTTGAATGACTGGGTACACGACGATGTTCGGGTATGAAACAAAAGATGCTACCCCGACCCGGCGGCACCATGACCACCTCCTTCGTGAGCAATTACTGGGTCCGGCCAGTACTGGCGGGTGAGAGGCACCGGTACCGCGGTGCGATGCCCGGAAGTGGTTGACGTCCCTATGTTTCCGGTGTGCGAGTGATGATGGTCGCGATGCTGGTCCTGCTGTGCTTCGGAATCGGTGGAGGCAAGGCAGAAGCGCAACCCGGACAAGCGGATCCCCAGCAGGAGCAGGTGGCCTTCGACAGCGACGGGGTGACGCTCCACGGTGCGGTCTACCGGCCCACGGGGGCCGGGCCGCATCCGGGGATCGTGCTCATCGGCGGATCGGGGCCGGGGCCTCGGGCCGAATACCACCCCGAGGCAGCAGCTTTCGCTCGCGCGGGTATCACCACACTGGTTGTGGACAAGCGCACTGTCGGATACTCGACCGGCCACCGAGACTTCTCTGTACTGGCCGACGATGCGCTCGCCGGGGTGCGACTGCTGCGGGATCGGCCCGATGTGGATGCCGCTCACGTCGGCCTGTGGGGGTTCAGCGAGGGCGGCTGGGTGGCGACACTCGCGGCGTCCCGCTCGTCGACGGTCGGTTTCGTGGCCACCATCGGCGGGTCCGGACTGACACCCTTACGCACCCAAACCTGGTATCTCTCGAATCTCCTTCGGCACAACGGCGTTTCCGGCCACCTGCCGGATGCAGTGAGCGGTCCCGGCGCTGCTGTGGTCGACGGACTCGGCGCGTTCCCGGAAGCGGACTACGACCCGGAGCCCGCTCTGCGGCAAGTTCGAGTGCCCGTGCTGGCGCTGTGGGGTGACCACGATGTGAAGGTGCCGAGCGACGAGAGCGCGGCAATCTTCCAACGCGAACTGGCAGCCGCCGGAAATCATTCGGTGACAACACGTTTCGTACCAAATGCCGGCCACAACGGCCATCGCACCACCGACGGCTTCGACAGCGTCGGCGGCGAGCTCTTCGAGGGCAAGCCGCTCGGCGAACTCGACCCCGGCTACACCGACGTCATGACCGACTGGATCCACGCGGTAGCGGCCGATCAAGCACCACCCACCAGCGCCGCCACCCCGCCCCAGCAGCAAGCCGGCCGCGCGCCAGGCGCCCACCCCGGCCTCGAGTACGCAGCACTGGCTGCCCTATTGCTCGGCTTCGCCACCTACCCACTCTCTGCCCTCGGCCGGATGATACTGCGACGCAGTCCATCCGAAGCGGGCCGCGGACCACGCCGGGCAGCTCGAGCAGTATCCGCCATCGGACTGCTGGCCATCCTGGGCACCGTGACCTACGTCGTAGGAATCCTGGCCATAGGTGGCAAGCTACCGCCAAAGGCCTTCACTCTCGGCCAGCCACTGCCCTGGCTCCTGCTCCATGGACTGGCATTGGCAGTCCCGGTGACCGCAGCCGTCCTGGCCCTGTCGACCTGGCGCGCACGAGCCCAAATGCACGTACCGCTACGTCGGCAAACTCTCGTACTGCTGGCAACTGCAGTGGCATTCGTGCCCTGGGCCCTGCACTGGCAATTGTTCAGCCGATGAGCCGGCTCACCACCAAAATCGGACGATCCGTCTCGCAGCGAACATCCCTGATCAACCAGACAACAGCGCAAGTTGCGTCATCTTCCGTGCCACCGCCCCAACTTCGGCTGCGGACAACGGGAGCGAAACATATTGGCAGGCAGCAACATCAGTGCCATTGCCGTGAGGACGCACGGTTCCCACTACACCGCCGACGTAGTAGCACCGCGTCGACTCCCAACCTCTTCGGGACTGAAGGTCATAGAAGTATTCGACGAACTCACAGAGATAAGCGGGCTCACCTGCCAGCCGAAGTCCCGTCTCCTCCAGCAGCTCCCGATCGAGAGCATCCAGACGCCCCTCTCCAGGCTCGAGACCCCCACCGGGCAAATCCCATCTCCCCTTCTGTCCGGTGCCATCTCGAACCAGCAGCACCGCATTGCGGCAGAGCGCCACGAGGTACGCGGACGTCCGTAGAAGCAGTTCAGCTTCGGGCACCAGGTGAGCATCGCCGTTGATGTCACAACACAGATACATCCTGCTCATATGGCCTCCGGGTCGGGCCGAACCTCCCACGGACACAAGTAACTCTGCGCCCGGCCTCGCTGAGCGCCATGGTGAGCATGATCCGCTCAGGCCTGGTGACACGCCAGACGCGAAACGCAACGATAGGCTAGGTACATGGCCGACGAACAAGAAGTCCCAGCCGAGCTACTCGCGGGTGATGCTATCGAGTCGCCTGAGGAGACGACCAAACGCAAGTTCCGGGAAGCACTCGACCGAAAGAATGGCCACGCCTCCGCAGGCGGTTCCGCCCAACACTCCGCCAAGGTGCGCGGCACGCACGCTCAAGCAGGCGGCAAACGCACCTTCCGCCGCCGAGCAGGCGGCTAGACGCGGAAGCGTTGCGGTAACTCCGGCTGCCACGTCAACAGCAGAATGACGAAGGCCCGGTCCATGCGGACCGGGCCTTCGCAGTGGACATACCGAGTTCGCCAGGGTCGGCTCATGGCGCACGCGCGGCCGCCATCGCGGCGATCGCGGATGATGCGCTGCTGGGCTATACACCGGCCTCGACCGGACAGGACGCGCGCTTCCTGGACTGCTCGGCCGACAGTTGGATAGTGCTGCCCGGCTCGACCTTTGCGGTCGAAGCAGTCGTGGCCCCGCGCAGACTGGAGTCGAGTGGACCGCGGTGCGGCGGCGCATGGCCGGCGCACGGAAGTCCCGCCGATCGAGGGTCGGGATCGAATCGGTTTCGGCCAATAGTCCCCAGTCAGGCGTCAACCCTGGGTTCCGAGGGCACTCAGGATCGCCAGTGCGTCCTCCCGCGCGGATGAGTACACATCCGAGGCGAGTTCGCGAAGCTGTGCCACGAGTCGACTCCGGTCCGCCGCATTGCCCCACCGAGGATCGCTCGTGATCGCATCCCGAATGTCCTCGGCAGTCAGCAGATCCGCCGAGCACTCGACCAATGCCGCTAGGACCAGGCATAGTTCGTACGGCGCGTCATAATGCTGGTCCAAGAAGCCTTCAGCCGTGGCATGTATGGCCGCGAGGTCCTGCCCGTCATCCTGCAACCGACGCAGCAGACCCGATACCCCGCGGATGCTCGCATTCATAGTGGCCACTCTGACACAGTGTCATTCGTGAATAGCGATTCGTTCTGGCGCATCATCGACGCCGCCGGCACAGACCGTGCACCGTTCGCCGAAGCGTTGGTCGATCACCTGGCGGACCTCGCGCCGGAAGAAATCCTCGAATACCAGGACCACTTCCTCAATATCCATGACGCCCTTTACCGCTGGGACGTATGGGCAGCCGCATACCTGATCGGCGACGGTTGCTCGGACGATGGGTTCGAAGACTTCCGCGCCGGCGTCATCGCGCTCGGCAAAGACTGGACCGACAAGGTATCCGCCAACCCCGACAACCTGGCCGACCATCCGGTCGTGATCGCCGCAGCCGCAGAATACGACCAAGACGCGATAGCCGACGAAACCGTCCTCTACGCAGCCATGACCGCGTACGAACGAGGTACGGGCGAGGACACCTTCACCGAAGCATGGCAACAGTTCCAGGCCACCGCCCCAGACAGCGAGCCGATGACGGCAACCGATGAGGACCTCGACTTCCCCGACATGGGCGAGCCGTTCGATTTCTCCGACCACGAGCAGATGCTGCAGCGACTCCCCCGGCTCGCCGCCCTCTACCTCCACCGGGATTCGTAGACGGCGAACGGCGACCACGCGTGGCACCGTCACAGGCACGCGGAACGAAAAAGGCGAGTGCTCGCCATGAGCACTCGCCTCCGTCAGTGGAGCTGCCGGGAATCGAACCCGGGTCCTCCGCCGCATCTTCAGGGCTTCTCCGTGTGCAGTTCGCTATGCCTCTGCTCGGATCTCTCGGTCACGCGAACAAGCCGAGATGACGATCCCAGTCGCTGTTAGGTGTCCCGTCCGGCGCCGCGACCGCGTCGGACGGTAGAGCCCTCTAGCTGATGCCAGGGACCGGGTCGAGGGCGAACCCGGGCTGACAGACACGCTTCGTTGCTTAGGCAGCGAGAGCGTAGTCGCGCTGATGAGAATCGGCGCTTATAGGGTTACAGCGACGCTTATACGGTGGTCTCCTGCCTGCACCGACACGCTTCCCCTGAATCAACGTACGCAGTCGAAACCGTTCAGCCCCGTCTGTGTTCACCGATTCAGATGAACCACCCGGCTCTCACCGGGCTACCTATCCTAACACCGAACAAACCTTGGTTCATTCCATTAACGCGCCGTCAGCCGGGGGTTCCCGGGATCAGCCGCGCATGCCCTTGATGCGGCGGCCGAGTTCGCGGGTGACCTCGCGTTCGGCGTCGCGTCGGGCCAGGTCCTGGCGCTTGTCGTAGTCCTGCTTGCCCTTGGCCAGGGCCAGTTCGACCTTGACCTTGCCGTCGGAGAAGTACATCGACAGCGGGACCAGGGTCAGGCTCGACTCCTTGGTCTTGCCGAGCAGCTTGTCGATCTCACGGCGGTGCAGCAGCAACTTTCGGGTGCGGCGCGGCGCGTGGTTGGTCCAGGTGCCGTGCCCGTACTCGGGTACGTGCAGGCCGCGCAGCCACACCTCGCCGTCGTCGATGGAGGCGTAGGCGTCGACCAGCGAGGCCTTGCCCTCGCGCAGGCTCTTCACCTCGGTACCGACCAGCGCGACCCCGGCCTCGTAGGTCTCGAGGATCGCGTAGTTGTGCCGCGCCTTCTTGTTGCTGGCGATGACCTTGCGCCCCTTTTCCTTCATTTCTCCTCTATCGTCCCGTCGCTGCCCGGAGTGCCCAACCAGCTTACGGATGCTCCGGCCCGAACCCGCACGGTGACGGAATCGGGCCTCGTTGTTCAACCACGCCGGCCGGCGTCTTGTTCCGGTGGCCGGGACGCGCCCAGCCCGTCCCGGCGGGCCCGGTGTTAGTCATGAGAACAGTGCTGGCGTGAGCCAGTTCACAGCGACTCTCCTCGAAAGGACTTCCGTGCATACGGCTTTCATCCGCATCAAGGTCGATCCCGTGGCAGCCGACCGGGTCGCGCAGGCGATGCTGACGCTGACCGCGCCCACCCTCGCCGAACCGGGCTGCCACACCTACGA
The DNA here is from genome assembly GCF_042755705.1 of Nocardia sp. NPDC059154. NCBI lineage: Bacteria > Bacillati > Actinomycetota > Actinomycetes > Mycobacteriales > Nocardiaceae > Nocardia > Nocardia sp. NPDC059154. Next base: position 50,744 of record NZ_JBHZCS010000011.1, read on the forward strand.
GTTCTACCGCGACCAGGACGACCCGTCACTGTTCCTGTGCTTCGAGCACTGGGATTCACGCCAGGCGCTGGACGCTCACGGCTCGACTCCGCACGTACAGGCCTTCCTCAGCGAGTTCGGGCCGCACATCCAGGTGTGGGAGCAGAACCACACGACCGCGCTGGCCTGAACCGGTCCCGGCCGGAGCGGGACGTTCCGGCCGGGGCGGTGCCGTGCCCTTCGCTGCTCGTACTGCTCAGACATTCTCCCGCGAGTCGAGGACGACCTTGGTGCCCGGAGCGGCCGCGACCTGCAGGGTCCGCAGGCGCAGCAGGACCGGGTTGTCCGCCAGGAGCTTCGCGGTATTGGCCAGCGAGCGCAGGGCGGCAGCCTCGGCGCGGGCGCGCTCGAGTTCGGCGCGGCCGCGTTCGCGCGCCAGCACCGTTTCGAGGGCGGCCTTACGGAGCTCGCCCGGGAGCATGAGGTCCTTGGCGCGGAGGCTCTCGACGCGAAGGCCGAGGCGTTCCACGGCGGCCGCCACGCGCTCGGTGCCCGCGCCGAGCCGGGTGCGGTCGGCGACCAGCTCGTCGAGGGTGTGCGCGGCCACGAGATCGCGAGCGACCTCCTGGACCGTCGTGTAGAGCACCGTCTCCGCGGACTGGGCGCCGGTGATGAAGGTCACCGGATCGGTGACCACCCAGTCGCCGACGAAGCTGACGCGCAGCGACAGACCGTCGCGGGTCAGCAGCTCCTGGCCGCCGACCTGCAGCAGACGCGGGCGCATATCGACCGTGACCAGGGTGCAGCGTTCCTTGTTGTAGCGGTGCCGGCCGGGGCCGAGAACCTCCCGCAGGGTGCCGTCCTCGAATCGCAGCGTGCGCTGGTATTCCATGACCGTCTTGTATTCCATGACCGTCGTGAACATGTGTATCTCCTTCCCCCACAGTGGTTTCGGCATGACCGGTACGCCTCGCCCGGTCACGGGACCGCGGCGGGGGCGTCCCCGACCGAAGTCGGGGAGCCCGCAGGGCCACGGCACCGCACCCGACCGGGCGAGGCGTACCGGTGAAGGGAATCGAACCCCGGCAGATTTGTTCTGCGCCAACCTGAATGACGTGGCCGCTCTCGAACGGGGAATACGATCCGGAGATTCCGGGGCACCCCTCGAACGACCGGGACCCACGGTAGCCACGGTATCGCGGTGCACGCCAATGATTTTCGGGCACGGATGAGACGTGAAATACGGAAAGGCCCTTCAGCATTCACTGAAGGGCCTTTCTCAGTAGTCCCGACGGGATTTGAACCCGCGCTACCGCCTTGAGAGGGCGGCGTCCTAGGCCGCTAGACGACGGGACCAGGTCGCTCGCTGCGATCCGTGGACCGCGGCAGCTCCGAAAGCTTATCGTGCCGCCGCCCAGCAACCAAATCGCCTGCTAATGGACGTGCGCGAGGTCATTTCCGGACACCGATCACTGGTAGTCGGGCGGGAGCTCGTCGAAGTCCGGTGGCGCTTCGTCGGGCCAGGGGATCTCGTCGGCGGGGGTGAAGGCGGCCGGGCTCGGTTTCGGCGCAGCGGCCGGCGCGGCGCCGAACCGCGAGGAGCGCCGCTCAGGGACCGCGGATTGCGGGCTCGCACTCGAGGCCGCGGACCGAGATCCCTGGGACGAGGCCGCCGACCGGCCGGTCGGCGTGGCGACCGCGGAGCCGGAAGCCGGTGCGGAGCTTGATGTTTCGGCGCTCGAACCGCCGGCGGCGATCACTTCCAGCACGCCCTCACCGTATTTGGCGCGCTTGTTCTCCCCGATGCCGGAGATGCCCGCGAGGTCGGACAGGGTGGCGGGTTTGCGGGTGGCGATCTCGCGGAGGGTGGCGTCGTGGAAGACCACGTAGGCGGGGACGCCCTGCTCCTTGGCGGTGGCCGCGCGCCAGGCGCGGAGGTTTTCGAACAGGTCGGTGTCGGACTGGCTCAGGTCGCCGGCGGCCAGTCGGGATGCCTTGGCGGGCTTGGCGGTTCGAGCGGCCTTGGCGCGTTCGGGCTCACGCCGGAACATGACCTGACGCTTCTCGAACAGCACCTGGTTGCTGGCGTCGGTGAGGGTGAGCACACCGTAGTCGCCGTGCACGGCGAGCAGACCCTGGGCCAGCAGCTGGCGGACGACGCCGCGCCACTCGATGTCGCGCAGCTCGGTGCCGATGCCGAACACCTTCAGCTCGTGGTGGGCGTGCTGCTCCACCTTGGGATTGCGCTTGCCGATCAGGATGTCCACGATGTGGCCAGCGCCGAAGCTCTGACCGCGTTCGCGTTTGAGCCGCAGCACGGTGGAGAGCACTTTCTGGGCGGGCACGGTGCCGTCCCATGCCTCGGGTGCGTTGAGGCAGGTGTCGCAGTTGCCGCAGCGCTCACCCTGCTGACCGAAGTAGGCCAGTAGCTGGACGCGGCGGCACTGCACTGTTTCGCAGAGCGCGAGCATGGCGTCCAGGTGCAGTTGCAGCTGGCGGCGGTGCATGGCGTCGCCGTCGGAGGAGTCGATCATCTTCCGTTGCTGCACAACGTCACTGAGGCCGTACACCATCCAGGCGGTGGACGGCTGCCCGTCGCGCCCGGCACGGCCGGTCTCCTGGTAGTAGCCCTCGACCGACTTGGGCAGATCCAGGTGTGCGACGAAGCGCACGTCCGGCTTGTCGATGCCCATGCCGAACGCGATGGTGGCGACCACCACGAGCCCGTCCTCGCGCAGGAACCGCGCCTGGTTGGCCGCGCGGGTGCGATTGTCCAGCCCCGCGTGGTACGGCACGGCTTCCACGCCATTGGCGGTCAGGAAGGCCGCGGTCTTCTCGACCGAATTGCGCGAGAGGCAGTAGACGATGCCCGCATCGCCGGCGTGTTCGGTCTGGATGAACGAGAGCAGCTGGTGTTCGGGCCGATTCTTGGCCTCGATCCGGTACTGGATATTGGGCCGGTCGAAACTGGCCACGAAGTGCTTGGCGCGGGTGAGGTCGAGCCGCTCGGCGATCTCCTTGCGGGTGGCCTCGGTCGCGGTGGCGGTGAGCGCGATGCGCGGCACGTCCGGCCAGCGCTCGTGCACCATCGACAGGCCCAGATAGTCGGGCCGGAAGTCGTGGCCCCACTGCGAGACACAGTGCGCCTCGTCGATGGCGAAGACCGAGATCTTGCCCCGATCCAGCAACTGCGCGGTGGACTCCAGCCGCAGCCGCTCCGGTGCGAGGTAGAGCACATCCAGCTCACCCGCCACGAATTGCGCCTCGACCGTGCGCCGTTCGTCGGGGAACTGGGTGGAGTTCAGGAATCCGGCGCGCACGCCGACGGCATTGAGCGCGTCCACCTGGTCCTGCATGAGCGCGATGAGCGGTGAGATCACCACGCCCACGCCCAGCCGCACCAGCGCCGGAATCTGATAGCACAGCGATTTGCCGCCGCCGGTGGGCATGAGCACCAGGGCGTCGCCACCCGCGATCACCTGGTCGACGATGTCCCGCTGCGGCCCGCGAAAACTGTCGTACCCGAACGTCTTTCGCAGCACCTGGTGCGCCGGATCGCTTCCGGCGTCATCCAGGTTTCCGACTACGGTCTCGACCTCCGGCGCACTCACGCCCGCAATCCTACGGACACCGCCCGACACCGGAATGCCGTTGGGGCCAATGGCCCGAACTTCGCACCCTGTGCGAGTGGAGAAGTCTTTGGGGGTGCCTGCATGAATGCAGGCACCCCCAAAAAAAGGAAGAGCGTGGCATTCACTCCCGGACGTAGTACCGAAGCGCGGCATATGCCGTGAGAGCGGCGAATCCGACACCGATCGGTGTGACGATCATCGCGACGGACGCGATGTCGTCGCCCGTGATCCGTGGCAGCACCTGGTCGTTGAACAGCGACCCCAGCGCCCGGTTGATCACCAGCGGTTGCGCGACGAACAGTCCGCCCACCGCCAGCACCGATCCCACCAGCGCGGCCAGCACCGCCTCCAGCAGGAACGGCAGCTGCGTGTACCACCGCGTGGCGCCGACCAGCCGCATGATGCCGACCTCGGTCTTGCGGGCCAGCGCCGCCACCTGAACCATATTCGCGATCAGCAGCAGCGCGGCCAGCGCCTGCAGCGCCGCCAAACCGAACGCCGCATTGCGCAATCCGACGAAGAAGCTGACCAGCCGGTCCACGATGTCCATGTCATTGAGCACTGTCATGACGCCAGGCCGCTTGGAGAAATCGTCATAGATGGACCGGTATTTGGTCACATCGTCGAGCTTCACCCGGAACGAAGAGGGCAGCCCGTCCTTGCTCACCTCGTCGGCGAGCCCGGGCTGATCCTTGAAGGTGGTCTCCCTGACCTCCTTCACCGCGTCCTGGCTGTTGACGAACTGCACGTTCGCCACATAGTCGTGCTTCTTCAGATCCGCCATGAGCGAGGCGCACGGCTGCCCGGTGCAGTCCGGATCGGTCTTGGAGACCTGATCGTCGAGATACAACCGGATCTCGACGCGCTGGACGTAGTAGTCCTGGATCTTGTCCGCCATGCGGACCGCCAGCAGACCGCCGCCCAGCATGGTCAGCGACACCGCGGTGGTGAGGATCATGGCGATGGTCATGGTGACATTGCGGCGCAGGCCGGTGAAGACCTCGCTGAACAGGAATCCCGCGCGCATTACCGGCCCACCCCGTACACGCCCATCTCGTCGTCGCGCACGATGCGTCCGCGGTCGAGTTCGACCACGCGCCGGCGCATGGCGTCGACGATGGTGTTGTCGTGGGTGGCCATGACCACCGTGGTTCCGGTCCGGTTGATGCGTTCGAGCAGCGTCATGATGTCCTGGCTGGTCTCCGGGTCGAGGTTGCCGGTCGGTTCGTCGGCCAGCAGTACCAGTGGCCGGTTCACGAAGGCGCGCGCGAGCGCCACCCGTTGCTGTTCACCGCCGGAGAGCTCACCCGGCAGCCGGTCGGCCTTGCCGGCGAGGCCGACCATGTCGAGCGCCTCGGGCACCGAGCGATTGATGAATGCTCGTGATTTGCCAATCACTTCCAGCGCGAAGGCCACGTTCTGTTCCACGGTCTTCTGCTGCAGCAGCCGGAAATCCTGGAAGACGCAGCCGATGCGCTGGCGCAGTTTGGGAACCTTGCGCCCGGGCAGCCTGTCGACCCGGAAGTCGGCGACCCACACCTCACCGGTGGTCGGCTTCTCGTCCTTGAGCAGCAGCCGCATGAACGTGGACTTTCCGGAGCCCGAGGGCCCGATAACGAAGACGAACTCGCCTTTTTCGATATCGACGGAGATGTTGTCCAGCGCCGGCCGCGTCGAGGTCTGATACGACTTGGTGACGTTGCGCAGGGTTATCACGGGGAGCCAGTGTAGCCAGCACCCCGCCACGGCCGACCACACCGCGCGGACTCGGGCTCAGCGGCCCGCGTGCTCGGAAGGGTTTGGCAGATAGTTGCTGAGCATGGTGTTCACGATCGGCGGGGTGCTGTTGGTCTCGTGTTGGGTGGGCTTGACGAAGACATACAGAACGAATGTTGCTACCCACACGGCCATCAGGATCGCCGTGGACTTACGCATTCTCTTAATCAGCACCGACACTGAGACCCTCCCGGCGCAACGCGGCGGCGACCCGCACCCGCAGCTCGCGCCCGACTTCGAACTGTTTGCCCGGCAGCGTCCGGGCCACCATCTTGATGTTCATCTGGTTGACGGTGAGATCTTCGACACCCATGACGGTCGGCTCGTCCAGCAGCAGTGCTTTGAGCTTGCGATCGGCGAAGGCCTTGGCCCCCACCTCGCGCAGGATCTCGTTGACCTTGTTGATGTCGGCGGTGGCGGGAACGGGCACGTCGATGGCGGCACGCGCCCAATCCTTCGACAGGTTGGTCACTTTCACGATCTGACCGTTCGGGACGGTTATCACTTCGCCGTCGGCGCTACGCAGCGTCGTGATGCGCAGCGTGACGTCCTCGACCGTACCCTCGGCCTCGGTCGAATTGCCAGTGACCGCGATGCGCACGACATCGCCGAAGCCGTACTGCCTTTCGGTGATCAGGAAGAATCCGGCGAGCAGGTCCTGCACGATCCGCTGCGCCCCGAAACCCAGGGCGGCGCCGAGCACCGCGGCCGGGGCGACCAGTCCGCCGAGCTCGAAACCCAAGCGCCGCAAGACTTCCAGCGACACCAGGAAGTAGACGATGGACAGCACCACCCAGGTGATGACCTGCGCCAGCGCATGCCGGTGCTTGGCCGCCTCGGACCGCACCAGCGAATCGCTGCTGCGGAAGCCGGCGTCGATCTTGCGAGTGATGCGGTCGCGCACGAAGGTCGCGGCGCGACTGAACAACATGGCGCCGACGACCAGCAGCACGATCTCGAGACCGCTGGACCGCAGCCAGTTCCCGAAATCGGCTCCGGTGCCCGCGGCGAGAATCGAACTCATGCCCTACCCCTGGGTCGCCTGCTCCCGCATGCGCCATCGGATGCCGGATTCGATGAAAGCATCGATGTCGCCGTCGAGCACGGCGGAGGGGTTGTTGACCTCGTAACCGGTGCGGAGATCCTTGACCATCTGGTACGGGTGCAGCACGTAGGAGCGCATCTGGTTACCCCAGGACGCGCCCTCGTTGGTCTTGAGCGCGTCCATCTGGGCGCGTTCTTCCTGGCGCTTGCGTTCGAGCAGCTTGGCCTGCAGCACCCGCATGGCCGAAATCTTGTTCTGCAGCTGCGATTTCTCGTTCTGACAGGTGACGACGATGCCGGTCGGGATGTGGGTGAGGCGAACCGCCGAGTCGGTGGTGTTGACCGACTGGCCGCCGGGGCCGGACGAACGGTAGACGTCGACCCGGACCTCGTTCTCGGGAATCTCGATGTGGTCGGTGGTCTCGACCACCGGCAGCACCTCGACCTCGGCGAAGGAGGTCTGGCGGCGGCCCTGGTTGTCGAACGGGCTGATGCGGACCAGGCGGTGCGTGCCCATTTCCACCGACAGCGTGCCGTAGGCGTAGGGCGTCTTGACCGCGAAGGTCGCCGACTTGATGCCCGCCTCCTCCGCATACGAGGTGTCGTAGATCTCGACCGCGTACTTGTGGCCCTCGGCCCAGCGCACGTACATGCGCATGAGCATCTGCGCCCAGTCCGCGGCGTCCACGCCGCCCGCGCCGGAGCGAATGTTGACCAGCGCCTCACGCTTGTCGTACTCGCCCGAGAGCAGGGTCCGGACCTCCATGGCCTCGACATCGGCGTGCAGGCTGGCCCGCTCCGAATCGGCGTCGGCGAGCGCGGCCGTGCGATCTGCACCCTCTTCCGCCTCGGCGAGCTCGTAGAGCACGGGCAGATCCTCGAGCCGCTGGCGGAGGTCGCGCACCCGGCGCATTTCACTCTGTGCGTGGGAGAGCTGACTGGTCACGCTCTGCGCGTGTTCCTGGTTGTTCCACAGCTCCGGGTCGGCCGCCTGCTGCTCCAGCTCGTCGATGCGGCGAGCCAGCTCGTCGATGTCGAGCACCGACTCGATGGTCTTCAGAGTCGTGTCGAGTTCGGCCAGATCAGCGGAGACGTCAGGATGCACGATGTTCAAGGCTACCCCGCCTCCCCGAGCCTTCAGCGGACGGCCAAGTGCCGTAGTCACTTAGGCACCCGTGCCGGCGGTTGGGAGCCAACCCGATTTTGGACGTACCCCCGACCGTTGCGAAATCAGTGGTCACCTCTCGAACGGGACAAGAACCCGCCACCAGGCACTATTCCGACAAATCACCCGGCGACGGCGCGCAGTCCGCCTGGGCGGCGGCCGACGAGGCGGTCCAGGGCCGTGGCGGTGGCGTCGTCGGCCGGGAGATAGACCATGAGGAATTGGTCGTCGTCGGCGGAGAGGTTCAGGGTTTCGTAGGCCAGGCGCAGGGGACCCGCCTCGGGGTGGGTGAGGCGGCCGACGCCATTGGTGTCGGGAAGGCCGGGGAGGGTGTCGAGGCGGCGGGTGAATTCGGGGCCGACGGTGGCGGCCAGTTCGTCCATGAGGGCATCGACGTGGGGATCGGCGCGGCCGGGGCCCTGTTTGAGGGTGGCGACCACCTTGTCGGCCTTGTGTTCCCAGTCCGGGTAGGCGTCGCGGGCGCGCGGGTCGGACAGGACGTAGCGGGCGTAGCTGCCGGGCAGACCGCCGTCGAGCAGGCCGATCGGGCCGAACAGCGCTCGGTAGCCGTCGGTCACCGCGAGGATCTCGCTGAGCCGGTTCATGATGGCCGCGGGCGCGGGTTCGAGTTGATCCAGCATGGCCTGCACGGCCGGGCGGATGCGGCGGTTGGGCCCGGAACCGCCGCGGCAGTTGAAGTTCGGATCCCCGGCCTTGGCGAAATTGAGCAGGTGCACCCGTTGCGCCGGGGTCAATCGCAGCGCGTCCGCCAACGCGATCAGCACGGGCGCGGACGGGTGCCGGTCGCGGCCCTGCTCCAGCCGGGTCAGGTACTCGACGGAAACTCCTGCGAGTGTGGCCAATTCGGCGCGGCGCAGACCGGGCGTGCGGCGGCGCGGCCCCGTCGGCAGGCCCACTTCGGCGGGCGTGACCGCCTCCCGGCGTAGCCGCAGGAACAGGCCCAGCTCGTTCTCACTCACGTATTCGACGCTAGCAACGGGCGCGATTCTTATCGTGTCCCTGCCACTACCACCCTCAGCGTGGTCTCCCTAGCGCTCGGCCGGGCTCGCAGAGTTGATCCCGAGCGGCCGACCGGCCGCGGCGAATCTCGAAGGAGACCCACAATGACCAGCACTCCCCTGCGCCTCGCGGTGATCATCGGCAGCGTCCGCGAGGGCCGCTTCGGACCGGTGGTGGCGAACTGGTTCGCCGAGCGAGCCCGCGCCCACGGCGAGTTCGAGGTGGATGTCATCGACCTGGCCGACTACCCGCTGCCGCACGCCCTGCCCGCCGTCTCGCCGCTCATGGACCCGAACCCGGTGCGCCCCGGCAATACCGCCGAGCTGGCCGAGCGACTGGCCGGCGCCGACGCCTTCGTAGTCGTCACGCCCGATATCAACCGCAGCTTCCCGGCCTCGCTGAAGACCGCGATCGATTGGCACTTCACGCAGTGGGATCGCAAAACGGTCGGATTCGTCGGCTACGGCGGCAGCACCGGCGGCCTGCTCGCCATCGAGTCCCTGCGCACGGTCTTCAACGAACTCAACGCCCACACCGTCCGCTCCACCGTCACCTTCCCCCGCTACTTCCTGCACTTCGCCCCCGACGGCACCCTCCCCGACCCCACCGAATTCGACGACTCCGCCACCCACCTCCTCGAGCAACTCCACTGGTGGGCAACCGCCCTCACCGCGGCCCGTACCGCCGCCGTCCCCGCGTGATCGGCGGGTGGCACACCGGCGAGCACGAAAACGGGCAATTCACCTCACCGGTGTGCCACTCGGGTGTTCGGGACGTGGGCCACCACTTGTTAACGGGGGAGGACTAACGTGCTGGGTCGTGACCGGATACTCCGCTGACCTGGAACTCGCGCTGAAGCTGGCCGACGCGGCCGATGGGATCACCCGTGAGCGGTTCGGGGCGCTCGATTTGAAGATCGATTCCAAGCCGGATCTGACGCCGGTGTCGGATGCGGATCTGGCGGTCGAGCGGACGCTGCGGGAGATCCTCGCCGTCGAGCGGCCGGGGGACCTGGTGCTCGGTGAGGAGTTCGGCGGGGACGTCGAATTCAGCGGCCGGCAGTGGGTCATCGACCCGATCGACGGGACCAAGAACTTCGTGCGCGGGGTGCCGGTGTGGGCATCGCTCATCTCGCTGCTCGAGGACGGCGTGCCGGTGGTGGGCGTGGTCAGCGCGCCGGCGCTGGCGCGACGCTGGTGGGCGGCAACCGGTCACGGCGCGTGGAGCAGCTTCGAGCAGGGTGAGCCTCGGGCCATCTCGGTGTCGGCGATCGCCGAACTGGGTGCGGCCAGCCTCGCGATCTCCAGCCTGTCGGGCTGGCGGGCAATCGGGCGGCGGGCCAAGCTCATCGCGCTCACCGACGAGGTGTGGCGGGTGCGCGGGTACGGCGACTTCTTCGGGTACACGCTGCTGGCCGAGGGCGCGGTCGACATCGTCACCGAACCCGAACTGTCGCTGTGGGATATGGCGGCGCTGGACATTCTCATTCGCGAGGCGGGCGGCACCTTCACGGCGCTGGACGGCAAGCCGGGGCCGCACGGCGGGAGCGCGGTGGCGACCAATTCGCATCTGCAGGACCAGGTGCTGGCGGCCCTGCAGGCCTGATCCGGGCCGGAGGTCCGAGCCTCAGCCGAGTTGCCGCATGGCGGGCCACATCTCGGACCAGGGGCGGCGGGGCGTGCGGCACAGGATGATCGCGCGCCCCTGCTCGAGATTGCGGATGTTCAGGCCATTGTCCAAGTGCCCCAATGGTTCCGGGTCCACACAGAAGCGGCTCACCCGGTCGGCGGGCATGCCGAGGACGAGCACCTCGTGCGCGCCCGGCGGCGGGCCCCACCACCAGTACGCGTTGTGCACGCTGTGCGGGGTCGGCAGGTTGTAGCGTCCGCCGAAGTGTTCGAGGGCGGCGGCCTCACCGTAGTTGGCGGTGAGCAGGTCGGCGCCGGGCGCGGAATGCGCTCGGACATCGGCGATCTGCGCGGTGAACTGCGGCCAGCCGACGGTCTCCCCCGCCTCCTTGTTGATCGCGAGCAGAGCCGACGGCTCCCGGAGGGCGGACATCGGGAGCACGGGCAGGAAGACCGCCGCCGAGAACACCGCATTCAGCGCGATGACGAAAGTCAGTGCGGCGAGCCGTATCCGATGCCCGCTCAGCCGCGGCTCCAGTCCGACGGCGCCCGCGGCCACCAGCAGCGGATACATCCCGCCGAGGTAGTACGCCTTGCCGACCATGACCAGGTAGCCGGCGAACAACATCGCGTAGGCGACGGCGAAGGCCCGGTAGCGCCGCCACAGCCACCACAGGCCGAATGTCCACAGCGGCACCAGCAGCACGCCGATCAGCCCGAATTGCAGGAGCACGAACCCGATTCGCGAATTCGAGCTGCCCGAGGAGCCGCCCGCGATGGCCCGGCTCAGCGCCCACTGCGGCCAGCCGTTGCGTGCCTGCCACACCGCATAGGGCGCGCTGATCACCGCCGCGATCCCGACGGCGAGCGCGAAATACCTGGTGGCGAACACTTCTCGCGGTCCGACCAGGAGCAGTGAGAAGGCCAGCGCGGCAAGGGGAACCACGATCAGGGCCTTGTTCTGCACCCCGATTCCGGCCAGCGCGCCGATCACGAGCCACCATCGCGGGTCGGCGTCGGGCCGCAGCAGATGCAGGACCAGCAGTATCAATACCGACCACACCGCGAGATCGATGTCCGCCGTACCGAGGGTGTGCCCGGCGCCGGCCACCACGGCCGCCGACGCCATGGTCCCGGCCGCGACCGCCTGCGCCACCCGGCCGCCGCCGAGTTCGCGGGCGGCGAGTCCGGCGCAGATCACCACGGTGGTGGCCGCGAGCGTCGCCGGAAGACGCAGCAGCAGTACGGAATTCGGATCGATGGCCGACATCGCGCGGGCCAGCAGCGGCACCAGCGGCGGCTGATCGGGATAGCCCCAGTCCAATCGCCGTCCCGCGGCCAGAAAGTAGAGCTCATCGCGGTGGTACCCGTACCGTCCGGAGAGCACGGTGAGCAGCACCGCGAAAGTTCCGGCTATCCAGTACGTTTCGCCACCCGAGGCGTTGACCGGCCGTTCGCGCATCCCCCGTATCGTCGCATCTCCGGGCCACCGGTGCTGGGGGGTACCCGGCGCGGGCTGCGGTCCCGCCACCGGGCGCGTTGCTACGCTCTAACTATTCAGCGTCGCTACGCCGTTGTCTCTCAGCCGAGCGGGACGCAGACCGAGCCGAAGTCGAGGAACGGGCCGCCGGGGGCAGCGGAGCCCACACCGACCGAACCGAGTCCGAGCTCGGTGCCGACGCCGCTGATGCAGCCACCCGTGCCGGATCCGGTGCCCAGGCCGACACCGGAGCCGGTGATGCCCACATCGACCGGCTGCAGCTGCACGTCGGCGCTGGCATTGGGGGCGGCGAGAAAGAGACCGGCGGCAATGATGCCCGCCGTTCCGAGCGCAATCTTCATATGTACGAACCTCCATCAGGAGCGGGTTATGCGCCGACACCCTAGCCCACCTCGGGCGCGTCTGAAGCGTATTTGTTTCACTAGATCCGAGTGATACCGGTCGGTAAGTTCGAACGACCGCCCTGACCTGCCGATTCGACAATCCTCGACGCCAGTTCTTACTCTGAAGTAAGATAGTCTTACTCAGGAGTAAGATTGCTGGGCAGGATCACCCACCTCCTCGATAGAAAACTGGTGATTATGAGCACTCGAGACACCGCAACGAAGCGGGATACCTCCGCCGTTGGCCTCAACCCGGTCAAACGCGACTGGATGGGCGCGGCGATGCGGGTCATGACGACCATCACGGGATCGGAGCTGGCGGAGAAGTACAAGCTGCGCAAGCCGATCGAACGAATCACCTACGAGGGCACCAAGACCGGGTTCCGCACCCTCGGCGCGGCGACCCGGGTGTTCGAGAAGGTCGCCGGCGGTGGCGCTCCGAAGCGGCTGCCCGCCAACGAGTCTCGCAAGAAGGACTACTTCGACCTCACCCCGACCGACGAGCAGCAGATGATCGTCGAGACGGTGCGCGACTTCGCCGGCGAGATCCTGCGACCGGCCGCGTACGAGGCCGACAATTCCGCCAAGGCCCCGCGCGACCTGCTCGAGCGCGCCGCCGAGCTGGGCATCACCCTGATCAACGTGCCCGAGGAGCTCGAGGGCGCGGCGTCCGAGCGGGGTGCGGTCACCAATTCGCTGGTGGCCGAGGCGCTTTCGTACGGCGACATGGGCCTGGCGCTGCCGATCCTGGCGCCGAGCGGTGTCGCGATCGCGCTGTCGCAGTGGGGTACCGACGCGCAGCAGCAGACCTACCTGGGCGCCTTCACGGGTGAGAACGTGCCGCAGGCCTCGGTCGTCGTCGCCGAGCCGCAGGCCCTGTTCGATCCGTTCGCGCTGCGGACCAAGGCCACCCGCTCCCCCAGCGGTTTCCGCCTCAACGGCGTGAAGACCCTGGTCCCGGCCGCGGGTGACGCCGAGCTGTTCATCGTCGCCGCCGAGCTGGACGGCCGCCCCACCTTCTTCATCGTCGAGTCCGACACCGACGGTGTGGTGATCGAGGCGGACCCGAGCATGGGTATGCGCGCCGCGGGCCTGGGCCGGCTGGTGCTGAACAATGTGGCCGTGCCCGCCACCGCCCTGCTGGGCGACTCGGAGGGCGCACAGCGCGCCGAGGAGTACGCCGACGCCGTGCGGCTGGCCCGGCTGGGCTGGGCCTCGCTGGCCATCGGCACCGGTCAGGCCGTGCTGGATTACGTGATTCCGTACGTGAAGGAGCGTGAGGCGTTCGGTGAGCCGATCGCGCACCGCCAGGCGGTCGCGTTCATGGTCGCCAATATGGCGATCGAGCTGGACGGTCTTCGGCTCGTGACGCTGCGGGGTGCGTCGCGCGCGGAGCAGGGGCTGTCCTTCGCCCGCGAGGCCGCGCTGGCCAAGAAGCTGGCCACCGACAAGGGCATGCAGATCGGGCTCGACGGCGTGCAGCTGCTCGGCGGCCACGGTTTCACCAAGGAGCACCCGGTCGAGCGCTGGTACCGCGATCTGCGCGGCGTCGGCGTGGCCGAAGGCATCGTCCTCATCTGAGCCCGCCTCGTCCCCGCCGCCACCCTCAATCGAGACGCTGCGCGTCGCGGGGCTGAACCTCAACGGAGAGACCACCTCATGATCAATCTCGAACTCCCCAAGAAGCTGCGGGCCAGCGCCAACCAGGCCCACCAGGTCGCGCAGGAGATCTTCCGTCCCGCGTCGCGCAAGTACGACCTGGCCGAGCACGAATACCCGGTCGAGCTGGACACCATGGCCGCCATGGTCGAGGGCCTGTCCGACTCCGGCTCGGCCGACGTCTCCGGCGCCACCGGTGGCCGCAAGGCCGGCGACAAGACCGAGGGCGCCGGGTCCACCAAGGACGCGCACGCCACCGAGCTGCTCGGAAACACCAACGGCGGCAATATGTCCGCGCTGATGAACGCGCTGGAGACCTCGTGGGGCGATGTCGGCCTCATGCTGTCGATCCCCTACCAGGGTCTCGGCAACGCCGCCATCGCGGCGGTCGCCACCGATGAGCAGCTGTCGCGTTTCGGCAAGGTGTGGGCCGCCATGGCCATCACCGAGCCGTCCTTCGGCTCCGACTCCGCGGCCGTGTCCACCACCGCGGTGCTCGACGGCGACGAGTGGGTGCTCAACGGCACCAAGATCTTCGTGACCGCCGGTTCGCGCGCCACCCACATCGTGGTGTGGGCGACCGTCGACAAGTCGCTGGGCCGCGCGGCCATCAAGTCGTTCGTGGTGCCGCGGGATGCCAAGGGCCTCACCGTGTCCCGCCTCGAGCACAAGCTGGGCATCAAGGCCTCCGACACCGCCGAGCTCCGCCTCGAGGACTGCCGCATCCCCAAGGACAACATCCTGGGCTCGCCGGAAGTCAATGTGGAGAAGGGTTTCGCGGGCGTCATGCAGACGTTCGACAACACCCGCCCGCTGGTCGCCGGCATGGCAGTCGGCGTGGGCCGCGCCGCCCTCGAGGAGCTCCGCACCGTCCTCACCGACGCGGGCATCGAGATCTCCTACGACAAGCCGGCCAACAACCAGCACGCCGCCGCCGCGGAGTTCCTCCGCCTGGAGGCCGACTGGGAAGCCGCCTACCTGCTGTCGCTGCGCGCCGCGTGGATGGCCGACAACAAGAAGCCCAACTCCCTCGAGGCTTCCATGTCCAAGGCCAAGGCCGGCCGCATGGGCACCGACGTCACCCTCAAGGCCGTCGAACTCGCCGGCACCACGGGTTACTCCCAGCGCACCCTCCTGGAGAAGTGGGCCCGCGACTCGAAGATCCTCGACATCTTCGAAGGCACCCAGCAGATCCAGCAGCTGATCGTGGCTCGCCGCGTCCTCGGACTGGGCAGCGACAAGCTGAAGTAAGTTCTGGCACAACGGAAAACCGGTGCTGACAGACTTCCTGTCTCGCACCGGTTTTCTCGTCTCCGGGTAATCCACCTCGATCGTTTCCGTCTCTCAGGCCGCCGTCAGGCCGTCGTCGAGCAGTTCCCACGCAGAGGCCGCCGTGTCCACGGCGAGGCGTGCCCGTTCGTGGCTGTCGTCGAGCAGATGGACGTAGGTGCGGAGCGTGAACCCCGGGTCTGCATGTCCGAGGTACTCCGCGAGCTCCTTGATCGATACCCCGCGCGCCAGCAAAGTCGAGGCATACAGATGCCGGAGCGCGTGCATGCCGTCGATTCGCTTGCGGTACTCCAGCCCCGCCCTGCCGAACGCCGGGAACCATGCGACCTTGCTGAATAGGTCTCCGCTGAAGGGTTCGCCGGCCGGGTTGGTGATGAGGATTCGAACCGTCACCTGTTCGCCGTCCGCGCTCCCCCACGGCAGGGTGACCCGCAACGACGGGAATTCCTCGACGTAGCTGTCGATGTCGGTCAGGGTTGCCCGCGAGAGCGGCACAAATCGCGTCTTTCCGCCCTTGGGCAGGGCGAACATCAGTACGCCGTCGACCAGCTTCACCTGGCGCTGAACATGCACCACCATGCCGTCTCGGTCGATATCCTGCTCGGGCGAGAACGCCAAGATCTCACTCTGTCGACAGCCCAGGCCGGCTCCCATCGGTGCGGCGATCCGGTACCGCCTGTGCAATCCCCCTCGGATCTGCCGCACCCGTTCGTCCTGCCAGATCACGACCTTCGGACTCTTCTTCACCGGTCGTCGGACCGACTTGGCCTTGCACGGGTTCTCGCGGATCAGCTTGTCGTCCACTGCCGAGTCGAAAATGCCCGACACGATGTCGAACAGCACGGCCTTGTAGTTCTCGGAGTACTTCCGCACGTCTAGCCCGTCGACCCAGTCCCGAATCTTCGCCGGACCGATCCACCCCATCGACAGGTCGCCGAAGGTGGGATAGATCCTCGATTCCAGCCGTCTCCGTAGCGCCAGCCTGGTTGCCGGGTCCGGCGATTGAGCCTTGACCCAGCTCTCGCCCTGCTGCCGGAAGGTCTTCCGCGCGGCACGAGGGTCGATGTACTTGCCCTCGCGCTTGTCCGACTCGACTTCGATCAGGAAGTCATCGGCGCGCTTCTTCTGCTTGTCGGGGAACGACTTCGACCGCTCGTCGCCCTCGGGGTTGATGTAGCGCACCCGGTACCGGAGTCCCTTGCCGTACAGCTCTGTTGGCTCCATGACCGGCTTACCGCGGCCGTTGAGAATGACCTTGTCGTCGCCATCCCGCTTTGGCCGGTACCAGCGATCTTCCACGTGACCCATGTCAGGCTGCCTCGAAATCCAGTGCAGCGAAGGCTTTCACCCTGGTCGGGTGGTAGCGCAGCCGTCGACCGATCACCGTCACGGGCGGCCCTTGGCCGAGCCATTTCCACTGGTAGAGCGTCTTGACCGAAACCCCCAGGTAGTAGGCCGTCTCGTCCACCGTCCACAGGCGGTTGTCCGGCAGCTCCATGGATCTCACCTCCCGTCACGCTGCTTGCTCCGTTGCCGAACTGTCCGAGGGGTCCGGCGGTTCGGCTGCCAGTTGGGCTTTGAGGTATTCCGCGCGCCAGGCCGTACGCTTGGCGATCACGGCGAGGATCAGGTGTTCGCGGAGCGGGCGTTCCCAGTCACCCGGTTGCACGGGCCGCATCTGCAAGCGGCTGGTGTCGGGCTTGAGAATTCCGACTCTGGCGAGCAGTTGCCGAACGAATTCCGCGCGGTCGGCTCGGTGGTCCGGGAGGGTCTTGCCGGTCCAGCGGCGCGAGACCAGCACTCGTCGGCCGGGCAGTCCGAGGGTTTCGCGGCGGTGGGCCTTGCCCTTGCAGTGGCCGGGCACGGTCTTGTCCGAGACGCTGCGGGGGACGATGCCGTAGCGCAGCCACACCGGGCACTTGGGCGAGCACGGAGTGAGCGTCAGTTCATGGTGGAGCCGGTCGTAGTGGGCGCGGACGCGGGCCGAGTCCGAGTCCAGCACCTCGCCAATGGATTTGGTCAGGTACTTGGTGACGTAGCGGATCGTCCTGTTGGCCTCGGTGCCGGCAACGACGCCCTGAATGTGGCGGGGATCGACCTGGGCGCCGAAGCGGATGGTGTGGGCCGGCTCGAACTCGTCCACCTCGCCGATCACGTCCAACGCGTCGTCGATCGACGGCAGGACGCGGCCGGTCCGCGGATCGGTGAAGGTGACCCCGTTCCAGACCGGCATCCGGTCGTCGTCGTACTCGGGCCGGTCAAAGTGCGGCCACCACACCTGGTGATAGGTGGCCTCGGTCACCAGCCGGATCAGCTTGCGCGACACCGGGGTCCGCAGCAGCACGTGCAGGTGCGGGGCACCGCGCTTCTGCGGTTCCACGACCGCGAAGTACTGGATGTCGTAGCCGACCACGCGGCGCAGGTTCTGAATCCAGCGATCGAACAGCGCTGAGAAGTGGACGATGTCGCGCGCCGCACGGGTGTAGTCGTAGGTCCGCGGGTCCCGCGGCGAACCGTCCGAGCAGACCTTGCCGTTGGCGTCGCGGGCACCGATACGGTTGATCAGGCCGTAGGAGGGCAGGGTCAAGGTGATGAACATGCCGGGCAGGTACTTGCCGCCGAGCACCTCGCCGATGGTGCGTTTGGTGACCTTGCGACGCGGCAGGTTCGGGGCATCCTGGCGGCGACGAGTCGAACGCTGCCGGCGAGGGTTGGCCACCGCGTCCGGATCGGGCAGGCGACCGCGGAGCCCGAGTTCGCGCAGTTCCTGGTCCAGGTCGGCGATCACGGCCCGGAATTCGCCGGCGGACTCGTCGTCCCCGTTGTCCTTGGCGGTGTGGTACTCGGTGAGCATGTCCGCGCGGGCGGTGAGGATCTGAAGTTGCCAGTCGGACGGGTCGGTGTTCGGGTCGACGGGTTCGTGGTCGAGGTGCCAGCCTTCGGTGCACTGCTGGATGCGCAGGGCGCGAGCGTTTTTCGCGCAGGCCGGGCACGCCGATTCCATGGTGGACTTGCAGGGCGCGCCCTCGTAGGTGGTCTTCCCGGTGTCCGGGTCGAACACGCGCATGGCGATCGGGCGTTTGCACACCTCGTATTTCTCGGCGGCGGCCTGGGCGATGTCGTGCAGATCCGGCAGCGCGCGGCGGGCAGCCGCGGTATCGGCATTTGGTGCCGGCGAGTCCGGGGTGTGGTCGTCGGTGCTCATCAGGCGGCGTCCTTCCGGGTCTTGCGGTGGTGGGGCAGGGTGCGCCAGGTGTCGGCGGGCAGGGCGATCGGTTCGGCGAGGGAATCGCCGTGGCGGAACACCAGTTCCACGAGGGCGGGGCCGGCGTCGATGGCGCGGCATTCGGTGGCGCCGAAGGCGTGGGCCAGGCGCACGACGCGGGTGTGGTAGTCCTCGGGTGACTGGCCGGGCAGCATCCGCACCCGTGCCCGGTCGATGTGGTCGCCGATGGTGACCGTGCGCAGCCGCGGGACGTAGAGGGCGTGGGCGTCGCCCTCGGTGAGCCCGCAGGCGGTGAGCATGCGTGCCCAGCGGCGGCGGTAGCGGAACCAGCGCAGGAACCGCACCCGCGACCGATCGATCACCCAGCGGCGGAACGACTTCGGCGACGTCGCCAGCCACAGGCCCAGACCGGCGAGCCCGACCACGGCCACCACGACGCCGGCGGGCCACCCGAGCAGGAACCCGGCTGCGAGGGCCGAACCGATCGGGATCGAGATCATGGGAAACAGCAGTGCCCACCAGAGCGTGACGAACACGGCCGTGAGCAGACCGACGATGAGATGCCCGAGCGCGGTGAGGACCAGGTCCATGGGATCGAATTCGCCGGAGGGGCGGGCATGACGGGTAGGCGTGCTGGTCATGGCTGGGTTCCTTCGGTGGGATCGAACAGCGACAGTTGGTCCTCGCAGGTCCAGGTGCGAGGAATGTCGCGGCCCGCGGCTTTGCGGCGACGCTTGGACTTGGCCACCTGATCGGCGGCGGCCTGGACGATCGGATTCACTTGCGGTGCAGAAGCTTTGCGGTCGGATGTGGTCATGCCGTCATCACCGCTTCCGGCGCGCCGAGGCGTGCGAGCAGGTGTGCGCCGAGCCAGGCGGTGTAGGCGGGTGGTATCGCTTCGGCCAGACTGCGGCGGTCGGCGGTCCAGTCGATGCCCATGGCGTTCTGCCAGTCCGATACCGAGCCTTTGCCGCCGCCGTTGCCGTAGACCGCGACGTACGGGCCGTCGAAGCGTTCACCGTGCCGGTAGCCAGCGACCCGGCCACGGTGGCGAGGATGGATCGGGCGAGGTGCCTTCCAGCCGCCCAGTTCGAACACCCGGTGGCGAATCACCCCGAGCCCGAACATTTCCCCGCAGAGCACGACATCGCGGCGCAGCTTCGCGCCCTGCACGTTCTCCATCACCCACGGCCGCCCGGACGCGATCAACGCGGCGCGCATGGCGGGGATGAGTTGCGGATACCGTTGCGCAAGTGCCTGATTCGTACCAGCGGTCAGGGTGCAGGAGCGTTGGCAGGGAGGAGAGGCGTGCACGGCATCGAAGTCGTGGGCGTGGGCGCTCAGGAACTCGATCGCGTCGGCACGGTGGAACTCGTACGGGTAGTCGGGCTGGTCGACGATGTCCACGCCCACGACTTCGAAGCCGGCACGGTCGTAGCCGACAGCAGCCCCGCCGGCGCAGCAGCACAGATCCAGCAGCCGCGGCCGGGACGAACCACGAGCAGGAATCGGGAACAGGTCCAAGGCTTCCTGGATACCGAGGCCGGTCATGCCGCCCACCGCCCGCCGTCGTAATCTACGGCCAGGCCGAGGGTGTCGTCGTCCTCGAAGGGGTCGGCGGCGGTGTGCAGCGGGTCGAAGCCCTGGCGTTCGAGCCAGAACCGCAGCGAGATCTGCGCGTCGAGGCCGCGTTCGTAGCGGTGGCGGGTGCTCATGATCGGGTCTCCTGTCCGACCGGGAGGGACAGTTCGGCGTAGACACGGACGCCGCCGTCCCGATTGCGGTAGGTGTGGTCGTCGACCGTGACGCGGAAGGCGTGCGAGCCGATCAGGTCCGCGAGAACCGCGGTGATATCACCCAGATCACCTGAAAGGCGCAGGCGCACAATGCTGTTCATGCCGCGGCTCCTGTCTCGTCGAAGCCGTCTTCGTCGCCGAGGTCGTCGGGGTCGAAGTCGCTGTAGTCCTCGGTGGGACCGGTGATTTCCGGTGCCGGCGAGTAGGCGTCCACGATCCGGTCGGCGGTGTAGTCGCTGATGTAGAAGGCGCGGACCCGCACGAACTCCGCGGTGCCGTCCTCGCCCACGTAGCCGACGCCGGGCGTCAATTCCGAGATCTCGTCGCAGCGGGCACCGCGGTCCTTCGCGCCCTGGCCGTGGACCATGGCGTTCTGGGTCGGCTCGTCCAGCCGCAGCCCGATCCGCACCGGGAACAACTGCCGGTTGGGCATCGTCTCCTTGGACGGGTCCTGCAAGGCGGCGATGACCGTGACTGCGGCGGCGCGGCCCTTGGACAGCAGGAGCCCGGTCAGGCGGCGGAATTCCTGTTGCTGGTCGCGGTCGGCATAGGACGAGAGCGAGGCGGCCTCGTCGATGATGATCAGGATCAGGGGTTCGTCCACGCTCGGGACGAGCTTGCGGATTCCTTCGGCGCGCATGCGGGCCAGACGTTCGTCCATCACCCCGACCGCCTCTTTGAGCATCGCGAGGATGGTGTCCGCGTCGGTGGTGAACCGCACGAACAGCCGGCCCTCACCGCGCCCGAACTCCGCACCGCCCTTCGGATCGGCCATCCACACATCCACCAAGCCGGCTTTGATGGCCCGGCCAAGGGCATTGAGAATCGACCACAGCACCGAGCCTTTCCCGGAGCCGGTCGCGCCGGCGAGCAGGATGTGGGCGTAGAGGATGCGCAGCAGCCACGGCAACCCGTCCTCCCGCACACCCACGTGGGCCGCTTCCAGGTCCACACCGTTGTGGACGACCGCCGGCGTCATTACCGGGGCGGCGAGGGTGTCGAACGCCCTCACCTGCAAGCGAATCCGAGCCGGCTCCGGCGAGGTCGCCAGCACCTGCGGAACCATGAGGTAGTGGGCCAGAGCATCGAGCATCTCCGGGTCGGTCCACGTCTTGGTGGACTGCCCGCACAGCAGCGTCCATTCCACCTCGATGCCGGTCTCGGTGTAGTCCCACCACTCCAGCCGCGGGAACCCGCGTTCCATCGCGCCGAGACCCAGCGTGACCAGCATGGACATGCGCCGAGCATTGTCGGCGAGAACCTCCACCGCCCTGGACAACTCGGCCGGCGCCGCAGCAATCAGCTGTTCGACGTCCGAAGGCTTACGGCCGCGGAGAATCCAGCCCGTGAACCCGAGCGCGGCCAGCGCAGGTACGGCGATCGAGACGATTGACGTGAGCGAGGACATCACGCACCCCCAACAGGTACTGAGATCGGAAGCATGGTTTGCAGTGGGAGCGCGGGCCGCAGCGGCTTTGCCACGGCCGGCGCAAGAACGGGTTTGGGTTGGGGAGTCGGAGCAGGAACCGGCGACGCTGCCGGTTCGACCGTGTCCACGCTGACCGGGTCCGACTCGATGGGTGCTTCTACGACCGCCTCAGCAACCGCTGCCGAAACACGGTGTGCTGCACGGAACAACAGCGCGAGCCCGTGGGTATCGGCGAGCAAACTTAGCGGCGCGATAGCGGCCACCAAGGCGCAAGCCCACGGGGGAAGCGACTTACCGGCGGCGACCGCGTGCAGGCTGTTGCCGGCGATCGAGACGATGGCACCGATGACCAGCACCCGCCGGAACCATTGCCGTTCCGTGGAATTCGCCAGCACCAGTGCGCCCACGGTGGCCTCGATGATGGTGCCGTCCACGATCATCGGGAACAGCCACGCATCCGAGGCCGGAATGTGGGCCAGTGTCGCCAGATCCCGCAGGGTGGCGAACGAGAGCCAGAAGGCGGCCATGCCCACGGCCACCGTGGTGGTGACCGCGAACAGGCGGGCCGCGACCATGGCACGGGACTTCTCGAAGGTGTCCATCACGCAACCCCCGCCATCCCGTCATTGCCGAGCCGAAACGGCGCGCTCATCGCGGGTCACCCACCACCGTCGAAGCGGCGCAGAACGGTGCACACGCACCCGGAACCGGACCCGGGACCGGCGGGCTGGATTCCCGCGGACCGAACGCCAGCAGCAGCGACACCGGCAGGAAGCAGATCGCGGCCAGCATCAACATGGCCTGCCACATCACCCGCATGATGCCCATCACGCCACCAACTTCGGGTCGCTGGGCGAATCCTTCAGCGCCACAGCGTGTTCCACCATCGCGACACCCAGCGCGTACAGCAGCGCTTCGGCATCCTCGATACGGAGAGCCATCCGGATGTCACCACCGTTGAACTGCACGGACACCAACGCCGGAACCGGGTACGGGTCTCCGTTGGAGCAGGTGTAGGTGTAGCTGGGGCGGTACTCGACCTTGCGCAGGCCGGTCGTAGCGCTTGTCACCGTGATGTGCGACATCACGCCACAGCCTCGGACTCGTTGGCGGAACGGCCGTTACGGGCCGGACGCGACGCCGGAACGTCCGCTGGCGGCTGGTTCGAGCCGGAGGTGTCGCCGACAATGCCGGTCGCACGCAGGGACCAGCCGATCGACTTGTACTGGCCGTCGCCGACAACGCGGGGCTTGACCTGCAAACCGGCCAACACGACCGGGGTGTAACCGGGAATGACCGGCGTCGCCGAGGGAACCGGCTGCACGTCCGAGACGAACACGACGTCCAGGGTCTTACCCTTCGCGCCGACACCGGTCGAGTCGGCCACCGTGCCCTTCCACAGCCGCTTGCCCGTGCCGTTGCCGAAATCGTCGAGATCGACCTTCTGCTTCTTGGGCTTGTTGCGGTCCGTACCGAACTCGGTGATCGGCTCGATGGTGCCGATCAGCATCGTTCCCTCCGGGAACACGTCCTCGTACTTCGGCTTGAACCACGCATCCTTGAGAGCCATCGCTCCAACTCCTTGCCTTGACTGAGCTGCCGAACCCCTGAGCTGAGTTCCTTAATAGGGGTAGCTCTATTGGAGCAGTGGCAGATCCTTGCGGCAATAGAGCTGGTTCTAAGTGGCCGAAGTCCTCAATTGCCGAAATATGGCTACTCTTAATGCGGACCACACCGCAGACCGGCGACGAGAGAGCACCCGAGCGACATGAGCGGATACCGAGAAGTGGCGGCCAACCTGCGCGAAGCCATCAACCGGGGCGAATACCTTCCCGGCGCAACGCTTCCCAAGCAGGAGGAGTTAGCCAGCCGTTATGGCGTGAACATCAAGACCGTTCGCCAGGCGGTGAACCTGCTCGAAGCAGAGGGGCTGGTAACCCCCATCCGCCGGCGCGGAACTGTCGTACGCGAACGACCACCGATGCGCCGGATGGGCACCGAACGGTATTCGAAGAAGAAGTGGAAGTACGGCGACACGGTCGCCTTCATCGCCGACCGCGAAGCATCCGGCCGACCGTGGCAACGAACTGACCAAACGCAGACCGTCGCGCTGGTCGAGGCCGACCCGGAGGTGGCGGAAGCCTATGGGTTAGAGGCGGATTCGCTGGTCTATGAGCGAGCCCGCACAGTGCGGGACGCCGGTCGGCCCACGCACACGCTCACCAGCTACTACATACCAAAGATCGTCGAGGGCACACCGCTGGTGGACCCGACGCCGGGCCCCGCCGGCCGCGGTGGTGGCTTCGAGGTACTTACGTTGCAGGGCTACGAACCCGACCACATGTCCGAAACGATCTTCGCGCGGATGCCCACGCCGGAGGAGATGGAGAGCCTGGAACTTCCCGCCGGCGAGCCGGTAATGATCCTCACGCGTCGTACCTACACCTCAAATGACGTATTGATCGAGTTTGCACGTGGGGTGCATGCGGCATCCCGCTTCTCGTGGACATACGACTTCAAACTGCCCGAGTAGAGGAGCATCCGATGCCAACGACAGCCTTGCCCGCGGAGTACCGCTCGGATGTCGAAATCCTCTGGGATTACAACCAGATGCAGCACGAGCCGCGGCCGGTCGATGTCGGCATCGGCCTCGGCGGCCACGACATCGGAGTCGCCACCTACACGGCCGATCTCTACCGCGCGGGCACCTTCCCATTGATCGTGTTCACGGGCGCGAACGCGCCAACAACCGTGGACCGCTTCCCACGTGGCGAGGCAGTCCACTTCCGTGAGCGCGCCATCGAACTCGGAGTGCCTGCCGATGCGATCATGATCGAGCCGAAGGCGACCAACACCGGCGACAACATCGACTTCACTCGTGCTCTGCTTGGCGAGCGCGGCTACTTGGACTCGATCAAGTCGGTGATGCTGATCTCCCGGCCCTACCAACAGCGCCGCAGCTATGCCATCTGCCGGAAGCGCTGGCCCGAGGTGGATGTGGTCTGTGGATCACTCCCGCTCGCACTGGATGACTATGTCACGAGCATCGGCGACGTCGATCGCGTCATCAACATGCTTGTCGGTGACACCCAGCGAATCTGGGTCTACGCCCAAAAGGGGTGGGCCATTGAGCAGGATGTGCCCCCTAGTGTCCGAGCGGCATACGCGCGTCTTGTCGCGGCAGGATTCAGCCGCCGCCTCCTCGACGAGTGACCAGCCTCAGCAATTTCTGTGAACGTGTCGATCAAGTCGGTGATGCTAATCTCCCGCGGCTCACCAGGACGCGGTTGCCCCTCGGTGATGATCAGCCAGAGCGGCCAGGTATGGCCCTGACTTGATCGGCTTCCCCACCAGCGCACGATAGTCCGGGAATGGCTCCAGCGATGGTGCGATGACGACCGTCAGGGTTGCGGGGTCGACGGCGATCAGACCGCGGTCGAACAGGCGGTGAATGTCGCTCCGCAGCAGAATGCCCTCGTCCGGATCATGCGTGCCATGTTTGGCGAACGCTCGCAGATGCGCAGCCTCCAACGCACCCAGCGGGCATGGTCCGGTCACGGCACACACCAGCCCATCTCGACGCATCAGACCCTGACGAAAACTGTCCTGTCCGTTACGGACTCGCACCAGGGCCTCGCGATGCCCGCCTTTCGGAGGCGTTGACCGCGGCGCCGGCTCAGCAGGCATCGGCACCTGGAGCCGATCCAGCAGCTTTACAAGTCCGTCGGAGTCACAAGCGCGAATCGCGTTCTGCTGCGCACGATCCAGAAGCGGTTCCAGGTCGGCATCCGTCAGGGCGCCGTCGATCTCCTGCCACTGAGCACCGTAACTGGCAGTGAAAAGCGTGACCGGCACGTCCTTCTGCAAGGGGGTCTCGAAGGTGTGGCGGCAGTTCTTGTGCCGGCACAGGAAGGTTGGTGTCGTTTTTGTGCGCTTGACATACCCTGTCCGCTCACACCGCGGGCATACCCACCGGACCTTGATCCCGTCTGCTTTGTCGATCTGGTCGATACGTGAAACACCCTCCACCAGAGCCGAATCCCATAGCACGACCATATCGCCAACGGCGACCTGTAGATGCCTGGCCACCCCGCTGTCGTAGATGTAGCAGGAGCCCAACACATCCGGATAGCCCTCGTTGCTCTCCCAGACGCGCTCGTGCCCCTTCGACAGCAGCGCCCACGCCTTCATCCCGGCCCCTTCGTCATTGATCCGGACCGCTGGACGGGCCCGCGATCATGACAGGCTACGGCCTCGGTCCGACAAGATCGGCCGTCATCGCAGCAGTCATCGCATCCATTGCCGAATTCCGCCATACAGGATCAAGAGCGGCGCGCTACGCGCGCCGCCCCGCGCTACGCCGCACCGCCGCTCACTCCGCAGGCTGCGTTCGCGGGTGCGTCGGCGCGTTGCGGCCCACGTTGCCCGCCGCATGTGTCCGGTCGGCACACCAGCTGCAATCGTCGAGCAGGTACAGACCCTCGCAACCGGTTCGGCCAGGCTGTCTTCCGTCCGGACCAGCATCGGCCGACCACGCCGGCTCAATCGGCACCGCCAGCCGGAGACCAATTCCCAGCGGACATCACGTCCGATGTCGGGGAGCTCATCGAGATCCAGCAACCGCCGAAGTCCTTCCCTGCGGCGAGGAATCAGCCGGAGGCATATCAGGACCTTCCTCCACGGTCCAGGCCAAGCCCTTCGGATCACTTCGTGAGCCCGGACCGCGGAGGAAGGTCCGGATCTGGGCAAGCCCAGATTCCCCACCACAGGAAAGGACTCCGCCCATGGTCACCATCACTCTCGATGAGCTCCCCGACATCTCCCACCGCAACGCCCACTGGGAACTGGTCTCCGACTCCACCTTCGGCGGTACCTGGGCACGCGCCATCGTCCCGGGACGCCCGTGGCCCTGGACTCCCGAGGACTGCCCGTCCTGCAACGGCCCCGGTTGCGAGGGTCTGTACCTGCTCGACGATTGCAGCTGGTGCGCCGACCACATCTGCCACGGCTGCGGCTGGTACGTCCTCTGAGCGCGGGCGGGGGCTTCGGCCCCCGCTTCCATCACTGAATTGCTGTGAACAACTGCCGAATTCGCCCTATAAATTATTTAAGGCCGGTAGAGATTGAACGAGGCATCTTGTCACCTTGGGTGCTCCCCGCTTCCTCAGCGGCCTGATTGTCTCGCTCCAGGAGGACGCGTCAAGGACCACCTGCGGTGTCCGCTGCGCGGTGCCTGCGGCATCCTTGACACGCCCTCCTTCCACTGAGGGCGGCCTGTATGAGGAAGCAGAGGAAAGAGCAGTCAGGGCATTCGTTGTCACAACTTGCTCGAACGAAACCCCCAGGGCTTCGCCTACGACGCGGTCTTAGCGCTGGACGATGCCTTCGTGGGCCGGCCGGTCATCAGCGTCTTGTCGCGATCCAGGCCCAAGTTGTAATCCTGCACGATAACCAGCGCCATCGGCGTCGACCGAGACGCCGAGCCGCCACCGCTTTTCCTCGTGCGCACCGCGTTTTGCTTCCAGATCGTCGGAGAGCCTCCGTTTTTCAAGACCTTGATGAGCCGTGCGTCGTCTGCAAGTTCCCAGTTCCCGGGCCATGCGAGCACCATGGCCACCGCCCGCAGGACAATGTTGTCCCAGGTGCTGGCATCACGACCCCAGGCTGTACTGACCACCCTCAACACGCGGCTGACCATTCCCGGCGTCTTGCCCATCGCCAGCAGGGCCTGAACAGCGCCGACACGGTTTGCGCTCGGCGAGGCAGACACCTGAAGGTCGTCGCCGAGGGCCTGCACTTCCTCGTTGACGCGAATCGCGATGGGGTCGCCCGCCGTAAGGGAGACCCGGAAGTTGTCGAATGGCTTGACCGGCTTGCGGTGCTTGTTGGCGGCGAGGAAGAGCTTCGCCTCCTGCTGGATGGTCAGCCCTTTGTAAACCATCGCGTCACGGAGGAAGTCCTCGCCCTGTTTGAGGATGCAGGCCTGGTTGCTGTGCTGACCATCGATGATCACAAACTTGCCATCGGCCCGCTGCGAAACCAGAGCCGGGAGAAGCATCTCCACGTCCCAGCCCTCAGCGATCTTCGCAGTCCAGGCCGCGATCTCATCGCGCTGCATGTAGAGACGCCCGGTATCCATCGACGGATCGACAGTGAGGTCACCCACCCTGATCCGATCAAAGTGCTTGTCCACGTAGTAGCTCCAACTGCTCAATAGCGACCCTCCCCGGGCCGACCCCTCGTAGGGTACGCCAAAAACAAGACCTATGCGAAATCTTATGGCCTGAAAAATCTTTGAGGTCTGCTTGTCCACTTAGGTCTCATCGTCACGATTGCTGGCGGTGGGGCCGAGGCCGGCCTACACTCCGCGCCGTTGGACGACGGGCACGCGGGATACCAATGCGGACATAGGAAGTCGACTTGCCATCTGCTGGTCAGGGCAGATTTCGGACAAACCGCCAACACGTGTCTCATGAGCGTTTGCTTCGTACACGGCTCTACCATTTCCATGTGACCACGCCATCGCTGCCGTCGAGCCCGTCGGCGGAGAACCCTCACTCGACTCTGATCAGCGAAGGCCCCCGGCCGGCGCGAGAAGTCTTCGGAGCTGTAGCAAAACGCTTCGCCCAAGCCGCAAAGACCGTCAATAAGGCCGCCACCAGCGTATTCCTGCTCGGCGCCCTCGTTTCGGGATGGCTCGGACGGCACAGCGGCGCAGCAATCGTGGCCGTAGTCGGAGTGATCCTTGTCGCCGCGGTCTTCGTAGCCCTGTACAAAGCCGAGTCCAGTTTCCTGGTCGAACGGCACGACTTCACCGCATTCCGCAACCGTGCGGCGGAGCGGTTCGGCTATAACGACCACGGCCCCAATGGTTTTGGTATCGCACCAGGTTACGGAAGCCCGCTCCACGGCGGACAGGGAGGAGCCGGAGGACATGCTTGGGGTAGCGCCAACGCAACCGGCGGACGTGGCGGCCATGGCGGATTCCCAGGGGGCGGCGGCGGACCCGGAGGAAGCGCAATCGCGATGGGCGGCGACGCCGCGGGTGGAGACGGCGGCCATGGCGGTGGCGGCCTGTCCCCTCACTGAACCCACTGAGCTTCCCAGGCCGTCCCCAGGCCGTCGAATGCCGAGGAAAACCAGAAAGCACCGAGAACTCGCGAGAACGAATTCCCAGTTCAGGCAATGATTCCGTCGCATCACCCCAGAACACCGAATCCCATGAGCAAGATCCTCGACATCTTCGAAGGCACCCAGCAGATCCAGCAGCTCATCGTGGCTCGCCGCGTCCTCGGGCTGTCGAGCGACAAGCTGAAGTAGCAAGTCCCCGAGAAGAACCGGTGCGGGCCACATTCGTGGCTCGCACCGGTTTTCTCGTTCCGGACGCCGTGATCCGCGTCAGATTCCGAGCGCCTTCAGCAGGCTGCCGATAACTGGGATGGAGTCGGCGCTGCCCGTGCGGGTTTGCGCGGCCGTCACGTGCACGGCCAACGTCGCGGTCGGCGGGCGGACACCAGCGGGCCGGCCGGGGCCATCGCAGCCATACTCTGATTCGAGCTGGGTGTATCGGCGTTGCAGTTGCTGAAATGTGATTTACGCGGATAGGTTTCGCCGGTGCGTGGATTCAGTAGGCGGATGCTATTGGGGGCCGGCGCTATTGTCGCTGGGGGGATGATGCGGGCGGGGACGGCGCGGGCGGGGGTGCCGGTGGTGGGGCCGGCATTCGATGCGCAGTATCGGGCGATCACGAAGGTGGCCGGGGGGCGGTGGCATTGCCTGGTCAGTGATTTGGGGTCGGGGAAGCCGGTTCCGGTGGTGGAGGAGGACGCGGACTTCGTCATCGAGGGGGCCAGCGTGCAGAAGCTGGCGGTGATGACGGCGCTGATGAGTGAGGTGGATGCGGGGCGGATCAAGCTGTCCGACACCACGACTCTCGATGCCGACATGGTGGCCGAGGGCAGCGGGCTGTATTTGAATCAGGCGGCGTTCGGGGATCAGCTCACGGTGGCGAATCTGCTGACCACGATGTTGCAGGTTTCGGATAACACCGCGGTGCGGTTGCTGTCGCGGTTCGTGTCGGGGGAACAGGTCAACGCGACGTTGGATCGGCTGGGTTTCAAGGAGACCCGGGTGGTGCCGTTGCCCGGGGAGAGCCGGTTCTATCTGGGGAATACGACGGCCCGGGAGAACAACGATCTGCTGTTCCGGCTGGCGTCGGGGACGTTGTTGTCGAAGGAGTCGACGCAGGCGGTGCTGCGGATCATGACGTGGACGGCGGTGGGGTACACCGACGGGATCCGGCGCAACATGTCCTCGGATGAGCGGGCCCGCTTCGCCACCAAACACGGTGCGTCCGATGACAAGCGGCACGATACCGGGATCATGTTCGATGCGGCGGGGGCGCCGCTGATGGTGTTCTCGTTCTTCGCCGATCAGGCGCCGGACGCGGACAACTACGGGGCTACGAATCCGGTGGTGGAGGCGCATGCCACGCTGGGGCGGGCATTGCTCGACACCTATACGCATCTGTCGCCGCTGCAGTCGTTCATCGATCCGAAGAAGATCGCCTCGGGCGGGCACTGAACGCCGGACAGCGGAAGCGTCAGCCCGCCAGCAGGTTTCGCATGGCGGTGAAGACCTCCGAGGCACCGCCCAGGGACCAGCCACCGTCGACGGGAATGACCGCGCCGTTGACGTAGGACGCCAGCGGAGACGCGATCCAGAGGCAGCAGTCGGCGATCTCCTGGGCGGTGCCGTAGCGGCCCATGGGAACGGATTTGGCCACCAGGTCGGACAGTTCGGGGGTGGGGGCCAGTCGCGACATGCCCTCGGTGTCCTCGATCGGGCCGGGGACCACGGCATTGACGCGAATGCCCGCCGCCGCCCATTCCAGCGCCGCGACCTTGGTGAGCATGTCCACGCCGGCCTTGGCGGCGCAGGCATGGGCCTGCAGGGCCATCGGAACGGTCGATTGCGGCGCGGAGATGGTGATGACCGAGGCCCCGGGCGTGCGCAGGTGTTCGCGGGCGGCGCGCAGGACATTGAAGGTGCCCTTGAGATCGATGTCCACGACCGCGCCGAAGGCCCGGGCCGACATGGATTCCGTTGCGGCGGGGAAGTTCCCGGCCGCACCGGATACCAGCGCGTCCAGCTCCCCGAGCTCGGTGCAGGTCGCGGCGAAGCCCTCGGCGACCGCCTCGTAGTCGCGCACGTCCGCGGCGAAGCCCAGGGCGGTGACCCCGCACTCGCCGAGCGAGTCGACCGCCGCCCGCACCTTGTCCGGCGTGCGCGAGAGCACCGCCACCGAGGCCCCGGCCCGTGCGAAGGCGTGAGCCACAACGAGATTGATGCCGCTGGTACCGCCCGCCACGAAGACCGTCCGGCCGGAGAAATCGAAGAGGTCGCTCATCTTCTGATTCTGCGGCGATCAGCACGAGAATTAGTTCGGATCGGCCCAAACCCTCAGTCGTGGAACCGTATTCCGGCCCGGCGCATGACATCCCGGCCAACGACGGGCAAGCTTGTCATCGACCCCGACCCGGGGCATAGCCGGATCTCGCAGCAAAGGATCGACATGAGTACAGAAGACCCGCGCCGCTGGCTGATCACCGGAGCGAACAGCGGTTTCGGCGCGGCCTTCACCCTGGCCGTGCTGGCCGCCGGGGACGAGGTGGTGGCCGCGGTGCGTCGCCCCGAGACCATGGCGGACGTGGTTGCCGCGCACCCGGACCGGGTGCAGGTGGTGACCCTGGACGTGCGCGACCCGGCCGCCGCCGAGCGGGCGGTGAAGGAGGCCGGGCGAATCGACGTCCTGGTCAACAATGCGGGCTACGGCATCGTCGGCGCGATCGAGGAGACCACCGAGGCCGATCTGCGGGACGCCATGGAGGTCATGTTCTTCGGCCCGCTGCGACTGACCCAGCTGGTCCTCCCCCAGATGCGCGAGCGCCACGCGGGCGCGATCGTCCAGCTGACCAGCATGGGCGGGTTCCTGTCCTTCGCTGGCGTGGGCGCCTACAGCGCCGCCAAGGGCGCGCTGGAGCTGGCCAGTGAAGCCCTTGCCGCCGAGGTGAATCCGCTCGGCATCCAGGTGCTGATCGTCGAACCCGGGGAATTCCGAACCGGTTTCGCCAAGCCCGCCGCCCTCACCATCGGTTCCGCCATCCCGGACTACGCCGGCACCGTGGGCGCCATCCGCGACGGCCTGCCCGCCTCCGACCAGCAGCAGCAGGGCGATCCCGGCAAGGCCGCGGCCGCCGTCCTCGCGGTGGTCGGCCAGGCGGACGCCCCGCTGCGCCTGGCCCTGGGCCCGGACGCGGTCGGCGCCATCCGCGGCAAGCTGGCCACCGTCGCCGCCGAGCTGGACGCCACTGCCCACCTGGGCCTGACCACCGGCTTCGACGAGGCCTGAGCCCGGATATGCGAACAGCCCGCCGATCGGTCGGCGGGCTGTTCACGTGAGTGCCGTATTACAGCGCGGCCAGCGATGCGCTTCCGGTGCTCATGGCGGCGACGATGTTGGCGAGTGCGGCGAGAATTTCCATGGGGTACCTCATCGGTTCGGGGAAGGGGGAACCCGCAGCCTGGGCGACCCAGATTACGAGCGAGCTATCAACAGGTGAACACAGTAGGGCCATTCGCTCAGAGTTGCTGTGTGTCTGTTGTGACCGAATTTGTGTAACGGCCGTCACAGGCCGCTGTTACGGTGACGCTACCGCCGTCGGGTCCGGGCGGTGGACGGCTCGTCAACGGAGGTGGTCCGCATGGCCTCGGTTCTGCATTCGGCTCGGCAGCGCATGGCGCACACCGGTGAGGCGCTCAAGGGCCTGAGGCGTTTGCGGGAGCTGGGGTTGAGCGATCCCACCGATCCGGTGGGGACGGTCCGATTGCTCAGGGACGCCAGGGTTTTCGGGCCGCCGGCGACCGCGGTACGGCGCGCGGCGCGCCTGTTCGGGGACCGGCCGGCCCTCGCGGACGAGCGGGGTGAGCTCACCTACCGGGAGCTGGACGAGCAGTCGAACGCGCTGGCGCGCGGATTGCAGCGCAACGGGGTCAAACCCGGAACCGTGGTGGGCGTGCTGGCCCGCGATCACCGAGGCCTGGTGCTGACCATGGCGGCGCTGGGCAAACTCGGCGCGCGGCTGGCGCTGATGAACACCGGATTCGCCAAACCGCAGTTCGCCCAGGTCTGCGAGCGCGAGAACGTGCGAGTCGTGTTGCACGACAGCGAATTCCTCGGTCTGCTCGACGCCCTGCCCGAGGACCTTCCGCGCGTACTGACCTGGGTCGACGAGGGCACCGAGATACCGTCCGGCACAAAAACTCTGGACGAGCTCATCGCGGCCAACGCACCGACGCCGCTGCCCGCGCCGAAGCAGCCGGGCGGCTTCATCATCCTCACCTCGGGCACCACCGGCCTGCCCAAGGGCGCCCCGCGCGAACGCACCGGACCGCTGTCGACGGTGCAGATTGTGGACCGCATCGACTTTCCGCAGCAGGGCACGATGGTCATCGTCTCCCCCATCTTCCACTCCACCGGGTTCGCGACCTGGCTGACCGCGTGCGCCTTCGGCAACAAGGTGGTGATGGCGCGCCGCTTCGACGCCGAGCGGACGTTGCGCCTGATCGCCGAGCACCGCGCCGACATGCTGGTGGCGGTGCCGACCATGCTGCATCGAATGGTGGAGCTGGACAAGGAGATTCGCCAGCAGTACGACACCTCCTCGCTGACCGGGATCGTGCTGGCCGGTTCGGCGCTGTCGCCGGAGCTGTCGGTGCGCACGGCCGAGGTGTTCGGGCCGGTGCTCTACAACCTCTACGGCTCCACCGAATGCGCGATCGCCTCGGTCGCCCGGCCCGAGGATCTGGCTCTCGCGCCGGGGACGGCGGGACGAGCGCCGCTCACCTGCGAGGTGGCGCTCTTCGACGACGACGGGCGGCGCGTCCTCGCCAAGAACGTGACGGGCCGAGTCTTCATCCGCTCGGGCTCGCCGTTCAAGGGCTACACCGACGGGCGGATGAAGGAGGTCATCGACGGGTACATGTCCAGCGGCGACGTCGGGCACTTCGACGATCGCGGACTGCTGTTCATCGACGGCCGCGACGACGACATGATCGTCTCCGGCGGCGAGAACGTCTTCCCGCAGGAGGTCGAGAACCTGCTGCTGGAGCGCCCCGACGTGTTCGATGCGGCCGTGGTCGGCGTGGACGATGTCGAATTCGGTAAGCGCCTGCGCGCGTTCATCGTTCCCGAGCCCGGCGTGAAGCTCGCGCCCGAGGAGATCAAGACCTATGTGAAGGCCAATCTGGCCCGCTACAAAGTGCCGCGGGACGTCTTCTTCCTCGACGATCTGCCGCGCAATGCCACCGGCAAACTGCTGCGCCGGGTCCTCGTGGAGTACGAGCCACCCGTCGCGAGTCAGTAGGCGGCACAGCGCCGAGTCAGCAGGCGGCACAGCGCCGATGACGTCCGCGACACGGCGGCAATCCTGGGATCCCCACCACGAGCTGCGCGGTTTATTCGTAACCGCGAGTAACGGAGACCTCGGCCACACCCCGGCTGCCTGCGCTTGCTAGGGTTAGCACCGCACTGGATCTCGATGTTGCGGTCCGTCGGCCGACTCGTCCGGCGGGGGATCGCGGAAGGTTGTACCCATGTCACTTGCCCTTCCATCGGCTGGCACGGTTCTACGCAAGGCCGGCGATACGGCGCTCAGCGTCAATGCCATGGTCCGAGGGGGACTCTTCAATCCGCTGCGCCCCGATCACGCGGTGCGCTCGGCGCTCAATGTGCTGAAGTTCGGTCCGTTCGCGGGCGCGGTCGTGCACGCGGCCAACACCAATCCCAAGTCCGCGGCCATTGTCGACGAGCGCGGTGAGCTGACCTTCGAGCAGCTCGACCAGCAGTCCAATGCCTTCGCGCGCGGCCTCGCCGCCCAGGGCCTGGGCCCCGGCGATGTGATCGGGGTACTGGCCCGCGACCACCGCGGCATGGTGCTGAGCCTGGTCGCCGCCGGCAAGCTGGGCGTGCGCGCGGTGCTGATGAACACCGGCTTCGCCAAGCCGCAGTTCACCGATGTGGCCGCCCGCGAGAACGTCAAGGCGGTGCTGCACGACAGCGAGTTCTTCGATCTGATGTCGGCCATTCCGGCCGAGATTCCGCGCATCCTGACCTGGGTCGACGAGCAGGACAATGCCGACCCGTCGATTCCGACCATCGAGTCGGTGGCGGCCGGGCAGTCCACCGCGCCGCTGGCCCCGCCGGAGAAGCCGGGCGGCATGGTCATCCTGACCTCGGGCACCACCGGCACCCCCAAGGGCGCACCGCGCGACAAGGTCAGCCCGTTCATCACGGCCCAGTTCCTGGATCGAATCCCGTTGCCGCGCAACAGCACCGTGGTGATGGCCGCCCCGATCTTCCACGCCACCGGCCTGTCGCAGTTCACGCTGTCGATCGCGCTGGGCAACCGGGTGGTGTTCCAGCAGCGCCGCTTCGATCCCGAGGGCACGCTGGCCAATATCAAGAAGTTCCGCGCGCAGGGTCTGACCGTGGTCCCGACCATGCTGCAGCGCATCCTGGACCTGCCGGAAGAGACGCTGGCGAAGTACAACCCGGCGGAGACCCTGAAGGTCGTCTTCGCCGCCGGCTCGGCCATCCCGCCGGACGTCGTCACCCGCACCCTCGACTACTTCGGCGAGACCCTCTACAACGTGTACGGCTCCACCGAGTGCGCGGTCATGACCGTGGCCACCCCGTCGGAACTGCGCAAGGCCCCGACCACCGCGGGCAAGGCGCCCGTCGGCATTCGCGTCGCGCTCTACGACGAGAACCGCAAGCGCATCTCCGCGCCCAACGTGACCGGCACGATCTTCATCGAGAACGGGCACTCCTTCAAGGAGTACACCGACGGCCGCACCAAGGAGTACGTGGACGGCCTCATGTCCTCCGGCGACGTCGGCCACTTCGACACCGACGGGCTGCTGTTCATCGACGGCCGTGACGACGACATGATCGTCTCCGGCGGCGAGAACGTCTTCCCGCAGGAGGTCGAGAACCTGCTGTCCAACCGCCACGACATCCTGGAGGCGGCGGTGGTCGGCGTCGACGACCGCGACTTCGGAAAGCGCCTGCGCGCCATCGTGGTTCCGGGGCCCGAGTCCAAGCGGGACGTCCAGGAGATCAAGGACTACGTGAAGGAGAACCTGGCGCGCTACAAGGTGCCGCGCGAGGTGATCTTCCTCGACGAGCTGCCGCGGAATGCCACCGGGAAGCTGCTGCGCAAGCCGCTGATCGAGATGGAAGTCACGGAGAATTAGCCAAAACCGTTCGCACCCCGCCGGTTAACGGCAGGGTACGGGCAGGGGCGAGATCAGGCCTGGCTATTATCAGCGCGTGAACATCGGATCCGGCCGCTCTACAGCGCAATACCGCAGCGATGCTGCGGTATTGCGCGGTGGGGCGGCCGGTTCGGTATCCGGGGCGCTCGCAGTGGCCGCGCATGGCTGGATCTCGGGGGCCGCACCCCTGGAGTCCGGTCCGCTGACGCTGCTGGTCGCCGCCTCGGCCGCGGTCGGCGCGGTGGTGGCGAGCGTGCACACGCTGCGCACCACGGCGCTCGGACTGGTGGTCGCGCTGATCGGCGGGCAATTCCTGGGTCACTTCAGCATGATGTGGGGCTCGCCGGGCAGCATGCACCATCACCACCACAATGCCTCGATGTGGAGTCCGGCCATGCTGGCCGCGCACATCGTGGCAGCGTGCGCGGCGGCCGTCGTAATTCTCGGCGCGGAGGCGGCCTATCGGATCGGCACCACGGTGCTGTCCTGGGCGCTGCCGCTACCTATTTCACTACCGGTGCTCACCGGGCCGCCGCTGCTGCCCATCGCGCACCGGGATCTCGTCGTGCTGCGTATCTTCGCGGCCGACGTCTTCCGCACTCGCGGACCACCCGCGCTCGTTCGAGGCTGATTCCCTTCTTTTCACACCCGGGCACACGGACTTTCGCGTCCGTGTGACTTCGCTGTACGCCCGCGTCCGTCGCGGTGGCGTCGTGCGCGTCCGGGCATCCCCATGACCGCTGTGCGCACGCGGTGGCAGTCGCGTGCGCACCATGAGGGGGTCATGGTGCGCCCTGACATGCGTCGCCTCGACGTGTTCGCCCCCCGTACCGCGTGTCCCCGGGTGTTCCCTCGAACCCGAAAGATCGCTGGTGACAATCACTGACAGCGGTGTCGATACGACACCGCCGCCCTCCCCTACCCGGACGACGGAGCCGCCGCCGTCCGGCCGGCCCCCGAAACGTGGTGCGGGCAATGCCTTTCAGGCGCTCATGCTGCGACTGCACTTCTACGCCGGCGTCTTCGTGGCGCCGTTCATCCTGATCGCGGCCGTGACCGGTGCGCTGTACGCGATCTCGCCGACGCTGGAGAATGTCACCTCCAGCGGCCTGCTGCACACCGATTCGACCGGCCCGGCCAAGCCGTTGCGGGAGCAGGTCGCCGCCGGGCAGGCGGCCGAGCCGAACCTGGCACTGGTGGCGGTGGCCCCGGGACAGCACGCCGGGGAGACCACGCGGGTGCTCTTCAGCGATCCGTCGCTGGGCGAATCCGAGCGCCGCGCGGTGTTCGTCGACCCGGTGACCGCCCAGCCGGTGGGCGACAGCGTCGTCTACGGCAGCTCGGGCGCGCTGCCCATGCGCACCTGGATCGACCAGCTGCACAAGGATCTGCACCTGGGCGCGTTCGGCCGCTACTACAGCGAGATCGCGGCCTCTTGGCTGTGGCTGGTGGCGCTGGCCGGGCTGGTGCTCTGGTACCGGCGGGTGCGGGCGCGGCGCGAGAAGCGGTCGCCCGGTTGGCTACTGCGGCCGGACCGGTCGCGGCCGCGGGCCCGGACACTGAATTGGCATGCGGTGGTGGGCGTCTGGATCCTGCCGGTGCTCCTGCTGCTGTCGGTCACCGGTATGACCTGGTCGAAGTACGCGGGTGAGAACGTGACCCAGCTGCGGCAGGCGATGAGCTGGGCCACGCCCGCGGTGAGCGCCAAGCTGCCCGGGTCGACCGGTCCGGCCATGTCCGCGGGCGGCGAACACGATCACCACGGTGGCGGTGCGGCCGCGGCCATGCCTCCCGCCGACAAGGCGGCACTGGTCGACACCGTGTACGGCGTCGCCCGGGCCAATGGCCTGACCGGGCCCTTGGAGATCAGCATTCCGGCCAAGGACGGCATGGCCTTCGTGGCGCAGGAGCTGCGCCGGCCCGGCCAGTACACCCGCGATGCCATCGCGGTGGACGGCGCGACCGGCAATGTCACCGACAAGCTGCCGTACTCCGACTGGCCGCTCATGGCCAAGCTCACCAACTGGGGCATCCAGTTCCACATGGGCCTGATGTTCGGCCTGGCCAATCAGCTGTTGCTGCTGGTCATCATGGCCGGGCTGGTCACCGTGATCGTGCGCGGCTACCTGATGTGGTGGCGGCGCCGCCCGACCAAGGAGCCGAGGCTCGCCGCGGGCAAGGCCCCGCGCCGGGCACTGGCGCAGACCCCGCTGATCCTCCTGGCGCCGTTGGCAGCGGCCGCCGCGG
This sequence comes from Nocardia sp. NPDC059154, assembly GCF_042755705.1. NCBI lineage: Bacteria > Bacillati > Actinomycetota > Actinomycetes > Mycobacteriales > Nocardiaceae > Nocardia > Nocardia sp. NPDC059154. The sequence continues at coordinate 88,856 of NZ_JBHZCS010000011.1, forward strand.
TGGTCGGCTGGTTCGCGCCCATGATCGGCATTCCGCTGCTGGGCTTCCTGGTGATCGACGTGCTGGTGGGTGTGGGAGCCCGCCTGCGCGCCACCGCCTAGTCCACGAAAACCGCTGAGCGACGCGGCCTCCAGGCCGTGCCGCCGGCCGGTCACATCCTTTCGCGGCTCACGCACATAGAAGAGCCGCGCCATCCGTGCGGACCCTGACCCGCACTGACGAAAGACGAAACCTGATGAAGCTCAACAAGTTCGCCGTGTCCGCCGCGCTCGTGACGACCGCACTCGGGGTCACCGCCGGAACCGTGAACGCCGCACCCGCCCAGTCCGACGCGGGTGTCGTCAACTACAGCGCCACCACCGGCGAGAGGGACCTGACCATCCGCACGGATGCCGGGTCGCTGGTGGTGGACGACGGCGTACTGAAGATCAGGGCCGCCGACGGAACCACGGTCGCGGGCACCGAATTGTCGTTCCGGGTGGACGATTTCGTCTTCCCGATCGCCGCCGACATCCGCGACCGCGCCGCCACGCTCACCCCGCAGTTCGACGCCGCCCACGCGGTCTACCAGCCGGTCGCCCTCCCCTTCGAGAACAGCGCCCCCTGGAAGTCGGACTACGAGCGTGAACAGGCCGCCTGGAACCGTATGAGCAGCACCCTCTCCATGGGCGCCACCGTCGGCACCCTGGCCGGCGGCCTCGGCGGCGCGGCTCTCGGCTGCCTGCTCGGCGCCGTCGGAGCCGCCGGCCTGGTCACCCTCGGCTCCGCAGGCGTCCTCGCCGCCATGTTCGTCCCGCTCCTCGGCGCAGCCGGCACCGGCTGCCTCATCGGCGCAGGCGCCGTCGGCTTCGTCGGCACCATCGCCGGCCAGCTCTTCGTAACCGCCCCGGTAGCCATCGCCGCCGCAGTCCAGTACTTCACAACCATCACCCAGCCCTCGATCACACCCGCTAAGTAACCCGAAACCGTTGCCGCCGACCGATCCACCGACTCCACGATCGGCCGGCGGCACCGTGGTTACGACCGAAAACGGGTGTCCCGCCACCATTTACACCGACCCGGACGGCAGCAGCACACCGACGGTCTCTGTTCACTGCTGCCATACCGGCGAACTGACCGAGGCCGGGCGAATAACCCACACGCACTGCAGTTTCGCGGCCACGGCGAACAGCGCATTGCTCGGCGGAGGGTTACCGCTCGAGTCCGGCCGCACGTGGATCCAGTTACGGCGGACAGTCTCTGACGACGAGTTGGAGGTACAGCGCGGGTCAGGGAAGGCGGTGGGCGCCGGCGGAGGGGATCACCGTGTAGTCGTGGGGTGGGGGGAATCCCTTGGTGGCGAGGGATTCTCGGATGACGGTGACGATGTTCGGGGTGTCGTCGCGGTCGGCGAGGGCGAGGATGCTGCCGCCGAAGCCGGCGCCGGTCATGCGGGCGCCGTGGGCGCCGGCGGCGAGAGCCGCGTCGACGGCGGTGTTCAAGGGTGGGGCGGAGACTTCGAAGTCGTCGCGGAGGGATTGGTGGGCGGCGGTGAGGAGGGGGGCTATGGCGCGGGGGTCGGCGCCGGTGCGCAATTGTTCGGCTATTTGCAGGACACGGGCATTTTCGGTGATCACGTGGCGGGCGCGGCGGCGGAGGAGGGGGTCGGTGAGGCGGTCGGCTTCGGCGGCGAAGGGGATGTCGCGGAGGGCGGGGGCGTCCAGTTGGGCTGCGGCGGCGGCACATTCGGCGCGGCGGGCGGCGTAGTCGCTGTCCACCAGGCGGTGGGGGGTGCCGGTGTCGATGATGAGCAGCGTCAGGCCGAAGGCGGCCAGGTCGAACGGGATCTGCTCGGTGGCTCCGGTGCGGGTGTCGAGGAAGAGCAGGTGGCCCGTGGTGCAGAGGAGAGAAGCGGACTGGTCGAGGGTGCCGGTGGGGACGCCGGCGTAGACGTTCTCGGCGGTGCGGGCGATGTCGATGAGCTCGGTGTCGGTGATGGCGGGGGCGAAGAGGTCCCGCAGGGCGATGGCGACCGAGCAGGACAGGGCGGCGGAAGAAGACAGGCCCGCGCCGATGGGGACCGTGCCGTCGAGGTCGAGGTGGACGCCGCGCACCTCATAGCCGCGGCGCTCGAATTCGCGGATGACGCCGAGGGGGTAGCGCGACCAGGCGGGGAATTCGGACCAGCCGCCGGTGGCGAGGGCGGCCGTGGTGGTGTCGACGGGGTCACCGGGCGCCTGCCGGGATCTCAGCCGCACCACACCCCCCGGTCCGGCCGCCGCGGTGCAGGTCACACCCAGTGGCAGGGCCATCGGCAGCACGTAGCCGTCGTTGTAATCGGTGTGCTCGCCGATGAGATTCACCCGGCCCGGGGCCCACCAGCGTCCCGCCGTCGTTTCCACTTCCGGCTCCTGTTCACAGGTTCGCGCAGGCCGTACGGTTCGATTCGCTGGGCAGCATAACGAGTCTCGCGGAAAGTGATCCTGCGGGTTCGCCGAACTCCGCTCCGGAGCGGCCGTTTTCATGTCATGATCGGTTCGGTTGCCCAGATAGTGGCAGCGCCTTTTCTCTACCGGGCACTCTGTCACTGCTGCGCGGGACCTATGCTCGTACCGCAACACTCGGTTGATGATCGGCGGTGTCTTTTCGAGTACTGCTCGGACAAGGGGGGCTGGTGGGAACGGACGCACAACCGGCCGAACGGTCTGGTCCGCGCTTCAAAATCTGCTGGCGCACCGTGCTGTTCATCGGTGGCGTGCTCATTCTCGGCCTGCCCATGGTGGTCAATACCCGCGCGGTGACCCTGGGCACCCTGTTCGTGTCGGTGGCCATCAGCCTCACCATGATCGGGCTCGGTGTCCGCAGGTACCACCCCCGCCACCCCCTGCCCTGGTATCTACTCTCGGCGTCCGCCGTGCAATTCGCCATCGGCACCGGGCTGCGCCACATCTCCGAATCGCAGCGCCACCCCTTCGACGATCTCTTCACCCTCAGCGGATACTGCTGCGTCGGCGTGGCCGCGGTGCTGTGGCTGCGCCCGCGGCAGAACAGCACCGATCACGATCTGCTGCTGGACTCCGGGCTGATCGGCCTGGGCGCGCTGCTGCTGTCGTGGACATTCCTCATCTCACCGGTGCTGCATATGACGCACCACACCTACTTCACCACCATCACCTCGGTCGCGGATCCGATCGTGGACGCCCTGCTGCTCACCGTGATCGTGCACTCGGTGATCACCTCCGCGCGCTCGGAAACCTCGCTGCGGCTGGTGCACCTCGCCATGCTGGTGATCCTGGCCGGTGACCTGGCCTACAACCTGGAGACCGCGGGCTCGGCGGTCTTCGGCCGCCAGATCCAGCTGCTGCCACTGCAACTGGGCTTCACGCTGATCGGCGCGGCCGCCCTGCACCCGAGCATGGTGGTCCTCGGCGAGCCACGCGACATCCATCCGCACCGGTCCCGGCAGCGAGCCAGCATCATCGCCATCGTCATGATCGTGGCCTCGCTGGTGCCGGTGGTGGGCTCCAGCCTCGACACACTCGACCGCGTGGTGGTGTCCTCGCTCTTCGCCCTACTACTAGCGGGCGTACTACTACGCAGCGAACGCGCCATCGAACGCAGCGCCCGCAGCGAACGGCGCGCGCAGTATCAGGCAGACCACGACATGCTCACCGGACTCCTGAACCGCGCCGCCCTGCTGCGGGCGCTGCATCGTAATCGGGAGCGTTGGGCCGGACAGCCTTTGGCCCTGCTGTTCATCGACCTGGACGGCTTCAAGCGGGTCAACGACAACTACGGCCATGCGGTGGGCGACGAGCTCATCGCCAATGCCGCCGCCCGCATCCGCCGTGTGATCCGCCGCGATGACGCGGCCGCCCGCTACGGCGGTGATGAATTCGTGGTGCTCGCCCCGCTCGCGCAGCAGCAGGCCCGCCAGCTGGCGGAGCGGCTACTCGCCACCCTGGGAGAACCGTTCGAGCTGAGCGCGGCCGAGGTGCGAATAGCGGCCAGTATCGGAATCGCCTGCACCAAGCCACGAGAGACCGAGACCACCGTCTACGAGCTACTGCGCGAGGCGGATTCGGCCATGTACCACGCCAAGGAATACTCCCTCGGCTACATCTTCCACGACGACCTGCGCCGCAGCCGTCCCGAATCCGGTCCTCGCACCTGGCAGCGCGAATCCGCGGTATGACCCGGAAGCGGCCCAGCCCCACACGAAAAGGGTTGGGCCACCGGTCCTCGCGCCGGGGTTACCCGCGTGGAATCTCGTCAGGCCAGGTCTTCGAGTAGCCGACGGGCCGATTCGAGTTCGGCCTGCAGCTGCGCGACCTTGGCCTGCTGGGCGGCGCGGACCGACTCGTGGATGGAGTCGACGACCTCGGCGAATTCGGGGTGGAGAATCTTGGCTGCCTGGGCCACAGCGGAACTCGTGACCGGCAGGCCCTTGATGGTGCGCTTCTTGCCGTTCACGACATCCAGGGTCCACTCCCCCTCGGCGGTGCCGCTGAGGGTGACCGTCACCTCGGGAGCCTTCGGCTTCTTCGCGGCGGCGCTGTTGGCGGCATTGCGGGCCGGACGCGACGCGGCGGGCTTGGCCTTGGCCTCGGGCGCGGATTCCGCAGCCGGCTGCGGGGTCTCGACCTTGGCTTCCGGAGCGGGCGAAGCGCTCGGCGCGCTGGCCGGCATCGTCACGGGAGACGACATCGTCACGGTGGGTTCCTTCCTGGTTGCCGTTTTCGGTTGAGCTCCGGCCGGTTTGGCCGGGTTCTGCCGGGCCGGTTTGGTCAGGGTCACCTCGGTGGGACCGAAGGACAGCACATCCTTCGAGCCCGTCGGCTTCACCTGCAGGAAATCCCCCTCGGACGGATCCCCGAGGGACATCACCTTTCCGGAACGGCCTTCCGGGACGCCGACCGCCACCGCGGTGAACCACACCATCGGTGGCCGGCCCGCGTCGATTTCCGCGGCGATCTGCCGAATTTCGGTATCCGACAAGGGCTGTGGCTTGGTACGGGTCGACATGGGGCACTCCGGGCGGACGGGGCGGACATCTGCGTGCCAAGAGCATGCACCATGGCACCGACAAATCCACATCCGGAGAACGCACATGGTCACCGCCCGAGAGCCAGTGAACCATCAGCTATTCCTACTGGTGCGGCCCACAGAGCATGGCCGGCGCTGGTGATCCTAAGCGTCCGCCCCTGTCCCCGCGCAACTTTCGAGGCAGCGCGACCGCCCGGCCGCCCGATTCGCGAGCATCGGTCAGAGTTGCTCGACCCCGCGCAGCACACACCGGACGGTCTGTGGCCGCGACACCGGATTCAGCCGCGTCTCGGTCGTGAAGTCCTGCGTCGAGCCCGGCGCCACCAGCACCTCGGTGCGTGTCCGTTCCAGATCGGTGGATTCCGGCGACATGAAACTGATCACCACCAGATACCGGTGCTCCACCACATCCCGATTGCTGACCACCGCCGTCGCCTGCCAACCCGCCGAGGTCCCCGCGCAGGCGGTGACGAAGGCGCTGCGCTGCATCTCGCCCGAGTCGCTGGCGGCCATCTCGCTGTTCGCCTGGTGTGCGTGCGCGGCATCGGTGTGGCCGGCGTGGGCGCATCCGGTCAGCAGCGCCGCACATCCCGAGACGACACCGACGAGACCTCGGCCGGGGGTGATCATGAATCTCCCATTCCACCGCGCACTTCCGCCCCCGCACTCCTGTTGCGGCTGATTAGCCGCGCGCCGAGAGTACCCCAGCTCGACCGCGTGTCGTCACATGACGGCATAGGCGTGTCGCGCCCGGAAACCGGCCTTACGCTCGCCTTTCGCGCGCCCGCTCGGACCTGCCTACGATCGATCGGGTGAAGGTTCTCGGAGCATGCCCACTCGACTGCCCGGACGCCTGCTCCTGGGTGGTGGACGTGCAGGACGGCCGGGCGACCGGCCTGCGCGGCAACCGCGAGCACCCGGTCACCCGGGGCGCGCTGTGCGTGAAGGTGAACCGCTACCTCGACCAGGTCCACTCCCCCGAGCGCCTCACCCGGCCACTGCGCCGGGTCGGCCGCAAGGGCGAGGGCCGCTTCGAACCGATCACCTGGAACGAGGCGCTCGACGAGATCGCCACCCGGCTCACCGGCATCCTCGCCGAGTACGGCGGCGAGGCCGTCTGGCCCTTCCACGGCACCGGCAGCCTCGGCTACATCCAAGGACTGGAGGGCTTCTCCGGCCGGCGGTTCTTCAATGCGCTCGGCGCCTCCCTGCACGACCCGACCATCTGCTCCGTCGCGGGCAGCACGGGGCTGAAATACACCCTGGGCACCGCGGGCGGCATGGACCCGGAGCAGCTGGCGCAGTCGCGGCTGATCCTGCTGTGGGGCACCAATCCGCTCAGCTCCGGCCATCATGTCTGGAAGTTCATCCAGGACAGCGGCGCGTACACGGTGGCCATCGACCTGGTGCGCACCCGCACCGCCGAACGCTGTGACGAACACCTCGCCCCGCTGCCCGGCACCGACGCGGCGCTGGCGCTGGGGCTCATGCACGTCATCGTCGGGCTGGGCGCCGAGGACACCGAGTTCCTGGAAACCCGCACCGAGGGCTGGCCCGAATTCCGCGAGCGCATAGCGCAGTACCCGCCGGAGCGGGTCGCCGAGATCACCGGGCTGCCGGTGGAACGCATCGTGGCTCTGGGCGAACGCATCGCCCGCACCCGGCCCACGGCCATTCGCGCCTCGCAGGGAATGCAGCGGCACGCGGGCGGCGGGATGGCGCTGCGCACCCTGGCCTGCCTGCCCGGTGTCACCGGCGACTGGGCGATTCCCGGTGGCGGACTGCACTATTCGACCAGCGGGCACTTCCGGCTCGACACCCCCGCGCTGATGCGATTCGATCTGCTGCCGCATCCGGTGCGGACGCTGTCCATGACCCGCATGGGCGAGGTGCTGCTGGACACCGACGGACCGCCGGTCAAGGCGCTGTTCGTGATCGCGGCGAATCCGGTGGGCTCCAATCCCGATCAGCGCCGGGTGATCGAGGGCCTGTCGCGCGAGGATCTGTTCACCGTTGTCCTGGAACACTTTCCGACCGACACGGTCGACTACGCCGATATCGTCCTCCCGGCCACCATGCAGCCCGAGCACCTCGATGTGCTGGCCGCGTACGGCAATCTCTATCTGGTCTGGAACGAACCGGCCGTGACCCCGCCCGGTGAATGCCTGCCCACCACCGAGACCTTCCGCCGATTGGCCCGGCGCCTGGGGCTGACCGAACCGGCGCTGTACGAGTCGGATGAGGACCTGGCGAACCAGCTGTTGAAACAGTACGACGTCGACCGGCTGCGCGCCGACGGCTTCCTGAAGATCGATCCACGCCCGGTGCCCGTGGACAAGCTCCGGTTCGTGTCGAACCGCGCGGCGCGGGCCGGCCACGATCCGCTGGCCGGGTACACCCCGCCCGCCGATCCGGGCGACGGACTGGTGCTGATCTCCGCGGCGTCGCACTACTTCCTGAACACCAGCTTCGGCGTCGATCCCGAATTACGCAGGCGCGCAGGCGAACCGACCGTCACGATGCATCCCGGGGACGCGGCGGCGCGCGGCATCGCGGACGGCGATCCGGTCACCGTCCACAACGATCGCGGCTCCTTCGAGGCCGTCGCCGAGGTCTCCGACCGGGTCCGGCCCGGCGTCGCCGCGACCACGAAGGGCCGCTGGGCCAAGCACTCCGGCGGTGCGACGGTGAATGCGACGGTCGCGGAACGCGATTCGGACTTCGGCGGCGGCGCGGTGTTCCACGACAACCGGGTATCGATCACCCCGCGCCGCTGACTACGCCCGTCAGGAGGTGGCGTCGAGGGTCTCCAGAACCCGCCGCGCCTGGTAGTTCGCGCCGAGCTGGTTGGGGTGGAACGGCACCGCGAGCCCGACCGGGCTGCCCGAGAACGGCAGCAGCCCCTCCACCCAGCGGGTGCCGACGGGCTGACAGGCGTCGTGCCCGGAGCTGCCGTCGTAGGTGTCGACGAACTCGACTCCGGTCTCGGCGGCCACCCGCCCGAGCATGTCGTGCAGTTCGATCAGCTTCTGCCCCAGCCAGATGGCGTCGGCGTCGGAGATGGGGATCTCCGGCCAGCAGCCGCCGTCGAGGCCGATGCCCTCGAAGTAGTCGAGCAGCAGGATGCGGGCGTGCGGGGCGCGCTCGCGAATACCGGCGATGGTGGCGGCCACCCGGGGTTCGGTGCGGGCGATATTCTGCGACATCCGGTCGACGCCTCCCACCACCATCTCGTTCAGGCAGGGGCTGACGGCCGGGTCGGGGGTGATGCAGTCGGTGACGGTGGCCGCGAGATCCGCGTCATTGCCGCCGATTTCGAGGGTGACCAGGTCGGTGTTCTCGGTCAGCCGGTCGAACTGCGGCGCATTGTCGCCGAGCGCGGTGTGCTGCGGCCGGGTCATGTCGGCGGTGACCGCGCCGCCGCAGGTGGCGTCACGGAACACCGGCACGGCCAGGGCCGCGGCGACCTGCTTGGCGTAATTGTGGACGCTCTGTACGCACGGCGCCGGGGTGAAGGCGGTGGTGAGCTGGCTCAGGGTGGCGTCGGCGGCCCAGGAATCGCCCAGGGCCACATACTCGTTGACGGCTGCGCCGGTGTCGGGGGTGGCGGGTTCGGCCTGGGCGGCGGCGGTGGGCACGAGGGCGGCGAGGGCGGCGAGGGCGGCCACGGTCAGCAGTGCACGCGAGGTCTTCATGTCTGTTCTCCCCTGAACCAGCCCAATACCGAATGTTGGACTGTATTCAGTCGGAAACCTAACAGCTGCGGAACCGCGGCGCGCGGCGAATTGAAACAATCCTCGGTCGCAACCACTCCCGGCCCCGGCTCAGACCCGATCCACCGACTCCCAGCGCTCCCGCTCGGGCGACTCCACCCGCTCGTAGCCCAGCAGGACATCGTGGGCGACCTCGCCGTCGGCGACCGTGACCCGGCTGAACGCCGCCGGATATCCCCGGGCCATCACGGTGTAGCGCCCCTCCGCCAGATCCGGCACGGCGTAGCGGCCGGTGTCGTCGGTGCGGGTCACGGCGATCAGATCACCGGCCTCGTCCAGCACCGTGATCTGGGCATCGGGCACGCCGTGCCCGCGGTCGTTGCAGGCCGATCCGGCCAGCACCGCGCGCGGCGCCAATTCGATGTCGTGGCGCAGCATTCCGCTGTCCGGCACGGTCAGGGTGACCGCGGAGGGACGCATGTGATCGGCCACCGCCACCAGCGTGTAGGTGCCGGCCAGCACGCCACGGCAGATGAAATCGCCCTCCGGGGTGGTGACCGTCGAGCCGACCACGTCGCCGAACGCGTCGGTGAGGGTGATGGTCGCATCGCCCAGTGGCGCACCGCGTCCCAGCGACCGCACCACGCCCGACACCTCACCGGATCCGAGCAGGGCCACATCCAGGCGGTGTGGGCGGCTGCCGACCGAAACGGTCACCGCGGCGGGCTGATAACCGAACGCGGACACGATCAGCACGTAGCCGCCCGCCCGCGGGACACCGATGACATAGCCGCCGTCGGATTCGCCGACGGCTCGCGAAACCTGGCGTCCGCGTTGGTCGATGAGGGTGAGCACTGCGTCGGGCACCGACTGCCCGTCCTCGCGGTGCACGCACCCCGACACCGACAGCCCCAACGGCTCGGCGAAATGGAACTCCGGCTCGAGTTCCGGCTCAGGCTCCGGCTCCGGCTCGAGTTCGGGTTCCGGCTCGGCGATCTCCTCCACGACCGGCGTCGGAACATCCTGCAGTGGAATCTCTTTCATGAACATGAGCACGAATGCCGCCACCACCGCCACCGCGGCCGCCACGACGAACACCCCGCCCATGGCGTGGGTGAATCCGGTCAGGATGGGTACGCGCAGCTGGTCCGGCAGGGCCGCGATGCTGCTGGTGTTGCTCTGGATCCGGCCCAGCTGCCCGGCGTCGAATCCCGGCGGCAGCTGTCCGCCGAAGGCCGCCAGGATCTTGCGCGGCAGCAGGTTGAACAGGATGGTCAGGAAGACCGCGACGCCGAGCGTGCCGCCCATCTGCCGGAAGAAGGTGGCCGACGCGGTGGACACACCCATATCCGAACGCGGCCCGGCGTTCTGCGCCGCGATGATGAGCGTCTGCATGCACCCGCCGAGGCCGAAACCGATGATGCCGCAGTACAGCAGCGGCTGCCACAGCGGGCTGTCGTAGTGCACCAGCGCGAACAGCACCGACCCGGCGCCGATGACCAGCGAGCCGAGGATCGGCAGCACCTTGTAGCGCCCCGTGAATTTGGTGATGAGCCCGGACAATTGCGCGCCCAGCATGATGCCCAACACCAGCGGCAGCATGAAGAGCCCGGAACGCGTGGGCGAATATCCGCGCACCACCTGGAAGTACAGCGGCACCAGCACGATCGCGCCGAACATGGCGACACCGACGATGAACCCACCGAGGATGGCGATGCTGAAGGTGCGATTCGTGAACAGCCGCAGCGGAATCAGCGCGCTGTCCTTCATGAGGAATTCGACGATCAGGAACAGCACCAGTCCGGCCGCCGCGATGCCGTAGCAGAACAGCGCACGATGGGAGCCCCAGCCCCAGTCCCGGCCCTGCTGGGCGACGATGAGCAGTGGAACCGTGCCCGCCGCAAGGGTTATCGCCCCGAGCCAGTCGGTGCGGTGGCGGTGCCGGGCGAAGGGCACGTCCAGCACCTTGCCGACCACCAGCAGCGCCAGCACCCCGATCGGCACGTTCACCAGGAACACCCAGCGCCAGCCCGCGAGCCCGAGAATGTGGTCGGCATTGGAGAAGAAGCCGCCCAGTACCGGTCCCAGCACCGTGGCGATGCCGAAGACCATCATGAAATAGCCCTGGTACCTGACCCTTTCGCGGGGCGGCACGATATCGCCGATGATGGTGAAGGCCAGCGACATGAGCCCGCCCGCGCCGACGCCCTGCAGCGCACGGAATCCCGCGAGCTGGTACATGGAGGTGGCGAAGGTACAGCACACCGAGCCGATCACGAAGATGCCGATGGCGATGAGGTAGCAGGGTTTTCGGCCGTAGATGTCGGCGAGCTTGCCGTAGAGCGGCGTCGAGATGGTGGCGGTGATGAGGTAGGCCGTGGTGGCCCAGGCCTGTTTGTCGAAGCCGTGCAGGCTGTTGGCGATGCGGACGATCGCCACGCTCACGATGTTCTGGTCCAGCGCCGCCAGGAAGACGCCCAGCAGCAGGCCGGACAGGATGGTCATGATCTGACGGTGCGACAGCGTTCTCTCGATCGGCGCTGCCCGGTCGCTCGGTGCCGGGGCGGCCGGGGCGACCCGGACCGGCGCCGCCACCCGTGCCGGGGTGGACACCGATGTCTGGGTGGAGATGTTGGTCATGTTTGGGGCCCTTGTCGGATTTCGGCTGTCCGTGCGTGCGGTGCTACTCGAAAAGACCTCGCCATGAAGCAATTCGGGCAGCTTACTCCCGCCGATCGGGGCCCCTCACACGAGGTGGCGGTTACGCCTCCGTTTGCGCGTAGAGCGGAATACCGGTGTGGAAGAAGCGAATGAGCCGCCCGATGCGCACGCAGTGGTCGGCCCCGCGCTCGAAGTGGTGGGCCAGCAGCGCGATATCGATGGCCATGGCCGACCCGTGCGGCCAGCCGTCATCGGCCGCCAGCTCCACCAGCCGGCCGCGCAGCCGCTCCAGGTTCTCGTCGCGCGGCACCAGGGCGCGATCGCGCGGCGGGTTCTGTGCCGCAATCACTTTGCCCGCCAGATCGGTGAGATCGGTGACCGCGGCGGACATTTCCGCGAGCAGGTCGAGAACGTGCTGCGGGGCCACCGCATTCGGGTAGCGGCGCACCACCACATCGGCCACCCGGCTCAGGGCGCGGCTGACCGCCAGCAGGTCGTCGGCGATCTGCATGGCCGTCACCACCTGGCGCAGGTCGCGGGCAACCGGCGCCTCCAGGGCGAGCAGAATGACCGACCGGTCCTCACATTTCGCGTGCTCGATCTCCACCTGCTCTTCGAGCGCGAACACCTCGTAGGCGGCGGTCAGGTCGCTGCCGAGGAGCGCCGCCGCGGCCCGTTCGGAAGCCTCATGCGTCAGTCGCGCCATATGCGCGAGCTCATCGGTCAGCGCTATCAGCTCGCTGGAGAATTTCGTGCGCACTCGCATATCTTGGCCGCCCACCCGCATGCCTGCACACTATCGCGGCAAAACCTTTATCCCCGAATGGCTCTCGGTTCGCTTCCCGAGACAAGAACCGACCGCCCAGTCGGGCGTGCGGCGGCTTCATGGCTACTGCCTGGCTGCGGGGCCGTTATCGGTGCGGTGCAGTACCCAGGTGCCGCGTCCCGCGGCTTTGGCGCGGTACAGGCCGACATCGGCTTCGTCCAACAGCTTTTCGGCATTCGCGCCGGCAACCGGAGTGACAACGGCGCCGATGCTGGCCGAAATCGACAGCAGATCGCCGGGACCGACCGGAACCGGGTCTCGCAGCGTCGCAAGCATGGTCTCGGCGGCCGCGTGGGCCGTGTCGTCGTCGCAGGGCGGTGCGAGCAGCGCGACGAACTCGTCTCCTCCGATGCGGGCCGGCGTGACCGTCGGCGAGGTCAGGGTCGCGTCGAGCCTGCGGCCGACCTCGGCCAGCACGCTGTCTCCCGCGTGGTGGCCGTAGCGATCGTTGATCTTCTTGAACGCGTCGAGATCGAGGAAGCACAAACCGATGTGATCGCCGGGACGGGCCGCCGCCACAATGGCCTCCAACTGCTCGAGCAGGCAATGGCGATTCGGCAGACCCGTCAACGGGTCGTGACGGGCCTCCCACCACAGTTTCTGCTGCATGGCCCGCCGTTCGGTGATGTCATCCCCGACGGCGAGCACGCGCACGTCACGTCCGTCCGCGTCGCACACCAGCGTCATCGTCCATGCACCCCAGCAGACGCTGCCGTCGGGGCGACAGAAGCGGCCTTCGAAGTGCACGGTGCCGCTTCTGCGCTTGAGCAAACCGACGACCGCGTGACGGAGTTCGTCGCGGTCGTCGGGGTGCATCAAGTCCAGAGCGGACACCCCCGGCAGGTCCTCCTGGTTCATCCCGACCATCCGTGCCGTCGTGGGATTGGCCTCGAGTGTGATGCCGTTGCGGTCGTAGAGCGCGATAGCCACCGCGGCGTTGTCGAACACCGCGCGAAAGCGTTGCTCAGCGACCTTCTGACTGCGGGCGTGGACCTCCAGCAGCTCGTTTGTGTAGCCGCGGCCCAGCTCTCCCAGGAGTGCGCCGAACCGCTGTGCCCGATCCGGCCGCCGTGATCGCTCCAGCAAACCGGCAAGCATCGCCGCGGTCGGAGTCATCATGGCGGGGATCGTCAGGTTCGACCGGACCATCTCGACCCCGACTCGGTATGCGGGCGACGGGTCGAACGACTCGGCCGACAACGCAGCTTCCAGCTCGACGATCCATTGTGTCGTCAACTGGCGGATGTCGTGCGGCACTGATGCCGGCACGCCATCGCAATCGAGCAGGGCCGCCGACCATTCCCGCGCCATGTCGGCAGCCTCACGACTGTCCATCCGTGAGGACCTTCCTCCATCGCCGGACCATCGAGGTCCAGCGCTTCCCTCCCCACTCGCTAACAATGAGCATACGAAAGAACCGCTGTGCCTGTATCCGAGCCGGCCGAAGACGGCGGCCGACCCAGCTAGGCCGGCGCAGGCTCGGCCGCGGGCCGCACCCGGGCCCGGGCGGTGCCCAGGATCGAGCCCAGGATCACCAGCGGGAAGCCGATCGCCATGCCCGCGGTGAGGGGCTCGTCCAGCAGCGAGACGCCGATCAGCAGTGCCACCGCGGGATTGATGTAGGTGATGACGGTGGCGCGCGACGGGCCGACCTCGCCGATCAGGGCGAAGAAGACCACGAAGGCCAGCGCGGTGCAGATCAGGCCCAGGCCCACCACCGACCAGCTCGCTCCGGCCGGAAAGCGAGAAGGCATCCGCCACAGCGCGAACGGCAGATAGATGGCGGCGGCGAAGATCAGCGACCCGGTCACCACGCCGATCGGTGGCAACTCGGCCAGCTTGCGGTCGATGATGATCGGGCCCAGCGCATAGCCGATGACACTCACGCCGATGGCCGCCAGCGCACCCAGATTCGAGACGTCGATATCCAGACCGACCAGGGCGGTCACGCCCGCGAAGCCGATCACCAGGCCGAGAATGCGCCGCGGGTCGAGGCGTTCGTGCCCGAGGCGGGTGGTGAGCACGATGGCGATCAGGGGCACCGCCGCGATCAGCAGGCCCACCGTCGAGCTGGTCAGCCTGGTCTCGGCGCGCCCGATGAGCAGCCACGGACCGGTGATCTCGACGATCGTGTACACCAGCACCCAGCGCCAGTGCCGCAGCGCCGGCCGCAGCACCCGGGTGGACAGCGCGATGGGCAACAGCACCAGCGCACCCAGGAGGGTCCGCCCGAAGGCCACGAACACCGGATCGAAATCCCGCACCGCGACCCGGATCATGGCGTACGGCACACCCCAGATCACACCCATACCCAGGAACAGCAGCCAGCCGCGCTTGCTCACCGCCCCACCCCACAACCTCGTCGCACGACACGCTCCTTCCGAATCCCCGGGAGCGTAAGCCACGCCGCCGACACGCTGAATCGGTCGTCCGAACGCCATGGGCGTCCGAACTATTTCGGTCGCTACAAAACTTTCCCAGCGAGAAACATTGCCCACTGGGCACGTTTTGCGCATACTGGAGTCATGCCGGACGAACAGACCCTCGGTCTCCGCGAACGCAAGAAGCTCGACACCCGGAAAGCCTTGAGCGACGCGGCACTTCAGCTCATGTTCGAGCGCGGCCTGGAGAACGTGGTGCGCGAGGACATCGCCGCCCGCGCGGGAGTGTCCGTGCGCACCTTCAACAACTACTTCTCGGGCAAGTACGACGCGCTCGCCTACCGGCAGCTGGCCCGACTCAGCAGCGCCGTCGAGATTCTGCGCGCCCGTCCGGCGAACGAGCCGCTGTGGGAGTCGCTCACGGCGGCACTGCTCGAGCCACTCGAGGCGGAACACGCCGAGTCGCCCGGGTATCTGCCCTCGCCCACGGAGCTCGCCGAGGTCCGGAAACTGGTGGCCGCCCCCGAGACTCGGGCCCTGCTGTCCAAGGGCGTCGAAGACAACCTGATCATCGCCATCGCCGAACGCACCGGCACCGACCCGGAACTCGATCTGTACCCGCGGCTGGTGGCCGGGGCGGCCGGCGCCGCGCTGCAGGCCGCCTTCGAGGCCTATGTGCGCACGGCGCCGACCGTCCCCGTCACCCATCTGCTCCGCCAGGCCCTGTCCGCGCTCGCGGCGGGCCTGCCGCAACCACCGGCATAGCAGCGCCGCTTTCGCCGGTTTCTCTCCAAATACCCTCAACGACAAGAGGTTTATTTGCCATGCCCGAAAACACCGTCGACATCGTCATTGCCGGAGCCGGGCCGAACGGCCTGATGCTCGCCTGCGAACTCGCACTCGCCGGCCTCCGCCCGATCGTGCTGGATCGACTCCCCGCACCCAGCCCCGAACCGAAGGCCAACGGCCTGGCCGGGCAGGTGGTCCGGGTCCTCGACATGCGGGGGCTGTACGGCGCGTTCAGCGGCAGTCCGGCCGCACCGGCCCCGGCGCCGCGCTACATCTTCGGCGGCCTGCCCCTGGATCTCACTGCCGTACAACCGAATCCGGTGCACCTCGTCTTCAAGCCACAACCGGAGATGGTGGAGATCCTCACCAAGCGCGCCATCGACCTCGGCGTGGACCTGCGCTGGGGACACGAGCTGACCGGCATCGAACCCGCCGGCGACCAGGTCACGGTCACGGTGTCCGCGCCCGACGGGCCCTACCCGCTGACCGCCCGCTTCCTGGTCGGGGCGGACGGCGGAAAGAGCTTGGTGCGCAAGCGGATCGGGATCGAGTTCCCGGGCATCACCTCCGACGGTCATGTCAGCCGGGTCGGCCATGCCACCCTGCCCGACGAGTTCCGTTCCGGCGACGGCGGCATCGAGATTCCCGGGGTGGGCCGGTTCGGGCTCGGCCATCACCGGCTCGAACGCGGCATCTTCATCTATGCCGAACTCGATCCGGGACGGCCGATCATCGGAACCATGGAATTCCAAGGCGGCGAGCAGTTTTCCGACGACGAACCCCTGACGTTCGAGGAACTGCGCGAGAGCGCCGAACGCGTTCTCGGCGCCCCGCTGCCCATCACGCCGCCGCCCGGCCCGGGTCCGCACACGCTGCGCCGCACGATCGGCCAGAACACCCGGGTGGCGCAGCACTACCGGCAGGGCGCCGTCCTGCTGCTCGGCGATGCCGCACACGTGCATTCGGCGATGGGCGGGCCCGGGCTGAACCTCGGCCTGCAGGACACCGTCAACCTCGGATGGAAGCTCGCGGCCGAAATCCGGGGCTGGGCACCCGAGGGCCTGCTCGACAGCTACGAGTCCGAGCGCCACCCGGTGGCCGAGCGCGTGGTGATGTACTCGCTCTCGCAGGCGGCTCTGGTCTCCCCCGGTCCGGAAATCACCGCTCTCCGAGAGCTTTTCGGCGAACTGCTGCGGCTCCCGGCGGCGGCCGCCCATATCGCCGGACTGCTGGCGGGCTCGGACATCCGCTACGACGTCGGCGACGATCATCGGCTGTCCGGCTACTTCTTCCCCGACTGCGCCCTCGAAACAGCCGGCGGCCCAACCCGGATCGCCGAGCTCCTGCGCGACGCCCGGCCCCTCCTGCTGACCTTCGACGCCGCCCTCGATCCGGTCGCCGCCGTGGCGGGCTGGGCCGACCGCATCACGCCCCTCGCCGCCACCGCCACCGACGCACCCGCCGCGGCGCTGCTGATCCGCCCGGACGGCTATGTGGCCTGGGCGGCCGACGACGTCACCCCGGCAGCTCGGGAGAGCCTCCGGAACGCGCTGCACCGATGGTTCGGCGCACCCACTCCCGACGGCGCGGCCGGATAGGGGGTCACACAGGCTCGATCAGGCATCGCCGCCGAAGGCCAGGCAGCCAACCTGATCGAGCCCGTTGGCGATACCCATACCGCGGTCGGGCTCGTGGCCGGTCACGGTGGGGCGGTCACCCCGGGCCCGACCTCCTGGACGATGCGGCGCCTTCGTGGCCACCGACCACCGGCAGCACCGAAGGCTCGGCGGTCACATCGTCGCGCGGCATCGGCACTGTCGCCGGCGGTGTCCTGGGAATCCGCTTGCGGTCGAACTAGAGTCCTCCCATGGCGACATCGGAGGCGGAGTCGGCGGCGGGCGGTAACGGGGCGGCGGAGGCCGGGCGGGCCGCGCGGAAGCAGGTGCCACGGCGATCGCTCGGTGAGTGGAAGCCCGCGGCGGATCGGGAGGATCCGATAGCGGTGCTGGAGCGTCAGGCCGCGACCCGGGTGCCCGAGCTGGTGGAGATCCGGTACGCGCGCATGGCGGCCGGGCAGTTCCCGTTCTATCGGGGTGCGCCGGCGATCATGGCGGCCGATCTGGCGAGCGGGCCGAACACCGGGCTCACCGTGCAGTTGTGCGGGGACGCGCACCTGTCGAACTTCGGCTTGTTCGCCTCGCCGGAACGGTCACTCGTGTTCGACGTCAACGACTTCGACGAGACCCTGCCCGGGCCGTTCGAATGGGATGTGAAGCGGCTGGCGGCCAGCGTGGCGGTGGCGGCGCGGGCCAATGGGTGCGACGACGCCGAGGCGAGCGGGGCGGCGGCCGCGGCGGCGCAGGCCTATCGCGAGGCCATGGTGCGGCTGGCGGGTCTGGGCGAGACCGACGTCTGGTACGAGATGGTGGACGCCGAACGGGTCGCCGAGCTGCTGCGCCCGCACGACCGCAAGCAGACCGAGAAGGTGATCAGCCGGGCGCGGGCGCGCACCAGCCTGCAGGCGCTGGACAAGCTCACCGAACCCGGGCCCGATGGCGTGCCGCGCATCAAGGCCGATCCGCCGCTGCTCAGACCGGTACCGAGAGAGCTGCACACCGAACTGCTCTCGGTGCTCTCGAACTACCGGGACACGCTGCCGGAGGAGCGCCGGGTGCTGCTGGATCGGTACGAATTGCGGGATATCGCCATGAAAGTCGTGGGCGTGGGCAGCGTGGGCACGCGCTGCTTCATCGCGCTGCTGACCGGGCGCAATACCGGCGATCCGCTCTTCCTCCAGGTGAAGCAGGCCGAGAACTCGGTACTGGCCGCGCACCTGCGGAGCAGCAAGTTCCAGCATCAGGGGCACCGGGTGGTGCACGGGCAGCGGCTCACCCAGTCGGCCGGTGACATCTTCCTGGGCTGGGCGACCGGCCCCGATGGGCTGTTCTACTACTGGCGGCAGCTGCGAGACATGAAGGGCTCCTTGGTCATCGACGAGATGTCGGCGGCGCAGCTGCGGCAGTACGCCGGCCTGTGCGGGCACACGCTGGCGCGTGGCCACGCGCGATCGGGAGATCGGGTGGCCATCGCCGCGTATCTCGGCAGCAACGACGTCTTCGACCAGGCGATCGGGGCCTTCGCGCTGGCCTACGCCGATCAGACGTCGGCCGATCGCGAATCCCTGCTCGCCGCCATCGAATCCGGTCGCGTCACGGCTGCCGAGAACCTCGCACCGGAGAAGAACGGGCAGTAGGCGGGCCGGGCGTTACTCCGGGTTGACGGCGATCACCAGCTTGCCGGTCGAGGAGCGACCTGCCATCAGCCGGTGCGCGTCCGCGGCCTCGGCGAGCGGGAACTCGGCGGTGATGGGCAGCCGTACCTTGCCGGAGGTGGCCAATTCGAAGGCGTGCGAGGCGATCTCGTGCAGAACGTCCGGGGCCTCGACGCTCAGGCCGAGAATGGAGAACCCGGCCACCGAGCGGCCCTGCGGGTAGAGGTCGGGCGCGCCGACCTGCCACGGGCCCGCACCGCCCGCATTGCCGAAGGAGACCAGGCGGCCGAAGCGGGCCAGGGAATCCAGTGTGCGGCGCAGGGTTTCACCGCCGATGGACTCCAGCGCGAGGTCCACGCCGCGACCGCCGGTGGCGGCGGCGACCTCCGCGTCGAAGGATTCGTTCAGAAATGCTGCGTCATAACCGTATTCGCGGGCGTACTCGGCCTTGGCCGGGCTGGACACCACGCCGTACACCGCGCCCGCGCCCGCGAGCTTGGCGATCTGCGCGACCACCGTGCCGACGCCGCCCGCCGCGGCCTGCACCAGCATGGTCTCCCCGGGCTGCAGGCGGCCGACGGTGTGCACCAGGGCGTAGGCGGTCGGCAGCACCGTGGGAAGCGTTGCGGCGGTGCGCAGATCGACGCCCTCCGGCACCGGGAACACCGTCGCGGCCGAGACGACCGCGACATCGGCGTACGCGCCGCCGTCGGTGATGGCGGACACCGGCTGGCCGACGCTCAAACCCTCGACACCCTCGCCCACGGCCCGGACCCGCCCGGACAATTCCAAGCCCGGCACGAACGGCAGCCCCGGCACCCGATAGCCCACGGCCCGCGCCTGCAGATCGGCGAAATTCACTCCGACATAGGCCACATCGATGGATACCCGCCCGGCCCCCGGCTCCGGCACCGCGAGCTCCACCGACCGCAGCACCTCCGGTCCACCGAATTCGTCGAATCGAATCGCACGCATGCCGCCACACTCCCTCTCCGCCTGCTCACCGGCGGGTCGAACCACATCATCCGAACGCCGGACGCACCGCCTTGCAGCACCCGGACGTCACCGGCTATTCCGCATGCTGCCCTTGAAGTCTCGCTCCCGCCACCCGGTCCGGCGGGACACCGCTACCCGCAGCGATCGGCCGTCGCCGCCCGGTCCGGTCAGCCACCGTCAGTCGGAGCGATGGGCCCCGGTCAGCCGGAGCGATTGGCGTTGCGGGCGGTGCCGCGATGGGCGGTGACCGTGGTGGGGTCCTCGGGCCAGGAGTGTTTCGGGTAGCGGCCGCGCAGGTCGGCGCGGACCTGGGGCCAGCCGGTGCGCCAGAAGGACGGCAGGTCGGCGGTGACGGCCACCGGGCGCTGGGCCGGGGACAGCAGGTGCAGCAGGATCGAGGCGCGGCCGCCGGCCAGGCGGGGAGGCTCGGTCCAGCCGAAGATCTCCTGCACCTTGACCGCGAGCACCGGCGGGTCCGTGGAGTAGTCGAGGCGGACGCGGCTGCCGGAGGGAACCTCCAGGCGTTCCGGGGCGAGCTCGTCCAGGCGTGCGGCCTCGGGCCACGGGAGCAGGCGGCGCAGGGCCTGACCCGCATCGGCGCGCTCCAGGTCGGCACGGCGGCGGGCGGTGGAAAGTTCTGGGGCGAGCCAGGTTTCGGCGTCGGCCAGCAGGGTGGCGTCATCGACGGCGGGCCAGGGCGCGCCGAGGGTGTGGTGCAGGAAGTCCAGGCGCTGCCGCAGGCTGCGGGCATCCTCGTCCCAGCGCAGCAGGTCCAGGCCGGTGGCGCGCAGTCCGCGCAGCAGGGCGGCCGACACCAGGCTCGGATCCGGTTCCCTGAGCGGCTGCTCCGACAGCACGATCGCGCCGAGGCGCCGCACCCGGCGGGCCACCAGATCACCGTCGGCCCAATCGACCTCGTCGACGGTCTCCAGGAGGTTCGCGGCGGCCTGCCGGGCGAGCTGCTCATCGGCCTTGGCGGCCAATCGGATTCGTCCCTCGGCCTGACCCGGGTCGCGCCCGGCCACCGCGATGGCGAGCCATTCGGCATCGCCCAGCCCGCTGCCCGGTGGCAGGGTCACCGCGGTGCCGCCCGCCATCAGGTAACTGGCCGAACCGGGGGCCCGGCGGCGGGCCAGCCGTTCCGGATAGGCCAGTGCCGCAACGAGAGCCGGGTCGTCCACGCCGTCGCCCTCGACGAGTTTCGCCAGCCGCTGCGCCTCCCGCTGCCAGCGGGCGGGCCGGTCGCCGCGCAGGCTCCGCAGTGCCGCGGCCAGATCGATACCGGGAGCGAGGGAATCGTCATCGAGTAGCGCGACCACCTCGGCCGCCGCCCGCGCCCCCACCTCGCGCGCCCCGTCGAGCAGTGCGCGCGCCAGGCGCGGATGCAATCCGACGGCCGCCATGCGCCGTCCCCGATCCGTCACCGCCCCATGGTCATCCACCGCGTCGAGCGCCCGCAGCACCGCCCGCCCCGCCGCCAGACCACCCGCCGGCGGGGCATCCCACCAGGCCAGCGCCTGCCCGTCGACGGTGCCCCAGCACGCCAATTCCAGGGCCAGCCGGGTCAGATCGGCGGTGCGGATCTCCGGTTCCGGGTACGGGGGCAGGGTCGCGTGCTCGTATTCCGGCCAGCACCGCCACGCCCACCCCGGGCCTTCGCGGCCCGCGCGTCCGGCCCGCTGCTCGGCCACCGCGGCCGAAACCCGCACGGTCGCAAGCCCGGACAGCCCGCGCCGATGATCGATGCGCGGCACCCGCGCCAGTCCCGAGTCCACCACCGCCCGCACCCCCGGCACGGTCAGGCTGGATTCGGCCACCGCCGTGGACAGCACCACCCGCCGCCGCGCGCCCGGCCGCAGCGCCGCGTCCTGGGCCGCGGCGGACAACCTGCCATGCAAGGGCAGCACGTCCACCTCGGGCAGTCCCGACAACAGGTCGGCGGTCCGGCGGATCTCCCCCGCCCCGGGCAGGAAGACCAGCACATCGCCCGCGCTGCCCGCCAATGCCTGGCGGGTCACCCGCGCCACCTGCTGCTCGATCCGCTCCCGGGCGGCCGGCGGCACGTACTCCAGCTCGACCGGATAGGCCCGGCCCCGCACCTCCAGCACCGGCGCGGCGGGCTCCCCCTCCCCGCCCAGCAGCGCCGAAAGCCGTTCCGCCGCAACGGTCGCCGAGGTCGCCAGCACCCGCAGGTCCGGCCGCAGCCCGGCCCGGGCATCCAGGAGCAGGGCCAGCAGCAGATCCGCGTCCAGGTGCCGTTCATGGCACTCGTCCATGACGACCGCGTAGACCCCGGCCAGCTCCGGATCGTTCTGCAGCCGCCGCACCAGCAGCCCGGAGGTCACCACCTCGATCCGAGTCCCGGCCCCCACCTTCCGGTCTCCGCGCACCGCATACCCGACGGTCTCTCCGACCCGCTCGCCCAGCAGCGCCGCCATTCGCGCGGCCGCCGCCCGCGCTGCCAGCCGGCGCGGCTCCGCCACCACCACCCGTCCGCCGGTGGCCGCGGCCAGGGCCAGCGGAACCAGCGTCGTCTTGCCGGTTCCGGGCGGCGCGACCAGCACGGCGGTCCCGCACTCGCCCAGGGTGGCCGTGATGCGGTCCAGCGCCGGGCGTACGGGGAGGTCGGGAAGATCAGGCAGCTTCATTACCGCTCAGTCTGCCGCCCCGGCGACGCGCCGCTGCCACCGGCGTCGGCGGCGACGGCCCGGAACGACCGATACCCTGACCGGTTCGTGCCGCTACGCGCAGCGGGCGGAACCGGACTAGGTTGAGTCAGCCGATCTTGGACGAGGAGCCGCACACCACATGGGAATTCGATCCCGCCGCTGGTCGAGTCATTCCGGATTCCCTGCGGCGCCCGCACTCTCGGGCGTCGTCGCACTGGGCGCGATGCTGCTGCCCGCGCCGCCCGCCGGGGCCGCGCCGCATCCCTGGGCGCCCGCGCCGGTGAACAGCTGCGGCGAGACCGGGTTCGATCCGCTGGACCGCCGAGCGGACCCGAATGGCGCCCAGCCGCAGGGCAATCAGACCATCAAGGTCCCGGTGCCGGTGCCCCAGATCGTCACCGTCCAGGTGCCCGGCCCGAAGCCCGACAACACCCGTGTCGATCCGGTCGTGCTGCCATCCGATCCCTGCGCCAACCCGTGCCCGGACATCCGCGACACCGTCCCGGCCCCGGCGAATCAGCTCGGCGGCGGCAGCGCGTCGCTGCCGCAGGTAGAGATCACCACCGAGCCCGAACCCATCCCGATCGTGGTGCCGGGCGGGGAGCCACCCGAACCCCAGGCCGCACCCACCGCGGCCGTCCAGTCCGCCACGCCCGCACCCGTGGCCGCGCCGGTGGCCGCGCCGCAGGTGGATTCGGTCCAGCTGGTCAACCAGGTCACCGGACAGGGTTCGGTCAATCGCACCGATATGCGCTGGTCGGTCGACGGCACCGACCTCGGGCTCATGTGGGAGACCAAGCCCGGCCAGGTCGCCGTCATGTTCGGCGACACCTTCGGCAAGGGCTGGAAACCCACCGGCGCCGGCACCGACCAGCAGGACTGGCGCAGCAATGTGCTGGCCTACAGCAGCACTCGCGATCTGTCGCAGGGTCTGATCCTGGACGACTTCGTGCAGAACAGCCGCTGCCACGCCGCCGAACTGCTCGACAGCCGCAAGATCAAGAACTTCGAGACCACCACCATCCCCACCTCGGGATTCGCCGTCGGCGACCGTCAGTACCTGACCTACATGTCGGTCAACCACTGGTCCAAGATCCCCGGCATGTGGTCGACCAACCTCGGCGGCATCGCCTGGTCCGACGACAACGGCCGCACCTGGACCAAATCGCAGTGGGCCCGCTGGGACAATCTGTTCGGGCTCGGCCGCTTCCAGGTCGCCACCATGGTTCCGCACGGCGACTACGTCTACATGTTCGGCACACCCAACGGCCGCCTCGGCGTCATCGGCCTCGCCCGCGTCCCCGCCGACCAGGTCCTGAACAAGTCGGCCTACCAGTACTGGATCGACGGCACCTGGACCCCCGCCGACGGCCCCAACGAATTGCTCGCCACCCCACTGGTTTCCGGCACCGCCAGCGAACTGTCCATCCACTACGACCCCGAGTCGAACCAGTGGCGGATGGTCTACCTCGACGTCACCCGCAACCAGATCGTCCTCCGCACCGCCGCCGAACCCCAGGGCACCTGGTCGGATCCGACCCCGCTGCTCAGCACCGACGACTACCCCACCGCCTACGGCGGCTTCATCCACCCCTGGTCCACCGCCAAGGACCTCTACTTCACCATCTCCACCTGGAACAGCTACAACGTCTACCTCATGCACGCGACGCTGAAGTGATCACGCGACGCTGAAGTGATACCGGCCCGCTGAACGCTCCCGCTCGATTGCCGCCAGGTGTCGGTTGCGCGACGGAACGGTGGAGATCCCGTCCGGCGCCGTGATCTTGTTGGCCGGCAGGGCGATGCTGACACGATCGAGCCGGGTCCGGGATCAGGTCGAAGGGAGCGCGCGTTGGGGTTGCGACGTCGTCAGGTATTGACCGGGATCGTGGGGCTGGGCGGCCTGTTCGTCGCCGGCAGCGTGCCGTACCGGGGCAACGGGCTGCTCCCGCGCGCCTCGCGGCCAGCGGCCATCGTGTTTCCGCCCGTGGCCGCCGGGCGTGAGTTGAGTCCGCGCCAACTCGGCCGGGTCGGTGTGCTCAACGGGACCTTGACCTCGGTCTCCTGGATCGACGAAACCGGTCGGCCGCTACCGGGCACGCTCTCCGTGGATCGCCTGGCCTGGATCAGTTCCGAACCACTCGGCTACGGCCACACCTATACGGCGTCGGTGGTGGCCAACGGCGAGACCGGAGACGTCGACACCACCGCCGTCTTCACCACTGTCCGGCCCGACACGCTGACCAGCGTCTCCTTCCGCTCGAACAATCTCCTCGACATCCAGGACGGCGAAACCTACGGCATCGGCCTGGTGCTGGTCGCGCACTTCGACGAGGCCGTCGACCGCGCCGCCGCGGAACGCACCTTCCGGGTCACCACCGAGCCCCACGTGCCGGGCGCGTGGTACTGGCTCGACGACCGCAATGCGCACTGGCGTCCGGAGAACTATCACACTCCCGGCACCCGGATCACGGTCGCGGCGAACCTGTTCGGCACCCGCCTCGGCGACGGCGTGTACGGCCGGGACGACCAGCGGGCCTCCGTGGTGATCGGCCCCTCCCACATCGCCATCGCCGACGACAACACCAAGCACATCGAGGTCTTCGAGAACGGCAACCTGGTTCGCACCATGCCCACGTCCATGGGCCGGGGCGGTACCGCGGTGGTGGGCGGGCGGGTGTTGTCGTTCTGGACCCATCCCGGGGTCTACACCGTGCTCGACAAGAACAGCGTCGTCAGCATGGACTCCTCCAGCTACGGACTGCCCGTCAACTCCGGCCTCGGCTACCGCGAAAACATCAGAAATGCCGTCCGCATCAGCCACGACGGCATCTACCTGCACGAACTCGCCGCGACGGTCTGGGCGCAGGGCAATACCAACGTCTCGCACGGCTGCCTCAACCTCAGTCCCGCGGACGCCGCCTGGTTCTTCGACTTCGCCAACCCCGGCGATGTGGTCGAGGTCCGCAATACCGGCGGCGATCCGCTCGACATCGGGCAGGGCGGTGACTGGACCATCCTCTGGCCGGACTGGCAGCGGGGCAGCGCCCTGGCCTGAGGGCCGTCAGCGGTCTGCGGGCAGGAAGTCGTCGAGCGCCGCGGCGACCAGCGCGGGCTGCTCCAGGGTCTGCATGTGCGGGGCGCCGGGCAGTTCGCGGTACTCGGCCACGGGGATGCGTTCGGCGACCCCCTTCATCATCGCGGGCGTGGTCGAGGCGTCACGCTCGCCGGCGAGGACGAGCACCGGAGAAGTGAAGTCCGACAACCGGTTCTGTACATCGAGACCGCTGAAGGCGCGCCAGGCGGCGGCCCAGTCGACCGGGTTGCCACGCAGAATCTGCTCGCGCGCGTAGCGGACCGGCCACGGGTTCTCGGCCACGAATTCGGGCGTGAACCAGCGGGTGAGCGAGGGCGCGACCTGGGCGGGCATGCCGTCCGCCGCACCGGATCGGGCGCGGTTCTCGAACGCGTCGAAGGGAAAGTCGGTGGTGGCCGCCAGGGTCAGCGAGGCGAAGCGCTCCGGCGCGGCCACCGCGGCGGTCTGCGCGATGCCGCCGCCGTAGGACAGGCCCACCACGTGTGCCGTCTCCAGACCGAGCGCGTCCATGACCCCGAGCAGATCCGCACCGGCCTGGGTCATGGTGTGCGGGCTGGGCGCGCCCGCGGCCCAGCCGTGCCCGCGGATGTCGTAGGCGAATACCGTTCGGCCGCTGGATAGTTGGCGCATGACCTCGTCCCACATCCGCCAGTCCAGTCCGAGGGCGTGGACCAGCAGCACCGCGGGGCCGTCCGCGCCGCGCTGCGCCACCACCGTCTCGTGATCGGCGAGCGTGACCCGGCGCAGCTCGGCGGGACGGTCCAGGCCCGCCTCGGCCAGCACCTCGTCGATGATGGCCAGACCGTTGAGGGCGCGCGGGAATCCCGCGTACACCGAGGCGTGCTCGGCGAGGGCGATCAGTTCCGCGGCCTCGAGTCCATTGCGCAGGGCGGCCCGCACGTGGGTGGCCAGTTGCCGCTCGGTGTCGCCCAGGGCGATCAGCATCGAGACGGTGGCCAGTTCGCGCCGGGCGCGGCTGAGTTCCGGGCGGGCCAGGGCGCCGCCGAACGCGCCCTCGATCATCGCGTCGAACAGATACGGTGAGCGGCGGCGCAGTTCGGCCTGTGCCACATCGGCGTCCGCGCCGATCAGCGCCGCGAACTCCCGGCGCCCCTTGTCGAAACGCTCCATGGGTGATGTCTCCTCGTGGTGTTGCGTTGCAGCCGGGCGAGCGGCAGCGGGGTCAGCGGGCGCCGGGCCATGAGTCCCGCGATCCTCTCCCGCATCGCCCCGCTGGGCATCGAGCCTCCATTCCGCGTCCGCTCCAAGGTATGTGCGGACCCACCCCTCGTTGGGCCCGGACCGGGCAAATCTATCGGTGTTCCGACGGCGGGACGGGGATGGAACGCGCCTGCTAGGGGACATTTCGTGCCAATGTGCATGATTCGATCCGCATGACTCGACCACGAATGGCGTCCAGATCACATTCACGGTAAGTCGGCGGGTTCGGTCACGCTGCGGGCCAATCGTTCTCGGTCTCGGCGACCTTGTCGATGTCGTCGGTCAGGGTCTGCAGCGCGCCGAGCGGCGACGGCGTCAGCGGACTGCCGGCGTCGCGGTCGGGGTTGCGACACCGCGCAGGATGACGTCGAGTACGTCGCGCAGTTCGCCGGCTATCCGCTCCTGGTCGGTCGTGTGGCGTGCCCAGCGGTACACGACCCCGAGGTAGGCGTCGCGGAGGAGGTTCCCCAGCAGGACCGGATCCACGCGTGAGTCGATGTCGCCGCGCCGGACGCCCATGTCGATGATTCGCGCGAAAACCTCGGCGGTGTACGGCTCTTCGGTGAGGGGCCGGCCCGTCTTCACCCACGCCGTCAGCATGATCTCGGTGACTCCGCGCTGCGCCTCGCTGAGCTGGGCGAGACCGGCCATGCACCGGTGCAGCAGCGCGCCGGTGTCGCTCGCCCCGGTCCCGAGTGGCTGCTCGATCCGGTCCATCAGTGTGCGGCGCCGGTCCTCGGCCCACTCGGTGATGAGGTCTTCCTTGCGCGGGAAGTGATTGAAGAAGGTGCCGCGCGACACGTCCGCGCGTTCCGATATCTCGTCGATTGTCGTTGCGTCGTAGCCCTTTTCGGCGAACAACTCCAGCGCGGACGTGTAGATCCGGGCACGGACCCGCTGCCGGTTGCGCTCCCTGCGGCCGATCACGGGTATATCGGTGGTAGTCACCATGTTTCGCTCCCCCTCAGGTCCGGCTCCCCACCGGTCCATGAATCACAGATCCTAACCCGCCCCAACGCGGGCAGCCCCGGAACCAGGGGTTCCGGGGCGGGGAGCGGCGTCCTGTCAAGCAGCCAGGGAGCCCAGGAAGCCCAGGAGTATCTGTGCGTCGTCGCCGTAGTCGACGTGCGCCTTCGAGGCGTAGAAGGTGGCCATGTCGACACCCTGGCGGCTCAGTTCCAGCAGATCGTTGATGCTGTCGATACCGCCGATGCTGAGCAGGGTTTGCGCGGCGACGCGGAGATCACCCCGTACGGCGTTGGTGAGGGGGCCGAGAACGGAGCCGGCCAGATCGAGTCCGGCCGGGGCGAGGGTCGCCACTTCGGCAGCGGCGCCGGACGCGTCGTTGCGGGTGAGGGATTCGACTGCGCGCCAGAGGGTTTCCTGCATGTGGCCGACATTCCCCGCGATCCGCAGGATATCGATCTGGGTCAGGGCATCGGCGATCACGCTGGCAACGGCGGTCCAGCCCGACGGGTCGATGGCCGCGGCCGCCCGGATGACCGAGCCGATGAGAGGCAGGTCCACGCCCGCGGCCGCCTGGACCATCGGAGCCAGGGCCATATTGAGGTTGCTCGCGATCTCGTGCGCGCCACTGATATCGCCCGCTTGGATCAGATCGGGGAGGTTGGTGAGGCTGTGGAGAATGGCGGGCAGGTTCGCCGCGGTCGCCGTCCAGCCGGCGCCGACCTTCACGGCCTGCGCGAGGAGTGTGCCGGGATCCGTGCCCGCGGGAATCAGCGATGCGATCATCGCGGAGTCACCGCTGAGCACCCGGCCGAGCGCAAACAGGAACGGGGACGTGGCGGCATTGAGCGAGCAGTACAGGTCACCTTCGACGCACAGGGTGCGCACCCGATCGGTCAGCGCACCGAAGTCCTGACTCCGCGTCCCGGCGATGCCGTGACCGGGTTGCGGGTCGCCCAGCGAGAGTGTGGTTCTCGGATCACGATGCGGATCGGCCAGCAGCCCCACTCCGACCACCCGATCGGCGCTGATCGGCCCCTCGCCATTGCCGATCTCGGTCGCGAAATCGCCGATCCCGTCCGCACCCTGGCTGTACCCGGCAAGGAAGACTCGCGTCGAACCGCACAGGCTGCTCGCCATCTGGTGCAGCCGGGATTCGAGGGTGCTCAGGGATTGCGCATAGCTCAGCCCCTGATCGAAAGCGCTCGCCGCATACGGGGCGTAGAGCACGGTGATGTCACTGCCGTACTGCCGTTGCAGCCCATCGCCGATCGGCCTGAGCATGCCGACCGGCACCATCGGATCCGCATCGAAACGCGTCTCCCAGGTCCCCGGCGCGAGAATCGCCGTATACGGGGTGCAGGGCGGTGCGCCGTGCGTCTCCGCCCGCGCATCGCCGACCACCGTGGTCCCGACCGTGACGCCCGCGGCAACCAAGATCGCCGCGCACGCTGTCGCCAGCCTGCTCATTGTCCAATTCCTCTGGTGCCGAAGGGGTTTCGGGCGGGTGCGGCGGCAGGTCCTCGTTTCCGCTGCGCAGCATAGACAATTCTCGCCACTCGCGGTCGGTTTCGCAGGCTTTTCAGACACATAGTCGTTTCAGACCATGTCAGGGGCCTGCGGGCCACCACGCCGAGCAGGCGGACAGCTAAGAGGCCCCGGAGCGAATCTCTCCGGGGCCCTTCATTTGTACCGTGGACGATTGATATTCCGCTGACCTGCGCGGACCGACGCTCATCATCCATAGACCGGGCAGGACCGCGGCGGCACCGTCAGTCCATACCCAATTCCCTTGCCGTGATGAGTAATTCGCTCACCATCCGCTCTCGCTCGGCCCTTCCGATTCCAGTGCGCATGGGGCCCAGTTGAAGTTCGTACGCGGGGCGGCCGACGGCGGCGACCGGGGCCGCGATGAAGCTGATGGACAGCGGTTCTTCGGCGGCCATCCGGTCCGGGTCGTACGGTGCGGCCGCCAGTGCCGTCATCATGTCGAAGACCTTACGACGCAGGGCGACTCGTCCAGGGTGCGCGGCCAGCACCTCGCTCATCTCCGCGAGCAGAACGAACAACCGCGGATCGGTGCGGCCGAGCGCGAACACCGCGACGCCGGTATCGAATATGTTCTCGAGGGCGGCCGAAAGGTCTTCTCGCAGTTCGGGTGCGGCGGTGTCGAGCCAGGCCCGACGCAAGTTGGGTGGGCGGTGCGCGACGACGGTCGCACCCAATGGTGCCGCGAGCGGCAGTCGAGTACCGACGCCGACGTGGGTCGGTATGCCCGCGTCGCCACGCGCGATACCAACGATGGTCGCCTCGCTGGTTCCGATATGAACAAGGGCGACACCGCACCCGGTACGGTCGGCCAGCGCGCGCAGGGCGCGGTCGTGACCGCGCAGCAGGGGTACGGCATCCCGCACGGCCTCGGCGACGCCGACCAGGCCGACGCCGAGCTCATAGCGCCGATCCGGTCGCCGCGCCACCCACCCGGCATTCTCGAGCGCACCGAGGATCAGGCCCACGGTCGATCTATTGAGATCGAGGCGGCCGGCGATCTCGGAAGCCGACAGCGGCTCACCACGGCCCGCGAGCAGTTCCACGACGGCCACGACCCGCTCGGTCGGCGGCGAGCCCGACTGCCCCGCGCTCTCGGCGCTCTTGCTTTCCGTCAC
>NZ_JBHZCS010000011.1:119146-175536 GCF_042755705.1 Nocardia sp. NPDC059154
AATACTAGACACACGATGATGAATATTTGTCATCCTGCCACACGGTCCACACCGAGGTGCGCGCGGCGGGTGACGACAAGGGAGTCGAACCATGAATCGCAGGGCACTATTGGCCTCGGCACTGGCCACGGGCGGACTCGCCACCGCCGTCGCGTGCACGAGAACCGAAGCACCGCAACGCCGGTCGAACGATCCCGGCGATCCGGTCTTCGAGCTCGAATCCACCGGCTACCCCAGCGCGGACACCGCGGCGGCGCTCTACGACGAAATGGACTATCAGCGTGCCGTACAGGGCTACATCTGGGCGCAGCCGCTGGTCGGCCTGGCCGCCATGGCCGAGGGTGCGCGACGACTGGGCATCGCGCCGCTGGAGCTGTTCATCTTCAACCAGCTCGAGCAGGTCAACCAGAAACTGCAGACCGGCAATGACGATGTCGTCTACTCCTTCGCCTACTTCGACCTCACCGCGACCGGCCCGCTGGTGATCGACATTCCGGGCGGCGGCCAGTACGGCGTACTGCTGGACGCCTGGCAGCGGCCGATCGAAGACGTGGGCGGCACCGGCCCAGATGCCGGGCGCGGCGGCCGCTACCTGGTGGTGCCGCCCGGGTACACCGGACCATTGCCCGAGACGGGATTCTTTGTCCGCCAATCGAAGACGAACACCGGCATGCTCTTCCTGCGCGCGGTCCGCAACCGCGGCGACAGTGTCGCCGACGCCGCGGCCCGGCTACAGCGGGCGAACCTCTTCGCCTACTCCGCCGTGACGAACCCGCCCGCCCCGCGGTTCCGGCTGATGAATTTCGACGACTACGACGGACTGACCCCACGCGGACTGGACTACTTCACCCTCATGGGGAAAGCCCTCGCGGTCGAGTATCCCGAAGAGCGCGACCGGATCATGCTCGGCATGCTCGCCCCGCTGGGTCTCGGCATCGGGCACACATTCCAGCCCGACGATCGCGTGAAGTCGATCCTGACCCGGGCCTCGGATACGGGTCGGAAAATGGTCGCCACGCTGGAAGCCGATCCACGGGTGGCGCGCCCGAGCATCTATCCGAAAACACATTGGTGCAGTCCGACCGGTCTGGTGTCCCATACCCAGGAGCGCGGTTCGATCACCGAGGTGGACGAGCGTGCGGCGCTGTTCCGGTTCGGCTTCGCCATGCAGAAATTCCTCGACCCGGACGCCAAACCTCCCATCGGCTCCGGCGCGGCCTACCTGACCAGCTTCCGCGACTCATCGGGCAATTTCCTCGACGGCTCGAAACACTATGTGCTCCGGGTGCCGCCGAAGGCCCCGATGCTGGCGTACTGGTCGGCCTCCGCCTATGACGCCGACGACTTCCATTTCGTCGTCACCGACACCCGCCGACCGTCGATTTCGTCGCTGAAGAACCCGACGGTCAACCCCGATGGCACGATCGATGCCCATTTCGGCCCGAGTCTGCCTGCCGGAACCAGCGAATCGAACTGGATCAAGACCGTTCCCGGGCGCGGTTTCCTCGTACTTTTCCGGCTTTACGCACCTACCGCGGACTACTACACCGGGAGCTGGCCGCTGCCCGATATCGCCGCCGCCTGACTCCCCGAATCCGCGAACAATACGAAGGACTGGTGGCTCTTGAAGACGACCCGACGACAATTACTGCGGGCCCGCACCGCGGCCGCCGCCGCGGTGACACTCATTCCGATGATCGCCGCGTGCGGCTCCCCCACCGCCGGCACCGGACAGATCGATAGTTCCCTGTCCGGCACCGAGATCTCGAATTTGACCGAGCAGGCTTTCGACTGGGGTCTCAATATCGCGGGATTCTACGAACTGCGCCACCTGTACACCCAGCAGGACAGTCCAGCCTTCCACGGACTCAACCACTTGCAACCGCAGCTGGAACTGTTCAATGCCAAGACCAGTCGCGTCGCTACCACGGTCAACGCCTCGACGCTGTACTCGGGCGGCATGTTCGACCTGTCGAATGATCCGGTCGTCATCGAAACACCGGCGGTGACCGACGGCCGGTACTGGAGTGTGCAGGCCGGTGACCAATACGCCGACTGGTTCTTCAAAGCCGGTTCCCAATTCACCGGCAATGCGCCACAACGGTATCTGATCATCGGCCCGAACTGGCACGACAAACTACCGGCCGGTTTCACCGGAACCCAGATCGTGCGTGCGCCCTCCGACTCCTTCGTGCTGTCGGCTCGCATCGCGGTCACCTCCCGCACCGACGCCGATATGGCCGCCGCACGAGCGGTCGTCCTCGGCATCGGCGCGGTTCCGCTCAGCCAGTGGACCACTGCGGGCGGCCATGTTCCCCCGCTCGATCAGCAGCCGAAGATCAAGGGCGACTATCGCGACTTTCCGCGTATGGATCAGATCACCGACATCGCCGAGTCGATGACCGCGCTCGACTATCTGCAGTTGCTGAGCTTGTCGCTCAACGACCCCACCCTGACCCGAAAGACCGACTCGGTCAAGGAAACTCGGACCCTGACCGATCTGGCCCGGCTGGGCCTGAAGCCGGGCACGATCTTCGACCCGACCAAGGTCGACTCGGCTCAGCGGGCCAAGATCGAAGAAGGCTTCACCCACGCCCGTACGAACGCGCGAAATGCCTTCACCGCCACACAGATCGACATGAACGGCTGGCGACTGCAATCGGATCTGTTCTCCGACCCCCTCGACTACCCGGCCAAAGCCGGTGCCGACGACGTCGCCTGGGGCACGCCTGTGCCGTACCAATCCCACACCATCGCCTACTTGTTCAAGGACAGTGAGGGGCGCGACCTCGACGGCAGCCACCGGTACACGCTCACCTTCGATATCGGCAATCTGCCGCCCACCACGGAATTCTGGGAGCTGCCGATGTACGACTCGGCGGGCTATTTCATCGACAACCCGATCAACCGGTACAGCGTGACCAGCGGCCAATTCGCCGCCGGTGCATACGCGGTCGCCGACGGCAAACTGACTTTCTACCTGCAACCCGACCCGCCCGCCGACCCGGACCAACGGCGCAACTGGCTACCGACGCCACCCAAGGACCGCTTCCAACTCGCCGCGCGCTTCTACGGCCCCACCTCGGGACTCTTGGACGGCACCTACCCCATGGCCAAAGCCACTCGAACAGATTGACAACGATCCTCCGCTAGCGCGGCGCCAACCACCGGCGATTGCCTTAAGGCAATCGACTTAAGGCGTTTGCCTTAAGAATCCGGAGGCATTCTCGCCACAAGCTGCACCGACCTTGATATAGACAGCGAAACACCAGTCGGCCGAGGCCGAATTCGTCCTACTCACCGGGACTCTAGTGACCGAGAACACGGGCGATTGTGACATGTTCCACATATCAATTTCTGGTGCATCACCGGTGATCGATCGCCGAGCAAATCCGGCTTCCCGCAACACCCGTGACGCTGAATTCGAGGAGAAATACCGATGAGGATCACCACCCTGGTCACCGCCGCCGCCCTGGCGACCGCGACGCTCACCGCCGCCACGGCGACCGCCTCCGCCGAACCGCAGGCCCCGTCGGCGACCGCTGCGGCGACACCCGAGACCGGCGTGAACTACGACGTCACCGCCACCGACACCGCCGCGACGATCTCCACGGACGCGGGCAGTCTGGTCACCGAGAACGGCAGGTTCGAGATCAAGGCCGCCAATGGCCAAGTGCTGGCGGGCATTCCGCTCAGCTTCAGCATCGATGGTGTCGACTACCCGATCGAGGCGGCCATCGACGGCCACACCGCCACCCTCACCCCCGTCGCCATGCCCTACCAGGACGAGGCGCCCTGGCGCACCCGCTACGAGCGCGAGCAGGCCGCCTTCCAGCGCGCCTCCCTGCAGATCACCACGTCCGCCGCGGGCGGCGCGGCGGTGGGCACCGCCATCGGCGGGGTGATCGGATGTGTCGGCGGGGCGGTGGTCGGCGGTGTCGTCACCGGCATCCTCGCCGCGCTCTTCGGCGCGGGCCCGCTGGCCGGATGCCTGGCGGGCATCGCCATCGGCGCGGGCATCGGCGCTTTCGCCGGAGCGCTACTGGTCACCGCGCCGGTCGCGGTCGCCTCCCTGATCCAGTACTTCACCACCGTCAACGAGCCCTTCACCCCGGCGACGCCCGCCGCCAAGTAGCCGACGCGACCCCGGCCGCGCCCATCCGGCGCGGCCACCATGTTCGCCGAGCGCGGCATCGACCCGATTCGTATTGTCCACGCCGGCAACACGACTCGATCGAACTTCCGATGCATACATCGCTGCCGCTGTTCGGGCTGGCCTATGCGATCGCCGGTGCGGTGCCGGCCTCGCGTTGGCAGCCTTGTCGACGGTCATCGTCGAGTCCAGTGCCGCGGACCGATCCGCCGGCACCGTCGCTGTCTACAACAACGTGTACACAATCGGCGGCAGCGTCGCCAGCGCCGGATTCGCTGCGCTACTCGGAGCCCTGATCCTTCCGCACACCGCGTTGCCCAGCGTGACGGCCTACCTCACGGTCTGGGGACTGTGCGCCGCCGGTGCCGTCATCGCCGCGGGACTCACCCTGACAGCACCCACCGACGCCTGAGTTCGATCACTCTCCGGAACCCTCCGCTGACACCGAACTCCACCCCATCGACAGAACGAGGACCACACAGGTGCACAGCAACGACCGCGACCCGGTCGATGCCGTTGCGGGTCAAGCGGATTCGCGCACGATGAGTTCGGGCTGCAGCAGCTGCCGGGGAGGTGCCTGGCCGTCCGAGTCCAGCGCCGCGTGGATGGTGGCCGCGAGGAGCGCGGGAAGGCGGTTGGCGGGAACGACAGTGGTGGTCAGACGGGGTCGCAGGACCGCGCCCATGGGGAAATTGCCCGAGCCGACGACCGCGACGTCTCGCGGTACGGCCAATCCGGCCTCGCGCAGGACTTCGATGAGCAGCAAGGCATGCTCGTCGTTGTAGGCGTAGATGCCATCGGGGCGGGTGCCCGGTTCGACGAGCCACCGCTCCACCACCGGCGTGAGACTCTGCTCGGTCAGCTCGCAGTCCACCCGCTCGACGGGTATGCCACCCTGCCCGGCCAGCTCGGACACGGCCTCGAACCGGGGCACGCTCAACACGGCCAGCGGACCGGTGGGCACCAGGCACGCCAGTCGCGTGCAACCCCGCCGGATCAGATATTCGGCGGCCGTGTGGGCGACCGCCGCGGGATTCAACGGAATCTGGATCGCAGTGGTCGCGCCGGGTTGGGTACCCAACAGCACCACCACGTCCACCCCGGCGCGGCGCAGGAATTCGACGCTCTCGGTGGGGCATTGCAACGGGTGGGCGATCACCGCAGCGGGACGGAGTTCGGCCCAGGCCCGCGCCGCCTCCAACCCCGGCCGCTGTCGGCCGCCGTGGACGAGCAGGCACAGATCTCGTTCGGCCAGTTCGCGGGCGAGGTGTTCGAGGAACGCGTCACTGGCGGGGCTGGCCGGGAGTTCGAGCATCGGGATCAGCACAGTGTTGCCGCGTCCGGCCCGCAGGGTGCGGGCGGTGGCATTGGGCGCGTAGCCCAGCTCGCTCGCCGCCGCGAGCACGCGATCGCGGGTCTGCTCACTGATCCGCGCGTCGGCGCGGCCGTTGAGCACATAGGACACCGTGGCTCGCGATACCCCCGCCCGTCGCGCGACATCGGCGCTGTTCGGCTTGTCGATCGGTGTCTCCGAGGTCACGGTCCTCCCTTTCCCCCCGAGTAGGGGGTGGACGCTCCAGCGCCCATGACAATAGCAGCTTACTCGTGTAACCTCTGCGGCTGATTACACGTGTAACTAAGTAGCTGACCGGCCGACAGTATTGCTCGCCGACAGATCGAGAGGGGCCGTTGCGGCCATGACTGCACCCATTCGACACACCGACGCCGTGCTCACACGCCGCACACTCCTGGGTAGCGCGGCAGCAATCGCGGCCGCCGCGCTCGTGCCCGCGCTCGCCCGAGCCGAGGATGGACCGCGGCCGAACATCCTATGCCTGGTGAGCGAGGACTGCGGCGCGCAGCACCTCGGGTGCTACGGCGGCGTCGCCCACACCCCGACGCTGGATCAGCTTGCCGCGGAAGGAATTCGGTGGCGCAACTGCTTCTCCGCGGCCCCTGTCTGCGCGCCGTCCCGGTTCGCGATGATCTCCGGAGTCGCACCGGAGAGCTGCGCCCCCGCCAACCACATGCGTGCCGCCGGAGCCCTGCCGCCGTTTCTCGATCACGCCGGATGGCCGCGACTGTTGCGGCAGGCGGGCTACTACTGCACCAATAACGCCAAGGAGGACTACAACACCGCCGACCTCGATGTCGGCTCGACTTGGAACGAGTCCTCGGCACGGGCGCACTGGCGCAATCGCCCGGCGGACGCGCCCTTCTTCGCGATCTTCAACCCGATGACCACGCATGAGATTTCGGTGTTCCTCAACGCGCCAGGGCTCGACCAACTGGACAGCAAGGTGTCCACGCCGTATCTACAGGAACTTCAATCCG
Organism: Nocardia sp. NPDC059154; assembly: GCF_042755705.1. Taxonomy (NCBI): domain Bacteria; kingdom Bacillati; phylum Actinomycetota; class Actinomycetes; order Mycobacteriales; family Nocardiaceae; genus Nocardia; species Nocardia sp. NPDC059154. The sequence continues at coordinate 125,634 of NZ_JBHZCS010000011.1, forward strand.
TCCACTCCGCCCTCCCGACGCCGATCGTCGGCGGGCCCACCACGCCCGACCAGGTGCGCATCCCGCCGTACTATCCCGACACCCCGACCACCCGTTCGGACGCCGCACTGTACATGAACCAGATCAACCAGATGGACCAGGAAATGGCTTCTCGGTTGCGGGAATTGGACGAGGCAGGACTCGCCGACGACACCATCGTGCTCTATTACAGCGATCACGCCGGTGTACTGCCTCGCTCGAAACGCTTCTGCTACGACAGCGGCCTGCATATCCCGCTGATCGCCCGTTTCGGCCGCAATCTCGCCCATCTCGCCCCCGCCCCGCCGGGCACCGTGCTCGACGAGCCCGTCTGCAGCGGAACCGCGTTGCCGCCAACGATTCTCGACCTGGCCGGAGTCGGCGCACCCGCGTGGATGGGTGGTACCCCCTTCGCCGGTTCGCGCAGGTCCACGGCGGCCTACGCGTTCGGCATGCGCAATCGCATGGATGAGCGCTACGACATGGTCCGCACCGTGCGGGACGAACGTTTCCGCTATATCCGCAACTATCTACCCCATCTGCCCAACGGCCTGCACGTCCAGTTCATGTGGTTCCAGGCCGGATATCGCGAATGGGATCAACTCCACCATGACGGCCGCCTCGACGAGGTCACCGACCGGTTCTGGCAGCCACGCCCCGCCGAGGAGCTCTACGACACCCTCGCCGACCCCGACGAAATCCACAATCTCGCAACAGATCCCGCCTACGCGACCGATCTGCGACGGATGAGCGCGGCCCTGGACGAGCACATGCTGGCGGTGGTCGACGACGGTTTCATCCCCGAAAGCGAAGCCGCCGAAGGCTACACCACGAGCCGGGAACCTAGCGTCTACCCGCTGCGCGAAGTCATGGCGCTGGCAGCCACCGCCATCCGCCGCGACCCCGCCGCCATCCCCGAACTGGTGCGAAATCTGGCTTCGGGCAACGAGATCGTGCGCTACTGGGCGGCGACCGGCTGCTGCATGCTCGACACCGACGGGGCACCGGCCACCGACGACCTGCGCCGGACATTCGACACCGAACCGTCACCGCATGTGAAAGTCGCACTCGCGGAAGCCCTCGCTCGGACAGTCGGCGACCCGCGGGCCGTGGCCTACCTCGGCGACACTCTGGTCGGTCACCCCGACGGCTGGATCCGGCTGCAGGCCGCCAACGCACTCGACCACCTGGGCGAGGGCGCCCGCGCGGCACGCCCCCAACTCGTCACCGCGTCCAACGCGCCCGGCAAGTCCGACGCGGACGGCCATGTCCGTACCGCCGCCGCCCACACCGTGCGCGCATTGGACAACACCGCCGTCGGCATTCCCTGACAGTCGGCATCGGCGGCAGCCTTCGGACCGGATCCAGAACCAGCGGCAACTCTATGCGCTCGTGGCCGAGTGGGCCGCCGGCCGGTCGGCGGACGAAGCAGCGAAACTGTTGAGCGACAACGACATCCCCGCCGCACCACTCATGTCGATCGCCGACATAGCCGCCGACCCGCACTACCGCGACCGCGGCACCATCATCGATGTCGACGATCCCGATCACGGCCGCATCAGCATGGCCGCGCCCCTGCCACGCATGAGCGGCACCCCTGGCAGCATCCGCAGCCTCGGCCCCGCATGGGATCCAGCACCGACGACATCCTGGCAGAGCTGCTGGGCCTGGACACCGACACCCGGTCCGCGCTGCGCGCCGAAGGGATCATCTGAACATCCGACGCGTCCCGCAGACCAATGGACCCAAAGCGACGGTCTTGCGCGCCACGAACCCCGATATAGATTGAGGGCGGTCCCGAAACCTTCTGGTCAGGACCGCCCTCGTTTGTAGCGGGGACAGGATTTGAACTGCGACCTCTGGGTTATGAGCCAACGGAAAACAGTCCAGGACGTGGCATCGCGTATCGGTGCGTCCGGTCCGTGCAGGTCAGCGGAATATCAATCGTCCACGGTGTCCGCCCGATCCCACCCTGACCGATGGGTCCCGCCCTGTCGTGATGCCACATTTGATGCCAATCCCCGGCGATAACCAACGATAGGGAACTGGTCGCATCCCGCACTCCAATTGAATACACCTCCATATAGGGGCAAATAGGTTCTCAGAGGGCGCTCGCACCCACCTGGCGCGTACCTCGCATCGCGAGGACACCGATGACGCTGATCAAGCCGCCCGTCGTCAGGTACAGCGCGACGGGCCAGGAGTCTCCGCCGGACCAGTGCACGAGTGCGGTTCCGACCAACGGAACCAGGCCACCGCCGAGAACCGCCCCGATTTGGTAGCCCAGCGACAGGCCGCTATACCGCACGCGAACATCGAACGCCTCGGCGAACGCCGCCGCCAGCGGGCCCAGCATGGCCCCGGTACCCATCTGCGCGACGCAGATCGCAAGGGTGAGGAGCAGGGGTTGCCCGGTATCCAGCAGCCAGAACAGCGGGAACGCCACCAGAGTGTTGAAAACCGCGCCACCCAGCATGATTCGCAATGCACCGTAGCGGTCGCTCCAATGCCCGAACAGCAGCGCGGAGGGCAGCAGGAGGATCTGCGCGAGCAACGTCGCGTGCTGCAGTACCGGCTGCGCGATGTGCAGGGTGTTCAGCCCGTAGGACAGCACGAAGGTGATGAGAGTGAACGTCATCATCGTCAGCCCGGTATTCACGGCAGCCACGATCGCGATCCTCGGCCACGCCGATTGCCACACCTGCAGCCACGGTCGGCGCACCAGATCATATTTGTCCCTGTGGATTTCAAATTCCGGTGTCTCCGGCAGTCTCGTGCGCACCAGCAGCGTCACCACGGTCGGCACCGCGCTGAGCAGGAACGGCAAACGCCAGCCCCAGGTGATGAAGTCGGTGCCCGCCACCGTATGCGCCAGCAGGGAGACGAGGCTGGCCAGGACCGAACCAGCGACCAGCGCGGTGATGGTCCAGCTGCCGTACCAGCCACGACGACCGGGGGGCGCATGCTCGACGGCAAGCAGGATCCCGCCACCGACCTCGCCGCCGACGAAAAAGCCCTGCACAACCCGCAACAGCACCAGCATCAACGGTGCCAGCGCACCAACCGCGGCATACGTCGGAAGCACACCGATCGCGACCGTGGCAAGCCCACCGATACCCACCGACAGCAACAGTACGGGCTTGCGGCCCAACCGATCACCGAGGTTTCCCAATGCTGCCGCCCCGAACACCCGCGCGACGAAACCCGCACCGAAGGTCGCGAACGACAGCAGCACGCCGACCCACGGCGCGGCCGCCGGGAAGAACAGCTTCCCGAACACACTGGCCGCCGCGAGCCCGTAGCTCAGAAAGTCGTACAGCTCGATCACACCGCCGAGCGCACCGGCCAACGCGGCCCTCCGTCCGTCCGGCGAAATCGCAACCCGCCCTGTGTCCGTGTAAGTCCGATACATTTCGATCTCCTGTTGCACTATTTCGTCGAACTCGGCACGACTCCACCGAGCTCCCTATGGGTGAGACCCGCGTCTTCCCGTCGTCGGTCAGATTGCTTCCACGCCAAGGCCCGGTTTCCTCCTCGGCATCGACATCGGTTCTGTAGCAGCGGAACCGGACCCGCGTGGTATCGCAGGTTTGCTGGTTGAAGTCTGGATCGACCAAAGTGCCCGCGGCATAGGTCAACTGACGCTGACCGCGACTCGATCAATGCGACCAGCGATTCGATCTACCCCTTCGACCAGCCCGTTACGGCTGCCCTTCAGCCGGTGAAGCCGCCGCCGCAGATGAGGGTCTGCCCGCTGACATAGTTGGATTCGGGGGTGCAGAGCAAGTAGACGGCGCCGGCCGCTTCGCTCGGGGTGCCCCCGCGACCGAGCGGGATCACCTGCTCCATGGCGGACCACCACTTCGGGTCCGCGCCGACTTCGATCTTGCGGCCCTCGATGTCGATGGTGCCGTCACCGTCGGCCGCGGCTTCAGTGAGGCGGGTTTTGATGAGGCCGAATGCCACGGTGTTGACGGTGACGTTGTAGCGGCCCCACTCCCTGGCGATGGTCTTGGTCAGGCCGGTGATGCCCGCCTTGGCCGCGGAGTAATTGACCTGTCCCACATTGCCTGCAGTGCCGACCACCGAGGAGATGTTCACGACCTTGCGGCACGGGATCGGCTCCCCCACTTCCCTGGCCTGCTTCGCCTGCGCGGCGATCACCGGCTGAGCGGCGCGCAGAATCCGGAACGGCGCCTTGAGGTGCACCTCGAGGATGGCGTCCCACTGCTCGTCGGTCATCCGCTGGATCACCGAATCCCAGGTGTAGCCGGCGTTGTTGACGATGATGTCGAGCCCGCCGAAGGAGTCGAGGGCGGTGTGGACGAAGCGTTCGGCGAAGCCCTCCTCGGTGACGCTGCCCGCACATTCGACGGCCTTACCGCCCGCGGCCTCGATCGCGGCGACGGTGTCCTCGGCAGGTCCGGCGTCGAGATCATTGACCACGACGGATGCGCCTTCGGAAGCGAGTTTCAGGGCGATCTCACGGCCGATGCCGCGGCCGGATCCGGAAACGATGGCGACCTTGCCGTCAAGTGTTCCCATGGTGCGCAATACCTTTCAGAGTGCTCGGTATGAATGAACGAGAGCAGTGGGCTCGCTAGCCGATGAAATCCCGTACGGTGGGTCCCCGCCCGTGCAGCACCGCGAGCTCGGCCCAGATCCACAGCGCCACCGGGCCCGTGAAAACCTTTGCCGCACTGTCCTGCTCACTCCATCGGAACGCGCGAAACGGGGACATATCGATTACTCCTTGGGCGAGAAACCGAATTCCCGGACCGCGTGGTCGAAGCGCTCGGGTTCCGCCTGAATCGGGTTCGGTGCGGACATCACGCCGCTCGCAGCGGGCCGGCGAACGACTTGCGCAGCGAGGACGGGCCGACCAGGGGCAGGAGCGCCGCCAGCAGCTTGCCCTTGACCGCCTGCGGAGTCCTGGTCAGCTCGACATCGACTCGGCTGCAGTCGGATTCGGGTGTGATTCGGAAGGTCCAGCCGCCGCCTGCGCCGAAGAGTTTGGAGTCCAGGGTGGTGACGGTGACGGTGTCACCGCCGGGGGTCCATTCGTAGCGGGCGCGTTCCCAGGCGGCGGCGGTGCCTTCGGTGACCTCCGCCCAGTTCTCGCCGCGGTCGTGGACGACGAAATGCTCGGCGTCGATGCTCGGCCATACCTCGGGCCGGGTGGGCCCGAAGTCGGTGAGCACCCGCAAGACCTCGGCGGGACGGAGGGTGGACGAGAGATGAAAACGTACCGTAGTCATGGAAATAACTTCGCCGCGGCGGGCATGCCGCCGAATCAGTCAGTTGACGCTGGGGTGACGTAATCCTGTTTCGGTAGCGCTCGTACCTGTCGCACCGGACCGTCAGCACCCACCTGCACCGCATCTTCCCGAAGCTCGGCATCAGTTCGCGCGGTGACCTCGCGGCGCTGCTGCCACCGGAGGATGAGATGCCGCGATAGGCCGCACTTATCCGGCACGGATTACGTCATTCGACGCTCGCGACGGTATCCGGCCGATCCATAGCGTCTGGTGACATGAACATCAGCAGACGATTTTTCGGTGGTGCGCTCGCAGCGGGCGCGGCGAGCCTGGCCGCGGCCTCGCTGAGCGCCTGCGGCACGGATCCCGCTCCCGCCACCGCACCGACGACCACGACTCCGGTCGGCGCGGACCTGCGGAAGGGTTCTGGCGCGAATACGACGCTGGGACCGATCAAACAGATCGACGCCGGCGTCCTCAGCGTCGGCTACGCCGAATTCGGGCCCAGCACCGGGCAGCCCGTGATCCTGCTGCACGGCTGGCCCTACGACGCCTACAGCTACGCCGATGTCGGGCCGCTGCTGGCGGCGGCCGGATACCGGGTCCTCGTCCCGTTCCTGCGCGGCTACGGGCCGACCACCTTCCTGTCCGCGCAGACCGTCCGCAACGGTCAGCAGTCGGCGATCGCGCGCGACATCGTCGATTTCATGGACGCGCTGCACATCGACAAGGCTGTGCTCGGTGGATTCGATTGGGGCGCACGCACGGTCGACATCATCGCCGCGCTGTGGCCGCAACGGGTCAAGGCGATGGTCGCGGTGAGCGGGTACATCGTGACGCAGCAGGCGGCCCAGCAGCAGCCGCTGGCGCCCGAGGCCGAACTGGGGTGGTGGTACCAGTACTACTTCGCCACCGAGCGCGGCCGACTCGGTTACAGCCGAAATCGGCACGACTTCAACAAATTGATCTGGAAGCGTGCGTCTCCGGCGTGGAATTTCGACGACGCCACCTTCGACCGTTCCGCCACGGCCTTCGACAACCCCGACCACGTGGACATCGTCATTACCAATTACCGCTGGCGGCTGAGCCTGTCTCCCGGTGAACCCCAATACGACGCCTACGAACAGCAACTCGCCACCGGACCGGCCATCACCGTTCCCGCCATCACGATCGGCAGCGACTTCGACGGCGCGGCGAAAGATGGAAAGGCGTACGCCGCCAAGTACACCGGCAAGCACGAGCACCGCGTTCTCGACGGCATCGGGCACAACGTCCCGCAGGAAGCCCCGCACCCGTTCTCCCAGGCCATCATCGACGCCGACCACCTCTGACCTGCTCGACACCGCTGGTCCACGCTGGCGACCGCTGTGAGAATGCCCGCGGCCGCCTTCCCGTCCAGGAAGGCGGCCCCGGCGGCGACGACCGCCGCGACCACGCCGACGGCGCCGGGAATCGGCATGCGCTTGTCGGCGACCTCGTGAATGCGTCCGGTGGCGGCCGTCACCTCCCGGGCACTCGTGGCTTCGCGACTTGTCCACGGCCGCACGGCATCCAGGCCCGGTAGCGGGGGTAGCACCGCGGACGTACCGGTACACACCGCCACCGCGTGTGTGGCGGCCAGCCGCACGGTGTCGCCATCCGGCGTGTGGACCGTCACCCGACGGGGGCCGTCGAGCCGACCGTAACCGCGGACGAGTTCGACATCGACCGAGTCGAGCCAGGCGACCTGGTCCCGGTCATCCCAGTCGGCCACCATCCGGCCGCGGTGCTTCAGCACCACGGCCGCGTCGAGAGGTCCGGTGACCGCTTCCCCGACTCCGGGGAAGTGCGTGGCCTCACGATAGAGCAGGGCGGGGCGCAGCAGTGCCTTGCTGGGTTCACAAGCCCAGTAGGAACATTCGCCGCCGACCAGTTCGGATTCGATGATCACAGTGCTCAACCCGGCGGCGCGGGTGCGGTCGGCGACATTCTCACCGACCGGCCCAGCACCGATGACCACGACGTCGCAGGTGCAAATTTCGTTGTCGGACACGATGTTCCCTCCGATCACCAATCAGCGGCCGGGTGCGCGCTGAGTGACTTCCTGCAGGAACCAGTCGTTGCCGTCGGGATCGGTGAAGGCGGCGAACGATCCGGGCCAGCTCGGCGACAGCCTTGCGGCATCTTCTGGGCGCTGCCGCGACTCCGACTGCCGACGCGATACGGAAATACGTCACACCGAGCGTCACCTGACCGATTCGCCGCAGTGGCCGAGACGGCGATCGTAATTCCATGGCTACTATACGTTTTCGCCTGATCTCCACCCTCCGTCCCGCCGAGGTCTTGCGGGTGCTCACCGACTTCGGGCCCACCCGGCCCGAGGTATGGCCGAGCATCGACGCCGAGCATTTCGTCGTCCACGACCGCGGCGAGAACTGGGCGGAGGTCACCGAAGGCACCGCCGCCGCCTGGGAACGCGCCCGCTACGAATGGACCCCCGGCGGTGACACCGTCACCGTCACCACCCTGGACTCCAAACTCTTCGGCGCAGGCGGCGGCTGGACCTTCCGAATCACACCCGACCTACCCGGGTGCCTCGTCGACGTCGAGCTCACCCGAACCCCTCAGGCGCTCAAGGGCAAGATCCTGGCGGCATTGCTGCCGTTGGTCGGCCCGTCCTCGCTACGCAGGTCCCTCTCGGTTCCGCTGCAGGCGGCGTGATGAACCCGCACGAACCCGAACGACCACCGATCGCAGAGCTTTTCGTATGCGGGCCGATTGCGATGTTGATCTGGTCGGAGACCTCCGCGCTGCACAGTCGCCGGGCGCACAACCTACGTCGATCTCAGCGTCAGACGACGGATGCCCGAGGTGTGCGCACCGGGTGAGAGTGAAGTTCAGTCACCCCAATCGAATGGAAAGTTCACATGAATAACACTGCTACACAGTCTATTTCGAGAACCGAGCGTTCGTCACTCACCCGTCTGTATCTGGGTCGCGGTGTCCTCGCGATCGCCTGGGCCCTCGCCTTCGCCAAAGCCCACGACAACCTCGATGCCGTCGCGGTCGTACTGCTGGTCTGCTACCCGCTGATCGACGCCGTCTCGTCGCTGCTCGACTATCTCGCGGTTCCGGAAGGTCCCGAACGCCGCGTGACAGCCCTCAATGGCGCATTGAGCACGATGATCGCCGTCGCTCTGGGTATCGCCGCAACCGCCGGCGGCGCGGCCGCGGTATTGGGCGCATTCGGTGTCTGGGCAGCGCTTTCGGGCGCGGCACAGCTCGTGGTCGGCCTGCGGCGGCGTGGCCCCGTGCTGGGCAGGCAATGGCCGACGCTGATCTCCGGCGGCCTGTCCTTCCTGGTCGGCGCGACCTACATCTTCCAGGCCACCGGCGAGTCCCCCGCCTTGAATGTCCTGTCCGTCTACGCCACCGGCGGCGGCATCTTCTTCATCGCACAGGCCGCGCTCCTGGCTTGGAAGGCGCGCAGTACACATCACGCCGAGATCAGCGTCAGTTGACTGATGCCGGCCGCACCTTCACGGATTCAGACTTCACCCGATATCCACTTCGTCACAGAACAGGAATCAGAATGGCCAAGCTGACCATGGGTCGCGAGAACAGCGACATCATCGAGATCGACTACGAAGACCACGGCATCGGCCGATCGGTCGTACTCGTTCACGCGCACCCGCTCAACGGCGCCTGGTGGGAGAAGCAGCAGCGAGTCCTCCTCGAAGCCGGTTGGACCCACCTCGAGATCGTCAACCCCGCACTGCTCGACTGCCTCGCGAACGACGGCGACACGAGCGCACGCTGATCTGCTCCCGCAGCGGTATCCCGATGCCGTTGCGGCGTCGGGATTCACGCAAACCCAAACCGCTACAACACAACCGAGCACAAGCAAGGACGCGATATGAAGATCGAGCAGGTTTCCGACTCGGTACACGTGGTGTCGGGAACCAACGTCAACTGGGCGTTGGTCAGCGACGGTTCCGGCGTCACGGTCATCGACGCCGGCTACCCGGCCGACACGGCCGCGGTACTCGATTCCGTGCGTCAAATCGGTCATGAGGTCGGCGATATCGCCGCGGTCCTACTCACCCACGCCCACCTCGACCACATCGGCGCCATACCCGCGCTCGTCGAGCGAGCCGGAGCGGCAGTCTACACCGGCGAACAGGAAGTCCCGCACGCCAAACGCGAACACCTGCAACAGATCACCGCAACCGAGATGCTGCGGCAACTGACGACGCGACGCGGGGCCCGGTGGGTGATGCAGACAGCACGCGCGGTCGCCGGTCAGATCGGAATGCGGGTACCCACCGCCCAGGCGGCGGACCCGGCTGTCCTGGCGGCGCTGCCGGGCGGGTTCGTCGCAATTCCCACACCAGGGCACACCGACGGTCATACCGCCTACCTCATGCCCTCCGAAGGCGTGTTGTTCTCCGGAGACGCACTCGTCACCGGACACCCTCTACTACCAGGGACCGGCCCGCAACTACTGCCAAAAGTGTTCAACCACAATCAGACTCGAACACAGGCCAGCGTGCACGCGCTTGCCGTCGAACAAGCACACGTCCTGGTCCCAGGACACGGACCCGCGATACACCAGCACCTGCCGACCCTCATCGCCGAACTGCCCTACCGCCAAGCTTGATCGGCTGCATCGGTGAATCGTGGCGTCATTGATCGATGAGTCCTGACGGCATCGCGGATGACCGCAATGCCGCATCAGTGAAATCCGATGTCCTAGTTCTGCTCTGCATCCGACAGCTGGTGGCCGCGTTGTGCGCGGCCACCAGCATGATCAGTGCGGTCGGCGCCCTGGTGATCGGTACCGCATCAGCAGCCGATCAGGTGCGCGCCCTCGCGACCGGCGGGATCGACGCCGAATTCGACTGTGCGGGATACGAATTCCTCGAGGACGCGATCGACGGGTCGTTCGGAATGTCTCAACGCAGCGTGGCTTCCAGAATCGAGTAAGGGCTCGGCGTGGCCACGACCTGGTCGAGCGTGAATCCAGCACCGTCGAGCAGTTCACGGTATTCCTGCTCGCTGCGTTCCTTTCCGGTGAGCATTCCCAGCATTGTCAGGTCGATCGCCTTGGTCAGGTGAGGCGCGTCACCGGCCGGCACCATTCCCTCGATGACGAGAACCCGCGCTCCCGGTGCTGCCGCAGCGGCGATGGAGGCCAGGATGCGCCGACTCGATACGTCGTCCCAGTCATGCAGGATATAGCCGAGGACGTAGATGTCGGCGGTCGGTACTGCAGCGAAAAAGTCTCCCGCGACGACGTCTACACGCTCGGCCAGGCCCGCGGCTGCGATGGTCTTCTCGGCTTCGGGCGTGATGTTGGGCTGATCGAACACGATCCCCTGGCGGTTGGGTTCGCTGCGGGTCAGCAGTTCGACGAGCACGCTGCCGTCACCGCCGCCGATATCGGCCACTGTCCTGCCCGCCGGAAGCCGATAGCCGTCGAACATGCCGGTGCGCAAGCTCGACGTCACCTCAGCCATGGCCCGGGCGAATTGTGCCGCCCGCTCCGGGTCGGCGGCCAACCAGGTCAAAATCGGTTGTCCGTAGTATTTCTCGGCCGCGGGCCGGCCGGTGCGCACACCGTACAGCAGCTCACTGAATGGCAGGTAGTGGGTCTCCATCCACATACACGCCATGTCGTAGAGCGACTGTGCGTGCGTCTCCGACAGGGTTGCCCCCAACGGCGTGATGCTGACGCGGTCGTCGTCGGTGGCGAACAACCCCAGCGGCGCGAGCGTCCGGATCAGGCGGCGCAGCGCATCGGGCTGCGCTCCCGTACGCTCGGCGAGTTCAGCGACCGGCTTCGAGCCTTCCTGCTCGAGGATCGTGGCAATTCCCAGCTTCGCCACCACATAGGCTGCCTGGGACGTCTGGAATCCGCCCAGGATCTGCATCATCACCGCGGTAGGCGGCAGCTCTGGAACGGTCGTAGTTTCGGGCATGACAGATCACTCCGTATCAAGCCGGGCAAGGCCCGGCGTCTCGACGATGGACCCGCGATTGGCACGTCGCGGCTCAGCGGGTCGTTTACTTTGCAGGACAGGTCTTTTCCCGCACCTCGGCGTATCCGTCCCAGGTCTGTCACCAACGTTGTTGGCATGGACGGTCATACGTGGCAGCCGGTCGGGTCACTTCTCGATTAGGTCCGATGTCGCACGGTATTCGGCATGTACGTGGGTTCGACCGACCTCGGATAGACACGGGCAGTTGATCTTCCGTCGCACCGCGCTCGCCGGATCGGTCAGCGTGCCGCCCCCACTGCCTCCTGGCGTACCCTCGCACACTGATAATGCCTGTGCGGTTCAGTGCGGATGGCTTGCTCCTTCTGGGATGACGAAGTTGACGGTCTTGCTATCCAGGATGTGGTGGGTGGGATCGGCGAGACCGATCCAAACCTTGTGCGGTCCGGCTGGCAGGCTTTGAATGATCAGTGGCTCGCCGCTACCGTCCGCCCAATGCCAGGGCGCGTCGTCGACGACGACGTGGATGTGGCCGATGCGTGGCGAAACGCTCAGTGCGCCAGGCCCGTACACGGGGACGATGCGCAGGTTTTCCGCACGGTAGCGGATGACTGCCAAGCCCATGGCCAGCTGGTCCGGCAATGGCTCGTCGACGTCGAGTGCGGGAGCGGGCTGCGAGGCGAGCGGAACGACCGGAGCCGGTGACCAACTCGGCTCTCCCGGTGCTAGCGCGGCGGTAGTCGGGGAGACCTGTTGGGGCGGAGGAGCACTCGCTGAACAGGCCGCGATCACGGCAGTCAGCAGGACGGTCACTGCGGTGGCGCCGAACGCGCGGATCGAGGGGCGATGGCTGAACATACGGGTAAGTTATGGCCGAGAAGCCGGTCGTCGCGTCCGTCAAATGACGCCATCGTTGTACTTAACCCTCATCGACGACTTGCGCCCTGCCTCGACAACTGCAGCCGCAATCGAGATTCGGCTGGTGGCTTGTTGATGACCTGCTGCAGCGGGGGGATTTCGACCTCTCGAATCGGATTGCCCAGGAGTCGTACGTGCTGAACCGCGAAGGTGCTGTAGTCCTCCCGGGCGCAGCGACTTACCTTATCGGTCGCATTCGGGGGCAGGTTCATCCTCCGACAGCGGGCTGTGAGACGGCAGGACGTAGAGCACGTCCAGCACCAGTGGCTCGGAACCCAGATTGCGGCCGATGTGAACGTAACTAGAGCTGGGGGTTTCGACCAAGGAGTCGCCCGCATGGTAGACGCCGTCGAGTGTGCAGTCGGAGTGGTAGTGGGACAGGACGCCGCTACGTACCGTGCCGTAGACGGGCCCGTCGTGGTAGTGCCAGCCCGTGGATCCACCAGGTGCGATGGTGATTTCGCGGAGAATGTAGTCGGTGCCGCCGATGCTGGTCTGGCCGAGAATCGTGCCGGTAACACCACCGGCGGGGGTTGCGGCGGCCGGATTCGCCATTGCGGTGGTCACGGCGATGGCCGCCAGTCCTGTCATCGCTGCACGTAGCCCATATCGGGGCGAGTTCCGCGTGGCCCGAGTCGATTTCATATGTTTCTCCTAGTTCTCAGTAGCGGTGCAAGACGACGGGGCGATCGGTGCGATCGCCTGAATGGAAAGTGATCGGCGGGAATGCCCGCAGCATCCGTCGACCGACGCTGTTGTTGCGCAACGCATCGCGGTGACCTGCGCCGGCTGCTTTCGTCGTCCGGACCCGAGTGCGGCTGCCGTGGGGCGCAGCAATGCGGAGATCGAGACCCTGAACTGGGCGGCGATAAGCCTTCCCGCACTGGGGCTTTGGTTGCTGTCGCGTCCTACAGGGCGAGAGTTGCGTTGCGGGCGGATCGAGCTGGCCAGTGGGTCAGTCCAGATATCTCGACAGACCCAGGTGGGAAGTCTGCCCGCGGCCGGGGCCGCGGGTCTCGCAACAGGTTCAGCTGTGGTTCTCGGACTTCGGGCGGGGCATCAGTGTCTGCCATAGCGGGCTGGCTTCCTGGCGATTGCTGGCATTGTGTTCGTCGAGGTACCAGTCCTGGCCCAGGAGTTGCTTGACGCGGGGAATCGCCTCACCGTCGGGGCCGCTGTAGTAGTGCACTTTCCGGGAGTCGCCGTCGGTGACCATGCGCCACATCGCCTCCACGGTCAGCGCCGGGTCGGAACGGACCACGTTGGCGGAGAAGAACCGGTCCATTGGCTCCTGGTAGGCGGCAGGCATGTCGGCGGGCAGGTCGACCTTGTTGAAGATCGCTGTGTCCATATTGCCCGGGTGCAGAGCTTTGACCGTGACGCCGAACTCGGCGAGTTCGGCATGCAGGCCTTCGGTCAACGCCGCGACCGCGGCTTTGGAGGCCTGATACACCGAGGTGTAAGGGTAGCCCGCGTCGGCGCTGATCGAGCTGACATTCACGATCACCCCGGAACGCTGCTCGCGCAGAATCGGAATGAACGCCTTGTTCAGTGCGATCAGGCCGAAGACATTGGTCTGGAACTGGCGGTGCACCTGGTCCATGGTGCTGGCCTCCAGCGGCCCGGACTGGAGGTAACCGGCATTGTTGATCAGGGCGTCGACCCTGCCGAACTGAGCGCGGGCGATTTCGCCGAATTCCAGGTCGGCGTGCTCGTCGTTCACGTCGAGTAGCAACGTTTTCACATTCGATAGCCCGACATGGGCATCAAGGTCGGCCTCCTTACGGACCGTGGCGACGACGTTCCATCCCGCTTCGCTGAATCGACGCACGGTCAGGCGTCCGAATCCACTCGAGGTGCCGGTGATGACGATGGTTCTCGCAGACATGCGTCTGTCCTTCCGTTCTGCCGCGAAGCTGCACTCCGCGGCTATAACTGATAATCAATTTCGTTGCGACTCTTCAGAATTCGGCGCAACCGACATTCGAGATCAGTTGGTGAAGCCGCCGCCGCAGATGAGGGTCTGCCCGCTGGCGGTGACGTTGCCCGCGCATTCGACGGCCTTTGTTCCCATGGAACTCAATACCTTTCAGAATGCGACGATGACGATCAGTGGGCCGAGTTCGAGGCGGCCCGCTCGATCACCGCGGCCACCTGATCGGGATGCGATACGGCGACCGAATGCGAGGCAGCGATCTCGGTGACCTGTGCATGCGCCCGCTCGGCCATGAACCGCTGTGCGGCGACCGGGATATTGAGGTCCTCGGTGGTGACCACGTCCCAGCTGGGCTTGTCGGTCCACGCGGCGACGGTCGCCTTCTCCTCGAGGGCGGACTGCAGGATCGGACGCTGAGCGGCGGCCGCCAGCGCCGCCTTGTCGGCGGTGACGTCGGCGGCGAACTGGTCGTGGAACTTGTCCTGCTTGATGTACAGATCCTTGCCGGCGCTGCCGTCGGGGTTGGTGAACGGCACCGGGTCGAGCGTGCCCGGCAGGGTAGATCCGGGGAACTTATTCGTCAGCTCCAGCGCGGACTCGCCCACGGCGGGCAGGAACGCCGCCACGTACACCAGGGCTTTCACCTGATCACTGCCCGCTGCGGCGGTGCTGATGACCGATCCACCGTAGGAGTGCCCGACCAGCACGACGGGACCACTGATATGGCTGATCAATCCTCGTAGCGTGGTGGCGTCCGAGGCGGGTCCGCGCAGCGGATTCGCCGCCGCGACAACGGGATACCCGTCCTTGCGCAGCTTGTCGACGACGTCGTTCCAGCTCGACCCGTCGGCGAAGGCCCCGTGCACCAGCACAACGGTCGGCTTGGGTGCGTCCTCGGTCGGCCCGGCATGGGTGGTGGTGCTCGCGGTGCACGCCACGGCGAGGCTGCCGGCCACCACCGCGGCCGTGACCGCGGCGATGGCCCGGCCCACGCGGCGAAGAGGGGGACGTCGAATGTCGTTCATGTGATTGTCCTTTCGGGGAATTGGGCGGCAAGTTGCGCGGAGTCCACTCTGGGTCGCGCGACGCCGCCGCCACATCGGTCAGCTGACGGCGACCATGACGTAGTCGCCGCGTGGTCACCCAGCGACAGTGGGGGCCGCGACGCTCGAGAGCCGCTCGAACTGCGCGTCGGACAGCCGTATCCGGGCTGCGGCAATGTTCTGTTCGAGGTGAGCCCGGGAAGTCGTGCCCGGAATAGGCAGCATCGTGGGTGACCGGTGCAGCAGCCACGCCAACGACACCTGCACCGGGGTCGCGTCGACTTCGGCGGCGATCTCGGCCAGGACGCCGGTCTCGGTGGCATGCGCGCCCGACCACAGTGGGAACCACGGGAGGAACGCGATGCCCTGCGCGGCCGTGTATTCCACGACGTCCTCGGCCTCGCGGTGGGTGAGGTTGTAGAGGTTCTGCACGCTGGCGATGGGCGCGATCGCCGCGGCTGCCCGGATCTCCTCGATGCTGACCTCGGACAGGCCGATGTGACGGACCTTGCCCTCGTCGATGAGCTGACGGAGCGCGCCGACCTGGTCGGCAAGCGGGTAGGCCGGGTCTATGCGATGCAGTTGCAGCAGGTCGATGCGGTCCGTTCGCAGCCGCCGCAGCGACAGTTCGGCCTGTTGACGCAGATAGGCCGGGTGCCCCAGCGGAATCCATTCGGTCGGAGTCGGGTGGACGGCACCCACTTTCGTCGCGACGACGACATCATCACGGTATGGCGCCAAGGCTAAGGCGATCAATTCCTCGGTCTCGCCGAGCGCGTAGGCATCGGCGGTGTCGATGAGGTTCACCCCCGATTCGATCGCATGTCGCAGCAGTGCGAGCGCGGCCTGCCGGTCGGCGGGCGCTCGCCACACATGCAGCATCGCCTCGTCGAAACCGGGTTCCTGTGCGCCCAATCGCATGGTGCCGTAGCCGATTCGGTTGACAGTGAACTCGCCGCCGAGCTGAAATTCGGTCGTCATTCCGGAGTTCCTTTCGTGCTTGTGGAGTCAGCACCAAACTAGGAATCCGCGACCAGACACCGCGACAGTCGAATGACGTAATCACTGATGACAGCGGCGCTTTGGGTATCCACCGGGAGTTACGTCGACATCAGCGTCACTTGACCGATGCCGTCGGCACCTTCTCGGATTCAGACTTCAAACCAACATCCACTTCGACACCGAACAGGAACCACAATGGCCAAGCTGACAGTCGGTCGTGAGAACAGCGACACCATCGAGATCTACTACGAAGACCACGGCAACGGCCGACCGGTCGTGCTCATCCACGGGTACCCGCTCAACGGCGCCTCGTGGGAGAAGCAGCAGCGAGACCTTCTCGCGGCCGGTTACCGGGTGATCACCTACGATCGCCGCGGTTTCGGCAACTCCAGCCGCCCGACCGTCGGCTACGACTACGACACCTTCACCGCCGATCTGCACGCCCTCGTCGAACATCTGGACCTGACCGACGCCGTCCTGGTCGGCTTCTCCATGGGCAGCGGCGAAGTCACCCGGTACTTCAGCCGATACGGGTCGGCGCGCATCGCGAAAGCCGTTCTGATGGGCGCGATTCCGCCGTATCTGCGCAAGACCGAGGACAACCCGGGCGGTGTGGATCAGGCCGTGTTCGACGGCATCAAGGCCGCGGTCCTCGCCGACCGGCCCGCCTACTTCAAAGACTTCCTCGACAACTTCTACAACGTCGACGTTCTCGGCGGCACCCGCATCAGCGAACAGGCCTGGCAGAACAGCTTCAACGTCGCACTCTCGGCCTCGACCCATGCCGCCTACGCATGTGTCGACACCTGGCTGACCGACTTCCGCGATGATCTGCCCGCCATCGACGTGCCCGTGCTGTTGATCCACGGTGACGAGGACCGGATCCTGCCCTACTCCGCTACCGCGGCCCGGCTGCCCGGTCTGATCAAGGATCTGACCGTGGTCACCGTCGAGGGAGGCCCGCACAACATCGCCTGGACCCACCCCGAGATCGTCAACCCCGCACTGCTGGACTTCCTCGCGAACGACGGCGACACGGGAGCACGCTGACCTCCTCCCCCGCGGATACACCCCGCTGGAATTGCCACGGCCGCCATCGATCTCGCCTACGACGCCCCCTGGGGCGTCCTGCGAATCGATGGCGGCCTTTCACGGCTCATCCCGAGCACGAGCAAGGAGTCGATACTGGGGACCGATCACGACGGCCCGTTCATGAGGGTCTACGACAACGAAGGCCGACACCGCGAGCTGTCGTTGTCGCCCAGGCAATCACGGATGACGATCGGTCGTTCCCCGCGGGCGGATGTATCGCTGTTCTGGGACGAGGAGGTGTCGCGCCTGCATGCCATCGCCGAATATCTGGGTGAGCAGTGGACGCTGCTCGACGGCGGCCTCTCGCTCAACGGCACGTTCGTCAACGGCGACCGGTTGACCGGTCGTCACACGCTACGACCCGGCGATGTCATGCGTATGGGCAGTTCCCGCATCACTTTTCACGACTTCACCGAGGGCGTCGGGGGCGATCGGACAAAAGCCGCCCGCGATGGTCTGCCGACCCCGAGCTCGCTGACCGCGTCGCAACGCTCGGTCCTGATCGCGCTGTGTCGCCCCCGGGTCACCGGCGCCGACGGATTCGCTCTACCCGCCACCAATCAGCAGATCGCCGACGAGCTGTTCTTCTCCGTCGACACCGTCAAGGCTCATCTGCGCACCCTGTTCAACAAATTCGGCGTAGAAGACCTCCCCCAGAACCAGAAGCGCGCCCGGCTGGCCAACCTGGCGATCAAGTACGGCATCGTCTCCGAACGAGATATCTGAACTCCGTTCGGCCGGCACCGGTCCCCCGGTCACCACCCTGGCGTAGGACCCGGGTACCAACCAGGGTTCATCCCTGGGGCGATCGGACGTTCCCCGGGGTGATCGTGGACGACGGATGCCGAGCGGCATCCTTCGGTACGAAGGAGCTCGAAGTAGTGGACATCAAGAACGAGGTCGCGGTCCTGGCGGTCTCGGATGCGGACCGATGAGTCGCCCTTCGCTGCCCACACTCCATGGTCGCGTCCACGAACAGGAAGTGCTCGATCGGCTGTTGGCCGATGTGCGTTGCGGACACAGTCGCACGCTCTTGCTGCGCGGGGAGTCGGGTGTCGGCAAGACCGCCCTGCTCGCCTACCTCGTCGGCCGGCTCGAGGAGGGCCGAATTGTCGGTGCGGTCGGGGTCGAGAGCGAATCCGAGATCGCATACTTGGCCCTCCAGCAGATATGCACACCGCTGCTGGACTATCTGGGCCAGTTGCCTGCTGTTCAGAGGGCAGCCTTGGCGACGGCATTGGGGATCGGTGCCGGTGAATCGCCGGGGCAACTGCCGACCGGGCTCGCCGTGCTGGGCCTGCTCGCGGAGGCCGCGGTCGAGGAACCGCTGATCTGTGTCGTGGACGACGTGCAATGGATCGATCGGCAGTCCGCGGCCATCCTGACGTTCGTCGCCCGCAGGCTGGGCGCCGAGTCGGTGGCTCTGGTTTTCGCCGTGTCCGATCCGGCCTCCGAACTCGTACCCGCCGAGGCCGGACTTCTCTCCGGCCTGCCGGAGCTAAGGGTGAAGGGGCTCGGTGCCGACGACGCCCGAGCGCTATTGGACGAGGTGCTGGCTGGGGCCATACCTCCCCGTGTGCGGGACAGGATCGTCGCCGAAGCACGCGGCAACCCATTGGCGCTGTTGGAGCTGGCGCGTGGTGAAAACACTGTCCCTTGACGGGCAGACCAGCCGAGAAGCAAGTTCGCAGCAATCGTGGAAGAGGACCGACTGGCATGGAATCTACCGACACGACGATGGTGGGCAGAGCGGCCGAGCAGGCGGAGCTGCTGGCGTTCACCATGTCCACCACGGGCCAGGCTCTCGTTTTGCGTGGCGACGCCGGGGTCGGCAAGACTTCGCTGTTGAACCATGCTGTCGCACTCGCTGAGCAAGCGGGTTGCACCGTTGTCCGGGCCGCCGGGGTCGAAGCGGAGTCGAACCTTCCTTACGCCGGGCTGCATCAGTTCCTTCATCCGCTGCTTGCGGATGTCGAAGGGCTGGATGACGGGAGCCGAGCGGCATTCGAGGCGGTATTCGGCGGGGTGCGAAGCGATCCACCGTCGGTCATGACGCTGGGCATCGCGGTTCTCACCCTCCTGTCACGCGCCGCCGCACAGCGGCCGCTGGTGCTGGTCCTCGACGACGGGCAGTGGCTGGACGACTCCAGCGCCGACGTCTGCGGTTTCGTCGGCCGGCGTTTGACCGGCAGCTCGGTGAAGCTGCTGGTCGCGATCCGCACCGACATCACCTCGCGCTTCGACACCGCGGCACTGCCCGAGCTGCCTATCGCCGCCCTTCCCGACGAGGACGCGGGACGCCTGCTCGACCGGCATTACCCGAATCTGGGCAAGGACGTCCGCCGTACGGTCTTGGAGCAGGCGCAGGGCAACCCACTGGCACTGCTGGAGATGCCCGCCCACCTTGCCGGACAGTCAGGCGACACGCCACTGGAAGACTTCGGTCCGCAAGGTGTGTCGCTGACCCGGCGGTTGCAGCGTCTGTTCGGCACGCGCATCGAATCCCTGGATGCGGGTGTGCGGGCTGAACTTCTGATGGGTGCCCTCGACGGCACCGGGTCACGGTCCGACTCCGACACAGTCCACGGTGTGCGCTACCGCATGCGCGACGCCGACCAGGCGGTGGCAGCCGGGCTGCTGGACGTTGATCCGTCCACCGGCGACTTCACGTTCCGGCATCCGCTCGTGCGTTCCACAATCGTGCAGATGGCTACCCCGAACCAGCGCCGCGCCGCGCACCGAACATTGGCACAGGTCCATCGGGAGAATCTCGAACGCCGGGCGACGCATCTGGCGGCGGCGACCGTCGATCCCGATGAAGAGGTGGCCGATGTCCTGGAAGCCGCGGCCGAGTCGGCGACCCGTCGCGGCGGTGCCTTGGCGGCCGTGGCCTGGTTGACCCGCGCCGCGGAGCTGAGCACGAACCGCGACGAGCGTTCCCGGCGATTGGCCGACGCGGCGTTCGTCGCCGGTCACGCAGCCCGCCTCGGACAGGCCGATCGACTCGTCCGCGCCGACCTGGTACCGGGTACGACAGAGTCGCCGGTCTCAGCCCTGACCTACGCGTACCAGGCGCTCTACCAGGATGGGGACGTCCGTTCCACCCACCGGCAGGTCGCCGCGGCAATCGTGAAGCTGCGCGACGGCGGAACGGGCGGCTCCGACGAGGTCCGAACCCGGCTGGTGACCCTGTTGTTGGTGATCGGTCAGTACGCCGGGGACCGCGCGACCTGGGAGCACACCCATGAACTCCTGGCCTCGATGAGCGAAATGGTTACCGAACGCGAGCGGTTGTACAGCGCGGTCTGGAGCGATGTGACCCGTCACGGCGCCGACTGGGCCATGACTGTGGGGCTGGCCACCGCGAACCTGCCGGACCTGGAGCCCTGGGATGTCTCGCGCCTGGCCGTGGCGGCGTATCACCTCGATGTGCTGAGCCAGTACCGGCCCTACCTGCAGCACATCGTGAACCGCGAGTTGACGACGGGCGCCGTGACCAGCGGCATGGTCATGCTGCACCTGATCATGCTCGACCAGATGGCGGTCGGTGAGTGGAACGAGGCCGAGGAAACCGGGCGGCGGGTCCTGACGATTGCGACAGAGCACGAATACGGCCTGTTCGCCACCCAGAGTCGCGCGTATCTGGCCCAACTCGCGGCGCTTCGTGGACAATACGGGCGGGCGCGAGATCTGCAAGCCGAGGTCGACGCGTGGGCTCGCCCCCGCGGACTCGGGTTCCTCACCCAGGTTGCCGACGCCGCGGGCGCGATCGCTGCGTTGAGCGCCGGCGACTACGAGGCCGCTTACCTCTATGCCATCGGCATTACCTCTCCGGGGACGTTCCGCGCCTACACCTATCAGGCCTCTCGTACTCTGCTGGACCTTGTCGAGGCCGCTCACCAGACCGGCCGGGCCGACCAAGCCCGCGCTCATGCTCTCGCCGCCCGCGATGCTGGACTGCCGGACGTATCGCCACGTCTGGCGCTGATCACTTACGGTGCGCTCGCGATGACCGCTGAAAGCGAACAAGAAGCCGCCGAGATGTTCGCACGGGCCGAATCACACCCGGATGCCGAACGTTTTCCGTTCGAGCTGGCCCGGATCCGGCTCACCCACGGGATACGGGTGCGGCACGTCCAGGGGCGGGCGGCAGCCCGGCAATACCTGGTTTCCGCGGCCGAGGCGTTCGAGCGGCTCGGCGCGGAAGGTTGGGCGGAGCGGGCACGAGTCGAGGTTCACGCCACCGGTGCCGGGTCCCGCGCCTCGACGCTGATGAACCTGACCTCGTTGACCTTGCAGGAACGCCGCATCGCCGATTTGGCCGCCGCCGGCCTGACGAACAAGGAAATAGGTCAGCGGATGCACCTGTCGCCGCGCACGGTCAGCTCGCACCTGTACCGCATCTTTCCGAAGCTGGGCGTCGCGAGCCGGGCCGCGCTTCGAGATGCGTTGAGCCGGACGGCAGCAGGCTGATCCGACCGGTCAGTCTTCTGCCGTCATGGCCGCTATGCCGTTGGCGGCCAGCCAGGTCAGGACGTGATCGGCGACCGAGCGCCACCCACTGTCGAATACGAGCGAGTGGCCCCGATCGGCGAACTGCTTGAGATCGGTCACCGCGGGTGAGTCGCCGTACAACTTGTACACCGAACGGGTGACGGCATCCGAGACCATCCGATCCTCCTGCCCGGAGATCAGCAGCAGCGGACCCCGTGCAGGGTTGGCCATGTTCACGACGGTGTCGGCCGACCCGATGGCGAGGCAATCGAGCCCGAGGTCCGCCAGCAGCCTGCGTGGGGCCGGAACCGCGTACCGTTCGAAAAGCTGCACGGCCTCCGCCTCACCGACCGCATTGGCGACGATGTGCCGGAAGAGCGTCAGAGGCAGCCGTCCGGAATCCAGACGCCACCCGCCGGGCTGACACGAGGCATTGCTCAGCGGTATGCCATCGCCCGGCAACGGGGCGACGGCAATCGCCGCACGGCCGAGACCCGCGCCGAGGAGTTGCTGTGCGATGAGTCCGCCGGCCGAGTGCCCGATGAGAACCGGCGGGTTGTCGTATGAGCGAACGATCTTCTCGTAATGGGTGGTGAGCGCTGCGAGCCCAAGGTCCTCCAACGGCCAGGCCGGGATGCGCACCGCGAACCCGTATGAGGTGAACCGCTGCGCCCAGCCTTGCAAGGACGACCTGTGGAACCACGCACCGTGGATGAGGACTACATGGGTTTGTTTCACGAACTGGCCTTCCGGTTACGCCCGGCGATCTGCCGCCGGCACAGAGGTTTCCCTCGAGGATCACCGACTGGAAGCCCGGCGGAAACCGTCAAATGACTCAAGGAGACGACTCGGCAGAACCGATTGATGCCGGGGCGAAGGCTCGACTCGGCTTGCGGACCACGTCGGCGTCGGCGTCGCTGATCTCTCGAATGAGTAGGGGAAACAGACCGTTTGGTCCCCCAGGGTCAGCGGCTCGAATCCGAGGTGAAACCCTGGAAGGGCAGGAGCTGGGGCAGACGCGCGTATCCACCGCAGAGAGATCACGATGTTGTTTGGACGAAGCACCGAGTGCGCGAGACTGGACGCCCTACTGAAGGCGGCGCGGGATGGACGTAGCGACGCGCTCGTCATGCTGGGTGAGGCAGGCGTCGGGAAGACCGCGTTGCTCGACTACGCCCGGCAAACCGGCGCGGAGGTCCGAATCTTGCGAGTCGCCGGCGTCGAGTCCGAAATGGAACTGCCCTACGCCGCCTTGCATCAGCTATGCCTGCCGCTCTTGGACGGAGTCGATCAGCTGCCGGCGCCCCAGTCCGAGGCGCTGGCAACCACTTTCGGCTTGCGAGCCGGCGAGACACCTACCCCGTTCCTCGTCGGGCTCGGCGTGCTCAACCTGCTCGCCGAGTCGGCACGGGAACAGCCGCTGCTGTGCGTAGTCGACGACGCGCATTGGCTCGACGACGCATCGGCACAAGTGGTCGCCTTCGTGGCACGTCGGCTGCGGGCCGAGTCGACCCTCATGCTGATCGCAAGCCGAGAGCCGATTCCGAGCATGCGCGGCTTGACCGAACTGACGGTCCGGGGCCTCGGCGCGGATGCCGCTCTGCAACTGTTGAATTCGGCGCTGCGCTGGCCGCTCGACGGCGGCGCTCGCACCGCGATCCTCGCCGAGGCCCGGGGTAATCCACTGGCACTGCGCGAGCTCGCGCTCGCCTCGCCCGACCGACTCGCAGGCGGTTTCGGCCTGTTCGCCGCTTCCGCGCTGTCGGGACGGATCGAAGAGAGCTTCCAGAATCGGATCGCCGAGCTGCCCGCCGACTCTCGGGAGCTGCTCCTGCTCGCGGCTGCCGACTCGACGGGCGATCCGGTGCTGATTTGGCGAGCGGCGGCAGTCCTCGGGCTGAGCCCCCGGGCGGGGGACGCCGCCGAAGAAGCAGAGCTGCTCACTGTCGGAGTCCGGATCACGTTTCGCCATCCGCTGGTGCGCTCCGCCGTTTATCACGTCGCCGCCGCGGATGCCAGGCGCCGGATCCACCGGGCCCTCGCCGAGGCGACGTCACGGGAGGCCGATCCGGACCGCCGGGCATGGCATCTCGCCCATGCTGCCGAGAACCCCGACGAGACGGTGGCCGCGGAGTTGGAGGCCTCGGCGGACCGTGCACAGGCCCGCGGCGGATTGGCCGCCGCGGCGGCGTTTCGCGAGCACGCGGCCGCATTGACGGCGGACCCGGCACTCCGTGCGCAGCGTGAACTCGCCGCGGCCAGGGACAAGTACCAGGCCGGTGCCCCGCAGGAGGCCCGAATCCTGCTCGACAAGGCGGAGTCCGGCCCGCATGACGAACTGCGCTCAGCCCTTATCGGTCAATTGCGGGGGTATCTGGCATTCGCCGCCGGAGACTCCACCCGTGCCCCGGCACTGCTGCTGGAAACGGCACAGCGCTTCGAACGGCTCGACCCGGTCCTATCCCGCGAGACTTACCTGGAGACCTTCAGCTACGCACTGTTGGCCGGGCGGTACGCCGACAACGTGACAGTGGCGCACGTGGCCGCCGCAGCGGCAACCGCGCCTCGGCCGTCCGGACCGTCGGATGCACAAGACCTTCTGCTCGACGCGTACGCCGTGCTGTTCACCGAAGGCCATGCCAAGGGGACCCCGCTGGTACGGCAGGCTCTGGACGCATTTCGCCGCGATGACCTACCGGGCGAAAAGGCGACGCGCTGGCTCATCATCGCCGCGCACGGCTCGTACGAGATCTGGGATGACGCGGCCTGGGAGGCCATCACCGAGCGGAACGTCCAGCACACCCGGGAGACAGGCGCGCTGACGATGTTGCCGGTTGTGATGACGCAGCGGATCGCAGCACATCTGCATGCCGGCGAGTTTCAGGCGGCGGCCGACCTGCTCGCGGAGTCCAGGATCGTCGCTGAGGCGACCGGAATCGCCCGTCCGGCCTACGACATCGCGGCGGTGGCCGCCTGGCGCGGCCACCCATCCGCCCGCGATCTGATCGAGGCTGCCGCGGTTACCGCGGCCGAACGAGGTGAGGGCCTCGGATTCACCCTGATCAATTACACGAAGGCTGTCCTGCACAACGGTTTCGGCCGTTTTGCCGAGGCCAGGAACGCCGCCGCGCTGGCGGCCGCGCACCCCGGGGAGACCGCGTTCGCGGCCTGGGCCTCGAGTGAGCTGGTCGAGGCGGCGATCCGCTGCGGTGATCGGGCATCGGCCGAGCAGGCTATGGATCGACTCGTCCGAACCACCGCGCCCAGCGCGACCGAGTGGGGGCTGGGCGTCGAGGTGTGCTCACGTGCCCTGCTGAGCGAAGGTTCCACGGCCGACGAGCTCTACCGTGAGGCGATCGACCGGCTCGGCCGCAGCCGGGGCGCTGTCGCGCTGGCCCGGGCGCATTTGCTCTACGGCGAATGGCTGCGCGGACAGGACCGATTGGTGGAAGCCCGTGGACAATTGAGCACGGCGCACTCGATGTTGGTTCAGATCGGCACCGAAGCATTCGCTGAACGTGCGCGCCTCGAACTCGCCGCGTGCGGCGTTTCGGTACCGCAAAAGTCCGCTCCGTCGACGGGTGAGTTGACCGAGCAGGAACGCCGGATTGCCGAGCGCGCGCGGGATGGGCGTTCGAACGCGGAGATCGGGGCAGAGCTCTTCCTCAGTGGCAGGACGATCGAGTGGCACCTGCGCAAGGTGTTCGCCAAGCTCGGCATCGGCTCGCGCCGAGAGCTGCATACGGTTCTTTTCTAGTCCTGCTCCGAAGATCCCTGGTCGTCGGTGTCATCGATCGGGAAGGGCACCGTCGAGCTCGCGACGGGAGGAGACCCCCAGCTTGGTGAAGACCTTGCGCAAATGCCATTCGACTGTCCGAGGACTGAGGAACAACTCGGCGCCGATCTCGGCGTTCGGGCGTCCTGCGGCCGCGAGCCGGGCGATCTGCGCCTCCTGAGGAGTCAGCAGCGGCGTTCCGACGGTCCGCTTGCGGACCGTCTCACCGGTGGCGAACAGCTCTCGCCGGGCTCGTTCCGCATAGGCCCCCATGTCCATTTTCACGAACCCGTCATATGCGGCGCGCAGCTCGACGCGGGCGTGTGCCCGCCGGTTCCGGCGGCGCAGCCATTCTCCCAGAAGCAGCCGGGCTCGGGCCTCGAGCACACCGAGCCCGCCCTGGCCGAAGTGGTCGATGGCCTCGCGGTAGCGGTCCTCGGTCTGCCCAGCCGATCCGGCTGCCTCGGTGAGCGCTTCGGCCAAGGCGTGCGCGCCATGGGCCCAGGGTGTGCCCGTCCGAGCCCAGTCGGCCAGTCGCTCGCGTGCCTCGGCCGCGAGGGTCTGCTCTCCAGTGCGAGCCGCCGCCTCGACGAGTTCGCACACCGCCCAGTGGTGCAGGGCGAAGTCCCGATACTCCAGGGCAGAACGAGCGGCTTCCAGTGCGCCCGAATAGTTTCCGAGACCGTTGTGGAGCACCGCCCGCGCGCAGCCCGCGACGCCCAGCAGTCGGCCCAGGCCGCGCTGTTCACCGTCACGCGCCAGGATCTCGATGGCGGCCAACGCCTGTCGTTCGTTTCCTCGGTAGGCGGCGAGCATGGCCGGGGCAATCGTGGACGGGTTCAGGCGCATGGATTCCTCGGCGGCGGCGATCTCGGTGAGCAGATCCCGCGTCTCGGCGAATCGCCCGGCGTGGATCAGGGCGATCGTGCGGTAGGTCAATGCGGTCGGGATGAGCGACAACGTGCCGGTGGCCCGCGCGGTAGCGGCCACGCGCTCCGTGATGCTCAGGCAGGTGTGGAGGTCGCCCAACTCCACCGCGGCGGCCACCGCCAGCCACAGCACCCCCGGGTCGCCGTCGGTGACGTAGTCACCAAGTGCCTTCTGCAGGAAGGGAACCGCCGCGCCGGGACCATCGACGAACAGAGTGACGAACGCGCGCAGGAAGACTCCCGCCATGTCGTCGCCGGGCGGCAGGCCGTGGGCCGTCTCGGCGGTCCGCCGCAGCCCGTCGGGTTCGATTCGGCCCGCCCACATGGCCGCACCGAGCGCCGACAGGCAGGTCGCGCGAGCGGCTACGGGGTCTAGATCCCGGAGCTGGTTCGTGGCCGCGAGCAGCGGCTCGACCGCACCGAACCCTGGCTTGGCCAGGTACGACGCCATGGCTCGCAGCCGGGTGACCTCCGCTTGCTGCCGACGGTTCAGCGGCCCCAGCTCGGCGGCGGCGAGCAAGTCGGGTACCCGGGTCGGCGCGCCCGCCGCGAGGTACGTCCCGGCCGCCGCCAGCACCCGCCGCGCCCGCTCCTCCCAGTCGGGAGTGAGCGCGCCGGCCCGTTCGAGAAAGGACGCCGCCGCTGCTCGGCCACCGCGCGCCAGGGCTCGATCAGCCGAGCGTTCCAGCGCGGCGGCGATCTGCTCGTCCGGCCCCGCCGCGGCGTGGGCCCGATGCCAGGCCCGCCGGTCAGGGTCGCGCTCGGCGTCGGTGGCCTCGGCGAGCGCCCGGTGCGCCGCACGCAGGGCGGCGGCATCGGCACCGCGCCAGAGCGCCGAGCGCACCAATGGATGCCGGAACCGCACCGCAGTTCCCAGGGTGATCAGGTTTGCGGCCTCGGCCGGTGCGGCGGCTTCGAGCCCTATGCCGAGTACGCGGAGGGCACGCCCGAGCAGCGGGCCGTCCCCGACGGGCTCGACTGCCGCGACCAGCAACAGGATGCGGGTGTCGTCCGGCAGCGAATCGATGCGTCGACGGAAGGTGTCTTCGAGCCGGGTCTCCATCGGCGCGCCGCCGGGACCGCCGAAGCCGAAGGCCAACTCGGTCGACGACAGACTGCGAGGGAGCTCCAGTAGAGCAAGCGGATTCCCACCGGTCTCCGCCACGATCCGGTCCCGCACGCGGGCGTCGACCGGCCCCGGCAACACACTGTCGAGGAGCGCCCGGGCGTCCGCGTCGGCGAGCCCGTGCACAGGAAGGTCCGGCAGACCGGAAAGCTCTTCCGCACACCTCCCATCGGTGGCGCGCTCGGCGAAGACCATGGCCACCGACTCGGCCTCCAGCCGCCGCCCGACGAACGCCAGGATCCGCTGCGACATCAGGTCCAGCCATTGCGCGTCGTCGATCAGGCACAACAGCGGAGTCTCGGCCGCTGTCTCGGCGAACAAACCCAGAACCGCCATCCCGACCAGCAGCATCTCGGGGGGATGTCCCGCGCACAGGCCGAACGCGACCCGCAGCGCGTCCTGCTGCACCTGCGGCAGTCGGTCGAGCTGTGAGAGCAGGGGGGCGCAGAGTCGTTGCAGCGCTGAATACGCGAAATCGGACTCCGCTTCGACGCCGACCGTGCGCACGATCCGCATGCCCGTCACCTGTTCGGCCAGCTGATCGAGAAGCGCCGATTTGCCGACCCCGGCCTCACCCCGCAGCACCAGAACCCCGCTGCGCCCGTCGCGCACCTCGCGAAGCAGGCGGTCCAGCGCCTCCAGCTCCCGATACCGCCCGACGAGCGGGCGTTTCGCGCCCCGCAGCATGCCACCTCCGGCTAGACGTTCCTCCCGGAGGAGCTTTACCCATCCTACGAACTGACCGAATCGCACGGATCGACCGTGCGCAAGTGCCGACCGCTACTCGTGGTCGATGCTGGGTAATGTCGCGGCGATGGCGGCAGTGTGGATGCTGGCCTGGCCGGGCGTGGTACGGGCCTGGCAGCACACCAGCCCGGGCAAACCGTCGACGGCCACGGATCCGACTTCAAATGGTCAGGACACGCCGAAGACGACCACCGGACGCTGGAGAACGTGATGCCAAATCAACGCGAAAACGGCCCGGAACCTACTGGTTCCGGGCCGTTTCCCCTAGTAGCGGGGACAGGATTTGAACCTGCGACCTCTGGGTTATGAGCCCAGCGAGCTACCGAGCTGCTCCACCCCGCGTCGGTGAATACAACATTACACACGAGTAGGGAAGGGAACCTAATCGACTGGTCAGAGCCGTTTTTCAGGGTCGGGAGGGAATCGGGTGCAGGGGTTCGGGGGTGCGGTCGGCGGGGGCCGGATCGGGTACGGAGGCGGCGAGGTAGCGGGCGGCGATCATGATCGCCAGGGCGGCGGCGAGGATGAGGAGCAGGGCCGTGATGGAGATCCAGAACATCCGGTCGTAGAGGGCGATGTCGGTGCGGATGATGGCTCGGCGGGCGAAGGTCATGGGGGCGATGTCTTTGAAGGGGCGGAACAGGAGTGGGGTGGTGCCGGCGGGGAAGACGCCGCCGAAGGCGAAGATTTGGAACATATAGAAGGAGAAGGCCGCGATGGAACCGGCGACGCGGCCGAAGAGCACGACGAACAGTTGCGCCGTCACCGCTGCCACCAGGCCGACCAGGGCGATGACGGCGACCATGGCGGGCCACTGTTGCGGGGACCAGCCGAGCCAGCTGCCGTAACCGGCGGCGAGGGCGGACAGGGCGATGACGCACGCCGCGCCGACCGCGGTGCCGCGCAGGACGGGGCCCGCGGCGCGCCGCCAGGGTGAGCGGCTGCGGGCGGCTCCGCGCAAGGGGCGCACCAGCATCCACAGGACGATGGCCGCGAGGAAGGAGCCCATCACGACGAGCACGGGGCCTGCACCGCGGGCGATCTCCTTGTGGCTACGGTCGCCGTCGCGGACGAGCTGGCTGGGTTCCTGATTGCGGATGTCCATGGTGACGGGCTGGGCCATGACGTCGGCCGAGGCGTTGGGGTCGGCGATGTGGGGTGCGGCGGCCGCACCGTCGCGCAGGCCGTTGTCGAGCTGGGTTGCGCCGTCGCCCAATTGGGTGACGCCCGCCCGGAGGTCGCGGCCGCCGGCGACCAGCTGGTCCAGGCCCGTGGACAGATCGTTCGCGCCGCTGCCGAGTTGTGCTGTGCCGTCACGCAATTGGGCGCTGCCGTCGGCGAGGGCCAGCACGCCGGAGCGGTAGTCGGCCTTGGGATCGGTGAGCTGCCGGGCCAATTCCTTTGTGCCGTCGCGCAACTGGGCCAGCTGGCCGACGAGGGAATCGGGGTCGTCCGGCCGGACCTGGCCGATGAGGCTCTTCAGCTGAGTGACCGCGTCGGCCACCCCGGGGTCCGGGTTCCTGCTCAACTGGTCGAGCAGCGGATCGAGCTGCGCCGCGAACCGTCCGGCAGGTTGGAGGGCATCCAGCAGCGGCGTGACGACCTGGTCCACGCCGTCACGGATCTGCCGTGCTCCGGAGCCGAGTTGATCGGTGCCGGTGACCAATTGGCTCGCGCCGTCGGCGAGCTGGACCGCGCCGGTATGGAGCTGGCCCGTACCGGTCGCCAGTTGCGCCGCGCCGGTGGCGGCCTGATCGAGTCCGGCGGTCAGCTGGTCGGAGCCGTCGGCGAGCTGCGTGGTGCCCTGGGCCAACTGGGTCGCGCCCTCGGCGGCGTCGCCGAGGCCGGAGCCGAGACTGTTCACGCCGACCAGAATCTGACCGGCGTAACCGCGCCCGATGGTGGCCGCGATCTGGTTCTGCGCCTCGGTGACAACGCTATTGGCCACGGCCGGTCCCAGCGTGCCGTTGAAGTCGTTGTACCAGACCATGATCCGGGCATGCTGCGGCGCGGGATCGGTCACGCTCAGCACGTTCCGGGTGAAGTCGGCGGGAATGACGACCGAGAAGGCGTACCGGCTCTCCCGCAGCCCGCGTACCGCTTCCGCGCTGCTGACCCGGTGGAACTGGAGTTCACCGCTGGACACCAGATTGTCGAGAATCTCGGTGCCCATGTTCTGGGCCTTGCCGTCGGTGATGCCGCCGGCATCGTCGCTGGCGACGGCGACCGGAATCTGCTTCAGGTACAGCTCCGGATCCCACATGATCCACATGTAGACCGCCGAGACCAGTGTCGGCACCACCAGGAGCAGCACGATCGAGGCGCGTGCGAATGTGGATCCCCACGGTTTGCGCCGGAGCAGACCGCCGAGGCGACTGCGGATGGATGTCGATCTGTCTGCCACGGCGAACCCCGATACTGCGCACTGCCAAAGTCGGGCCCAAGCTACCTGGTCACCCGTCCAGAATGTGTGAATTCGAGGAAATACCCGCCCGGCTCAGCGGCTCGCGTCCACCACCAGTGCGGTGGTGTTGTCGGTGCCGCCGCGACCGAGGGCCGTCCCCACCAGCGCCTCCGCCGCCTGACCCGCCGAAGTCCCGTGGGACAGAATCGACTTGATGATCGGCATGTTGAGCTTTTTACCCACCCCATCGGTGCACAGCAGCAGCCTGCCCGCGCTCGATCCGGTGGCCGCGCGCCCGATGTCGCCCGGCTGCACGGTCCGCACCGAGGTCGTGACCAGATGCCGCATACCCGGCAGCGGGTCGTGCCCGCGCGCCCGGAAGTACTCGGCGACGGTGTGATCGGTGGTCGTGCGGTGCAGCACGCGGCCGTTCCACCGGTAGGCCCGGCAGTCACCCACCCAGGCGATATCGCAGGGGCCGTCCAGCTGACCACTGCTCGGCAGCACCGCGACCACCAGCACGCTGTCGGCGCTCGACTCGGGTAGCTCACGCAGCAATTCCCGCTGCGCCGCCAGGATTCCGGCCTGCGCGCCGTCCCCGACCGCCGCCCGCGCCGCGGTCTGCGCCACCAGCCGCGCCGCCCGGGCCGCCGCCAGATGATCCCCCACCCCGTCGGCCACCACGAAAGCGCTTCGCCCGAGCCGGGCATCGGTGAACGTGGCGAACGCGTCCGCATTGATCGTGCGCCGCCCCAGCCGACTCACCCCCGCCCCGGCCACCAGGCCGAGCCGCGCCTGCGCATCGGCGTCGACAGCGGCGACATCTCCCACCTCGATGGCTTCGGTGTGCACGACCGGACCTCCTGGGACTCCGTCTCACGGGGTGCTGTCCTGCAGCACTACCCCATTCAACGGCCGAAACCCAAGCTCCGCTCCCGAAATGTCTGTGTGCTTGCTGAGGAATTCGAGAGGTTCACGAATGATGTAGCGGACTACAGCATGACCGCGTACGTGGACGATGTCGTGGGCCTGCTGGATGTGCTCGGTGCGCCGACCGCGATCCTGGTCGGCCACGACTGGGGCATGCGAACCGCTTGGGCTGCGGCGCCGATGTCGCGCGAACCATGCGCCTGATGCTGTACGGCCTCTCCGGCGACGCGGGTGAGCTGGGTGTGCGCCTGTTGACGACCCTCCCCCGAAACGCGGCGCTGCTCAACGAGATCCCGGAACCACCCGCCCCACTCCCCTGGCTCACCGACGCGGATCTCTCCTACTACATAACCGAGTACCGGCGAACCGGATTCACCGGCGGCCTCAACCGCTCCCGCAACGCCGACCGCGACTGGCACCGACGCCCCACCCTCGGCACCACCGTCCTCCCCCAGCCGATCCTCTTCGCCGGAGGCGCGCTCGACACCGCTGTCCGCTTCAGCGACCTGTCGGTCATGCGCACACTCATCCCGAACCTGCTCGAGCCTCTCGTCATGCCGGGTTGCGGCCACTGGATCCAGCAGGAGCGCCCGGACGAGATCAACGCCGCCAGCCTGGCCTTCCTCGACAAGGTCGGCTGACACAAATTCCGCGCGACTCCCCGCCCGCCCCTGATACCCCGGTGGTGAACCCCGGCCTGGCCTCCTAAGGCGACACACCAGGTTGACTGCTCGCCGGCATGAACGGAGAGACTCGAATATGCGAAAGGGCCCGGAACCTGATGGTTCCGGGCCCTTTCGCTTAGTAGCGGGGACAGGATTTGAACCTGCGACCTCTGGGTTATGAGCCCAGCGAGCTACCGAGCTGCTCCACCCCGCGTCGGTGAACACAACATTACACACGGGCTAGGAGATGCACCAAATCGGCTGGTCAAGCCAGGTTCTGAGGCGGAAGACAGCCGGGTGAGCGAGGGCGGCGGACCGAATCAGACCGGACGGTTGCCCTCAAAGCGGAGTAATCAGGGTGAAAATCTTCCATTTGAGAGTCTCGCGCGCATGTTTGGTCGTTCATTTGGGCATGAAACGTGACCGGAGTCACAAATTCCTGGTGAGTTGAATCACATCACGACCAGATAACAGACCGCTCGGGATTGGCATTTGCAGCATAGCCAACCTGCATCAACACCGTTTTTCGGGTCATTCGCTTCATGCAATTCTGAAGTTATCAAGACGTGATCTGTCGAGATTTACTCGTTATCGTCAGTTGCGGCCCGGATCAAACCTGAGATGGGCTCCGACCCGAACCGCTGCACTCCGGAAACCCTGTCCCGCGGTCGGGCACCCCGACTCCTGGGGACAGGGACACGGCGGAGCATTTGCGCCGGGCCGGTCGGCACAGGGAGGGAAAACACCATGAAACAGAACCGGAAGATCAACACTCGCGTCCTCGGCTTCGCCGCCGTCACCGGCGCACTTGTTGCCGTCCCGTTCGGCTTCACCGCAACCGCCTCCGCCGCCCCGACCCACGACTGGGACGGCGTCGCCCAGTGCGAGAGCGGCGGCAACTGGGGTATCAACACCGGCAACGGCTACTACGGCGGTCTGCAGTTCTCGCAGAGCACCTGGGCCGCCAACGGCGGCGCCGGCCTCGCTTCCAGCGCCAGCAAGACCGAGCAGATCCGCGTGGCCGAGAACGTGCTGTCCACCCAGGGTGCCGGCGCCTGGCCGGTGTGCGGCCAGTACCTGCGCGCGGGCGTCACCGAACCCGAGCCCCAGGCCGCCCCGGAGCCCGCAGCCCCGGCTCCCGTCCCCGCCCTCCCGACCGATCGCCAGGCCGTCATCGACCAGGCCAAGAGCGTTGCCGGCGGCCTCGCCCAGCAGTTCGGCGTGCAGGACCAGTACAACCAGGTCCTCCAGTCCAACGCCGCCCTCATCGAATCCTGGGGCAAATAACCCGAATCTCCTTCCCATACCGGAAGAAATGGAAAGGTGCTGCGTCAATGGCGACGCAGCACCTTTCGCTATTCGGAGGCAACAATTCTTATTGTGCGCCAGTAAATTCCGCACGATTATCGAGAGCCCATTCCTGAAAGGTTCGCGGTGACCGGCCCGTGACCTCCGCGACCGTCGGATGCACCACCGAGGTGAAGGACTCCAGTGCCGTGGCGCGCAGGGCCATGATGGCCGTGGCCAGCTCCGGCTCCACCCCGAAGCGCAGCAGATCCGCCCGCGCCCGGTCGGCCGAGATCTCTTCGAATCGCAGTGGGCGGCCGAGGATTTCGGCGAGGGTCTCGGTCTGCTCGCCCGGGGAGAGCGCCTGCGGACCGGTGACCGTGTAGACCTGACCGGCATGGCGCGCCGGGTCGGCGAGCGCCGCGACAGCGACGGCGGCGATATCGCGCGGATCCACCACCGCGATGCGGCCCTGGCCGAAAGGCGCACGGACGGTGTCGGATTCGCGGATCGAGGGCGCCCAGTGCAGCACGTTGGACATGAATCCCATGGGGCGCACGATGGTCCACTCGACCCCGCTCGCGCGCACCGCGTCCTCGCCGGCGCGATGCCAGGCGGGGATCGGGTCGGTCGCGGCCGCGTCACCGGCTCGCCCCGAGGACAGCTTGACGATGTGCTCAGCCCCCGCAGCCACCGCAGCCCGGGCGAGATTCGCATCGTGTGTGGGGATCTCGGGGCCCGCGCTCGACAGGAAGACGCCGCGGACACCGGTCAGCGCGGCGGGCAGGCTGTCCGCGTCGCCGAGATCGGCGCGCACGACCTCCACACCGGCGGGCAGGCCGGCAGCCTCGGGGCGGCGGGTGACGGCCCGCACCGGCAGACCGTCGGCCAGCAGCCGATCGACCACCGCGCGGCCGACGGTGCCGGTGGCTCCGGTCACGAGAAACATGGGTACTCCGTTCGTCGGTAGGGGCGGGTGTGTCCCGCTCCTTCATCCTGCGAAAGGCGCGGAACAGCGGCTATCCAGTGCCATCAGATTGCGGATATTTTCCGTATCAGCCTGGATCTGCGAGGATTTCTTCCATGCTGGACGAGGTGGATCGCGGCGTTGTCCACGCCCTGCACATCGATGGACGCGCGCCCTTCAACCGCATCGGCGAAGTGCTCGGTGTCTCGACCCAGACCGTCGCCCGCCGCTACCGCCGCCTGCGGGCGGAGTTCGGGCTGCGGGTGGTCGGGCTGCCGGACCCGGGGCGCACCAGCACCACCCAGTGGCTGGTCCGGCTCACCTGCACCCCGACGGCCGCGCGAAAATTGGCGCACGTCTTGGCGAAACGCGGCGACACCAGCTGGGTGATGCTCACCTCCGGCGGCACCGAAATCTTCCTCATTGTCGACGGCCCCGGTCCCGACGCACCCGCGCTGCTGCTCGACGACCTTCCCCGAACCTCGGCGATCACCGGAATTTCCGCGCACTACGTACTGCACACCTACCTCGGCGGCCCGACCGCCTGGCCCGGTCGACTCACCACGCTGGACGCCGAACAACGTCGGAAACTACTGCCACACAACATTTTCAGCCCTGATTCGCCGTCTGCCCCGGCCGCAGCGATCTCTTCCGCCGACAACGGCCACCCGATTGCGACGACCGAGACGCACGGATCAACCGGGCGCGCCGAGATGCACGGCTCAGACTCGTCCGGCGCCGGCCGGCAGCCGAGTTCCCGGGCCGGCGTTCACAAGCCGGTCGCCCCCACCGACGCGCCACTGTTCTCCGCATTGCGTGCCGACGGCCGCGCGACCTTGGCGGACCTGGCTGCCGCCACCGGCTGGTCACAGTCCACGGTGGCGCGGCGCATCGCCGACCTGCGTGCTGCCGGCGCGCTCTATCTGGATGTCGACATCGACGATCGCGTCTTCGGCGTCACCACCCGTGCCCTGCTGTGGGCGACCGTCGCTCCGGGTCAGCTCGATGCGGTCGCCGAATCCCTCTCCCAGCACGAGGAATTGGCGTTCGTCGCCGCCACGACCGGCCGCACCAACCTGATCGCCGAGGCCCTCTGCCCCGACCCGGCCGCACTGCACCGCTATCTGACTCGCCGTCTGGGATCCTTCGACGCCATCCACGCGCTCGAGACCACCCCGGTCCTCTACACGGTCAAGTCGACCGCGCCTCCCACTGCGCTTACCTCTCGGCCGGGTCACTGAAATCTGAAGCGCCCCAGCCACACCGCTGCCTCGGCACGCAACCCGAGCCGGAAGGATGCGCGATACACCCCCGCCCGCAAGGTCGCCGAGGCGCGCGCGGACAACCCCGCGGTCCGCGACCGCACCGCGAGTCATCGAGCCCAGGAATGCGAAAGGCGCTGTCACCCACAGGTGACAGCGCCTCGCGCTGACGGGTCAGTTACCCACCCGTCTTCTCGTAGTTGTTCACGGCGGTCTGCAATTGCTCCAGCGCCTTGCCCAGTTGGCCCAGGTCGCCGGACTTCTGCGCGTCCTGAACCGCCTTCAAGGCGTCGTCGAGTTGCTTGACCGCCGCATCCCTACCGGCGGACCCGGTGACCGGGGGTGTCGCCGGTGTGGTCGGCGGCGTCGCGCCCTGGGCCGGCGGGGTGGCCGCCTGTCCCGGCTGATCGGTTGCGGCGCTGCCGGTTCCGGGCAGCACCTGGTCGAGCGCTTCCTTGACCGTCGATCCGTAGCCGACCTTGTCGCGGTAGCTGGCCAGCACCTTCACCAGCTGCGGGAAGGACGGCGCGTTGGGCCCGCCGGTATTGCGTTCCAGGTACCAGGGTTCGACGTACAGGATGCCGCCGTCACCGACCGGCAGGGTCAGCAGATTGCCGTATTTGATCTTGTTGACATTGCCACCGGTCAGCAGGTTCCGGTCTCGGGACACTTGATCGGCCGTCGTCATGGACGTCTGCGTCTGGCCCGGGCCCGGCGTCTGTGAATCCGCGGGCAGCTTCAAAACGGTGATCTTGCCGTAATTGTCGGGATCCGAATGCGCCTGGATGTAGGCGGACAGGAAGTTCCGCTTGTAACCCACCATCACGCTGGTCAGGTTGAACTGCGACTTACCGGTCTTCGTATCACCGAGCAGGACGTAGTACGGCGGTTGATGCGCCCCGCTGGCCGCGCCCTCCTGGGTCGGATCATTGGGCACCGACCAGAAGGCGTTGTTGGTGAAGAACTCTCGCGGATCGTCCACGTGGTACTTCGCCAGCATCTCGCGCTGCACCTTGAACAGGTCCTCCGGGTAGCGGAAGTGCGCGCGCAGCTCGTCGGAGATGGCGCTCTCCGGCTTCACCGCGTTCGGGAACACACCCATCCACGCCTTCAGCACCGGATCGGTCTTGTCCACCTCGTACAGGCTGACGGTGCCGTCGTACGCATCGACGGTGGCCTTCACCGAGTTCCGGATGTAGGAGACCTCCTTGCGGGGTAGTAGACGCCCCGTGGTCTGGTCGATGGAGTCCTCGACGACGCCGTCCAGCGAGGTCTTCTGCGCGTACGGGAAGTTGTCGAGGGTGGTGTAGGCGTCCACGATCCAGACGATGCGGCCCTTCACCACGGCCGGGTACACATCCCCGTCGGCGGTCAGCCACGGCGCCACCTGGGTGACGCGGTCGCGCGGATTGCGATTGAAGATGATCTTCGAATCCGGTCCGATGGCGCCCGAGAACAGGATGTTGCGCTCGGCGTACTTGGCCGCGAAGGCCAGCCGGTTGAACCAGTTGCCGAGCGGCACGCCGCCCGCGCCGTCGTAGGTGAACTGGTCGGTGGGGGTGTCGTATTCGCGCTTGGGCTGGTTGTTGCTGCCCACGATCGCGTAGTCGGCATCCGACTTGGAGATCAGCTCGCCGTAGTAGATGCGCGGCTGATCGACCGGGATGGCCTCCTTGGCCTTGTCGGTGAACAGGTCGCTGACCGTGGACAGGTCGCCGACATTGAACACCGGATAGCCGTAGCCGCCACCGGAATCGCTGCCCGCGGACTGCCCGGCCTGCTGGGATTCCTTGGGCGGGGCCGCGTTCACCTTGTTGGCGGGCGAGGCCACGAAGCCGTTGCCGTGCGTGTACACGGTGTGCTTGTTGATCCAGTCGGTCTGGTTACCGGACAGGTTCTGCGGCTGCAGCTCGCGCGCGGCGACGATGTAATCGCCCATCTCACCATTGATGGTGTAGCGGTCGATGTCCAGCGGGTCCGGGAAGCCGTAGAAGTTCTGCAGCTGCAGGTTGCGCTGAATGAAGGTCTGGGTCAGCAGGTTCGGGTCCAGCAGCCGGATGTTCTTGATGGTCTGCTGGTCGGCGGGCACCGCGACCGGGTCCTTGGTCGCCTCACCCTTGTAGTTGACGTACTCGACCTTGTCGGAGGTGAGCCCGTAGGCCTCGCGGGTGGCCTCGATATTGCGCTCGATGTAGGCCTGTTCCTTGGTGGCCGCGTTCGGGCGCACCGAGAACTGCTCCACCAGCAGCGGCCACACCGCGCCCACCAGCACCGAGGACAGCACCAGCAGCGCCGCCGCCATGGCCGGAATCCGCAGGTCGCGCAGCACGACTCCGGCGAAGAAGGCGATGGCGCAGATGACCGCGATGGACAGCAGGATCAGCTTGGCCGGCAGCACCGCGTTGATATCGGTGTAGGAGCCACCGGTGAAGGTCGGCTCCTTGCGGGTGCTCGACAGCAGCGCGTAGCGGTCCAGCCAGTACGCGACCGCCTTGAGCAGCACGAAGAGTCCGGCCAGGATGGCCAGCTGCACGCGCGCCGAGGTGCTCAGCGTGCCCTCACGGCCGGACAGCCGCAGCCCGCCGAAGACGTAGTGCGCCACCAGGTTCGCGAAGAAGGCGATCACCACGGAGACGAACAGCCAGTTCAGCACCATCCGATAGAACGGCAGATCGAAGGCGTAGAAGCCGACGTCCAGATGGAACTGCGGATCCTTGACCCCGAAGGAGCTGCCGTGCAGGAACAGCTGCACCGTCACCCAGCTCGACTGCGCCACCAGACCCGACAGCACGCCGATGAGCACCGGGATGCCGATACCGAACAGACGCAGCCGGCTCATCACCGTGGTCCGGTAGCGGGCGATCGGATCGGCGGGTCCGTTCGCCGGCACGAAGACCGGACGCGACCGGTACGCCAGCAGTAGCGCCAGCCAGATGATGACGGCCACGACCACCGCGACCACCAGGAACAACAGGATCCGGGTGAACAGCACGGTGGTGTAGACGTTGCGGAATCCCACCTCCCCGAACCACAACCAGTTGGTGTAGGCGTCGGTGAGCCGGGGCCCGACCAGTAACAGGGCGGCCAGCACCAGCGCAGTGACGAGCAGAATGCGGCTGCGTCGCGACAGCGAAGGTAAGCCGGTCGGGGGGCGCATGCCCACGATGCCACTCTCCCAGGTCCGGCGACGCCCCGGCCGGGATACCGGCACGCAGCGTCGCAGTCCGATGATGCGAGTTGGTCCCAGGGGACCGTTCGCGCCCCACTCTACGTAAAACGCCCGCCGCGCGGCCCAACACCTGCCGCGTACGCCGGACACGAGCGGGATGCGAGGATTGCCGGGTGAATCCTGAGCAGTGGGCGGCCTCGGCCCTGTACCGGTGTATCCGGGAAGTCGCGGAATATGTCGACGGCGAGGGCTGGGACCGCCCTCCGCAGATGTTCGCCCTGGTACCGACCGCGGATCTGGCCGCCGCCGAACCCGGACTGCTGGATCAGCTGGACGAGCAGGACGCCCTGACTCCCATTGCGCAGGAACCCTTCCCCGAGGACATCGCGGGCGAGGCCGACGCCATGGCGCTCGACGAGTTCCTCGCCACCACCAGCTGGCCGCCGTCGGTCGCGGGCTGTGTGCTCGTACAGCAGATCGTGGTGCTGCCGCCGGCCGCCGAGCAGACCCTCGACGATGCCATCGCTCCCCTGCTCGCCGACCGCGACGCCGCCGACCAGGCCGCCCGCCGCGCGGCCATGACCCACGCCGAGCGCCGCGACGCCCGCCTGTTCGTCGGCGTCCTGCGCGACGGCACCTCGCTGTCGCTGCTGCAGGTCCGCCCCAGCGATGAGGACGAGGATCCCTTCGCCGACCTCGATCTGCGCACCGCCCCCAACCTCGCACCGAATCTCGTCGAAGCCCTGCGCCACACGCTGGAGAACGATCCCGACGACTTCTGAACGAGGTCAGCCGCAGCTGGTGACTTCCTTGCCCGCGTTGATGTCCTCGAGCGATTGGACTGCGCCGGACAGGTTTTCGACCTTGACCAGGCGCAGGCCCGCGGGCGTGCGCTGAGCGGCCTCGTTGCAGTTGGCGGCGGGGACCATGAAGGTCTCGGCGCCGGCTTCGCGGGCGGCGATCATCTTGTACTGGATGCCGCCGATCGGGCCGACCTTGCCGTCGGGGTCGATGGTGCCGGTGCCCGCGACGAACTTGCCGCCGGACAGGTCACCGGTGGTGAGCTTGTCGATGAGGGCCAGGGTGAACATGAGGCCCGCCGACGGGCCGCCGATCTCGCCGAGGTTGAAGTCGACCTTGATCGGGCCCTTGTTGATCTCGTCGGGAGTGATGCCGAGGTAGCCCTTGCCGGAATCGTCGGGGCGCGCGCCCAGGGTGATCTCGGCGGTCTGCTCGACGCCGTCGCGGCGGACCACCACGGGGACGGTGGTGCCGGGCTTGGCCGAGGAGACCGCGGTCACAACGTCTTTGGTGGTGGCGATCGGCTTACCGTCGATGCTGACGATCTCGTCGCCTTTCTTCAGCATGTCCTTGGCCGGGCCGTCGTCGGCGACATTCGCCAGCCGCACCGCGGTCGGCAGCTTCAAATAGTTGAGGGCCGCCAATTCCGCGGAGTCCTCGGAATCCTTGAACTGCTGCTGATTGGATTTGTCGACATCATCACGCGACTGTCCCGGCGGGTAGACCTCCGCGCGCGGCACCAAACCGTGCTGGCCGTCGATCCACAAGCCGATCGCCTCGAAAATATTCAGCCGATCGCGAACGGAGACGGTCGTCATATTGAGATTGCCGGACACCGGTTTCACCGCCGCGCCCTGCACGTCGACCACCTGTTTTCCGTCGACTTCGCCCAGCGTATTGAAGGTCGGCCCTGGTCCGAGCGCCACGAACGGAACGGTGACGACACTGCCCAGTATGCCCAGCGCCAGAATCGGGATCAGAGCGGCGAGCAGGGTGAATATCCGACGGTTCACGCGGCCAAGGGTACTGGTCATCGAGGCCATTGCCGCGCTCCGCTCGGCGGTTCGCGTGATCCGCGGCTCCAGTACCGTAGTGGGTATGAGTGATTTTCCGTTCGGATTCTCGAATCGCGACGACGATCCGGAGCGCAAGCCCGGGGACGAGTCCAGCGATTCTGGTGCGAACAACCCGTTCGGATTCGCCATGGGCGGTCCGGGCGGCGGCGGATTCGATCCCTCGCAACTCGGTCAGATGCTGACGCAGCTGGGTGCCATGTTCTCGAGCATGGGACAGCCGGGCGCACAGACCGGTCCGGTCAATTACGACATCGCCAAGCGGCTGGCCCGCCAGCAGCTCGGGTCCAGTGTCCCGCCCGTCTCGGCCGGCGCGCAGCGCGCGGTCGCCGACGCGGCGCACCTGGCGGAGCTGTGGCTCGACGCCGCCACCACCTTCCCCGCGGGCGCGACCAAGACCGTCGCGTGGACCGCCAACGACTGGATCGAGGAGACGCTGCCCACCTGGAAGCGGCTGTGTGATCCGGTGGCCGAACAGGTTTCGGGCATGTGGACCGCCACACTCCCGGCCGAGGCCAAGGAATTCGCGGCGCCGATGTTCGGAATGCTCGGCCAGATGGGCGGACTCGCATTCGGTTCGCAGCTGGGCCAGGCTCTGGGCCAGCTCGCCAAGGAGGTACTGACCTCCACCGACATCGGCCTGCCGCTGGGTCCCGACGGCACCGCGGCGCTGCTGCCCGCGGCCATCTCGGAATTCAGCGCCGGGCTCGAGCAGCCGGAGAGCGAGATCCTGGTCTACCTGGCCGCCCGCGAGGCCGCGCACCAGCGGCTGTTCGCGCACGTGCCGTGGCTGCGCCAGCAGGTGCTGGGCGCGGTCGAGGACTATGCGCGCGGCATCAAGATGGACTTCTCGGCCATCGAGCAGGCCGCCCAGAACCTGGATCCCATGGCGCTGGCGCAGGATCCGTCGAAGCTGGAAGAGCTGCTGTCGCAGGGCACGTTCGAACCGCAGACCACCCCCGAGCAGAAGGCCGCGCTGGAGCGACTGGAGACGCTGCTGGCCTTGATCGAGGGCTGGGTGGAGACCGTGGTCACCGACGCCGTGGGCGATCGGCTGCCCGGTGCGGGCGCGCTGGCCGAGACGCTGCGCCGTCGTCGCGCCACCGGCGGGCCGGCCGAGCAGACCTTCGCCACTCTCGTCGGCCTGGAGCTGCGGCCGCGCAAGGTGCGCGAGGCCGCGGCGCTGTGGCGGCGGCTGACCACCGACGCCGGGCTGGAGAAGCGCGACGGCGTGTGGGCGCACCCGGACCTGCTGCCCGACTCCTCCGACCTGGACGCCCCGGCGGGCTTCATCGATTCGGTGCTGGGCGGCGGCGCGGCGGTGTTCGACGATCCGCTGGCGCAGCTGGCCGAGACGGAGGCGCGGGAGCGCGCCGAAAAGGAAGGCAAGGGCGAGGATGCTACCGGCGACA
This sequence comes from Nocardia sp. NPDC059154, assembly GCF_042755705.1. Taxonomy (NCBI): domain Bacteria; kingdom Bacillati; phylum Actinomycetota; class Actinomycetes; order Mycobacteriales; family Nocardiaceae; genus Nocardia; species Nocardia sp. NPDC059154. The sequence goes on from NZ_JBHZCS010000011.1 coordinate 167,920, forward strand.
AGCCCGAGGGCGACGCCACCGCCTGACCTGTGGATGGGTGCAAGACCCTGACCCGAGTTGTGGACAACCCGTGAAAGCGCTGATGAACAAGCGTTTTCGCGGGTTTCGGCATTTCCGGGAGCATGCACGCTGATGGCATGACGACTGTGCTGCCGACCCGTGGACCGATGCTCCATCCCCGAATCACCGTGCTGGTGCGCCCGAATGGCGCGGTCCAGCTCGGCTGGGATCCCGAGCACGCGGTCATCCTGCAACCGCCGGGGCCGATCGAGGCGGTGCCCGCGCTGCTGCGGCTACTGGACGGGTCCCGCACCGAGGCCGAGATTCTCCGGCAGGCCCGGGAATTGGGATTCGGGACCGGTATCGCGCAGTCGCTGCTCGAGCAGATGGCGGCCGCGGAGCTACTGGCCGCGGATGAGCCGCGGGCACGATTGCGGAAGGTGCGGGTCCACGGCCGCGGGCCGCTGGCGGACGCACTGCTGGACGGCCTGCGCCGAATCGGCTTGCGGGCCAAGCACTCCCACGCGCGCTGCGGAGAGCCGGGCATCGAGAGTCTGGAGGCGGATCGGCCGGATCTGCTCGTGCTGTCCGACACCCTGGTCCCGGATCCGGCCCTGGTGGCCGCGCTCATGCGCCGCCGCATTCCCCATCTGCAGGTCCGGATCCGCGATGGGCGCGGGATCGTCGGCCCGCTGGTGCTGCCGGGCGAAACCGGTTGCCTGCGTTGCGCGGACATATATCGCGCCGAGTCCGAACCGGCGTGGCCGCAACTGGCGGCGCAGTTGCTGGGGCGGGTCGGGTACGCATCCCCGGCGGGGGTGGCCATGACCGCGGCGCTGGCGCTGAAGGAGATCGAGACCGTGTCCTTCGGCCGGGCGGAGCGGCCACCGGCCACGCTGCATGCCACGCTCGAATTGGATCCGGAGATTCCGCACCTGGATCGGCGTCCGTGGCCCGTCCATCCGAACTGCGGTTGCCATGAAAGCGCGGTGGTGTGATGGAAACCACTATCGCCGCCAACCCGGAAGAACACCCCAATCCCATGGCGGACCGTCTGGGACATCGGCATGATGGGAACGTGTCAGAGATTGTGAGCAAGCGCTCTTCCCGCAATGCCAAGCTGGCCAAGATTCCACTCGGCATCGCAGGGCGGGCGGCCGTGGGTTTCGGCCGCAAACTTGCCGGGGGAGACAAGCAGGAGATCAACGCCGAGCTGAATCAGAAGGCCGCCGAACAGCTCTTCGCCGTGCTCGGTGAGCTCAAGGGCGGCGCCATGAAGTTCGGTCAGGCGCTGTCGGTGATGGAGGCCGCCGTCCCGGAGGAGTTCGGCGAGCACTATCGCGAGGCGCTCACCAAGCTGCAGGCCGCCGCGCCGCCCATGCCGGCCGCGGCCGTGCACCGGCAACTGGACCAGCAGCTGGGAACCGGCTGGCGGCAACGCTTCCGGGAATTCGACGACGCGCCCACCGCCTCGGCCAGCATCGGCCAGGTGCACAAGGCGATCTGGTCCGACGGCCGGGTGGTCGCGGTGAAGGTGCAGTACCCGGGCGCCGACGAGGCGCTGCGGGCCGATCTCAAGACGCTCAACCGGATGGCGGGCATGATGAGCGCGCTCATTCCGGGCGCGGACATCAAGCCGATCCTCGCCGAGATCAGTGAGCGCACCGAGGAGGAGCTGGACTACCGGATCGAGGCCGGGCATCAGCGCCAGTTCGCCCGGGCCTACGAGGGGCACCCGCGCTTCCTGGTGCCGAAGGTGGTGGCCAGCGCACCGAAGGTGATCGTCACCGAGTGGCTGGACGATGCCACCCCGGTCTCGAAGATCATTCAGCGCGGCATGGCGGACCCGGCCGGCACGGTCGACCTGCGCAATCGGACGGCCTCGCTGATGGGCGAATTCCATTTCAGCTCACCGTCGATCGCGGGCCTGCTGCACGCCGATCCGCATCCGGGCAACTTCATGGTGCTCGAGGACGGCCGCCTCGCGGTCATCGACTACGGTGCCTGCGCTCCCCTGCCCAATGGCTTCCCCAAGATCCTGGGCCAGATGGTGGCGCTCGAGGTCCAGCAGCGTTACGACGAACTGACGGCGCTGCTGCACGACAACGGCTGGGTCATCCCGGGCAAGACCGTGAGCATCCAGGAGATCCAGGATTACCTGCGACCCTTCACCGACCCCATCAAAACCGAAACCTTCCACTTCACCCGCCGGTGGATGCAGCGCGTGGCGGGCAAGGCCACCGACATCTCCAACGCCGACATGATGAAAACCGCTCGCTCCCTGCAACTCCCGGCGGAACACGTGATGATCTTCCGAGTCCTCGGCGGCTCGGTAGGGATCTGCGCCCAGCTCGACGCCGAAATCCCCTTCATGAAGCTCATGAACGACTGGGTCCCCGGCTACGTCGAGACCCTCCGCGCCGCGAGCTGAATTCCCCTGCGACGCAAAACGACCCGCCTACCGTCTGGTAAGCGGGTCGTATGCGTTCTACTCCCCCGGAAGCCGGGGCGGTCATGCCACCGCGACCTTGCGCGGGCGGCCACGCGGGCGCTTGCGGGCGATCACGACACCCTGGTCGAAGATCTCACCGCCCCAGACACCCCAGGGCTCACCGCGATCCAGTGCGGCCGACAGGCAGCCCTGGCGGATCGGGCAGGACGCGCACAGCGCCTTCGCCTCTTCCAGCTGGGCGGGGGCCTCGGCGAACCAGAGGTCCGGGTTGCCGACTCGGCAGGGCAGGGTGATGGTGACTCCCCGGCGGGTGCGGGTCGTCGTGTTGGCCACGGTGTTGCGGCATGTCACTCGTTCACGGATGACCGTGGTGGACACGTCGGGCTCCTTCAGCTCGTGCATCGGTCGTTCGGTGTTTCGCGAAACCGGTGCCGGTGGCTGCAGGGCCGATAAAACTTTGGCCACGGTTTCGCGGGGTTCGCGATCCGTGGCCAGGAGGTCTGGGAGTGATTCCCTACCTGAGTCGACTTCGGTGTCGACTCCTGATCACGGTCGCTGGGTCGGTAGTGCGGGGACGGGCTGCCAGCAGATGCACCGGACGCTCGGTTCCGGTTGCGACTGCGAGGGTTTCGACGGCCGCGTACACGGCGGCCGGGTGCCAGTCACCCTTGGGCTTGTCCTGCTTGATCACGATCTGCTGATCCGCTTGGGCTTTGCTTGCAAAGACCTGAAGACCAAGATCGCCATTCACGCCGGACATACGAATCCCCTTGGGCGCGAGGGCCCCCCGGGAGACGGACACGACGGACATGACGCATGCCGTCGCCGGACGGCCGGCGATGCTGCCGGTCGAAACGAAGCTCGAAATGTTGTTCATCGGTCTGCCTCCCTCCTTCACTCGTATGCGATCAGTGCTTGGAACACGCGGGTTCTTCCCCGGTGCGTGAGAACCACACTAGGTATCTATACGGATGCACACAACCTATTTTTGACCTGCGGTTTTAGGGGCTTGCGCACATTCTTCGCACGGACTAGGAAGAGTCCCGCAGCCGCGATCGGACGATCGCGAGGACATCCGCGCCGTATGTCTGCAGTTTTTTGGCCCCGATGCCGGGGATCGCCACCAGGGCTCGGTCGTCGGCCGGGCGCTGTTCGGCGATGGCGGTCAGGGTCGTATCGCTGAACACCACAAAATGTGGCAGTGACAGTTCCTCGGCCTTCTCGCGCCGCCATTCCTTCAGTGCCTCGAGCAGTTCCGGGTCGATGTCGGCGGGGCAGCGGGAGCAGCGGCCGAGCATGGTGGCCTGCGTATTCAGCAGCGGCCGACCGCAAATGCGGCAGGTCGGGTGGACGCGCTTGGGACCGTTGCGGCGTTCGGTGGTGTGGGCGGCGATGCGCGAGGCCGGGGAGTCGTCGGGGACCAGGCCGATGAGGAAACGGGAGCGGCGGCGCACCTTGCGGCCGCCCGCGGAACGGGCCAGGGCCCAGGACAATTGGAGGTGTTCCCGGGCGCGGGTGACGCCGACGTAGAGCAGGCGGCGCTCCTCCTCGAGGGCGGCCTCGTCGGAAACCGTTGCGTCCGGGCCGAGTACGTGCTGGATGGGCAGGGTGCCGTCGGCCAGGCCGACCAGGAAGACGGCGTCCCACTCCAGACCCTTGGCAGCGTGCAGCGAGGCCAGGGTGATGCCCTGCACGGTCGGTGGGTGCCGGGCCTCGGCGCGGGCGGCCAGCTCACGCAGCAGGCCGGTCAGTTCCAGGTCCGGATCCTGTTCGGCGAGTTCCTCGGTGAGCTGGACCAGCGCCATCAGCGAGGACCAGCGTTCGCGGGCCTGGGCGCCGACCGGCTCCTCCCTGGTGAGCCCGACCTGGGCCAGCGCCGCGCGCACCAGGGTGACCAGCTTCTCGCCGCGGGCATCGGGCAGGTCGTCGCGATTGGCGGCCGTGCGCAACGCCGACACCGCCTGCCGCACCTCTGGCCGGTGGAAGAAGCCCTCGCCGCCGCGCACCTGATACGGGATGCCCGCCTCGGTGAGCGCCTGCTCGTAGACCTCCGATTGCGCGTTGATGCGGTAGAGGATCGCGATTTCCGCTGCGGGAACACCGTTTCCGAGCAGTTTGGCGACCGCCTTGGCGACGGCGGCGGCCTCGGCGGGCTCGTCGTCGAATTCGGCGAAGGTTGGTTCCGGACCGTCGGCGCGCTGGCCGATGAGCTGCAGCCGGGTGCCCGCGATGCGGCCGCGGGCCGCACCGATCACCCGGTTGGCCAGCGACACCACCTGCGGGGTGGAGCGATAGTCGCGTTCCAGGCGGACGACGGTGGCGTCGGGGAAGCGGCGGGAGAAGTCGAGCAGATAGGCCGGGCTGGCCCCGGTGAAGGAGTAGATGGTCTGGTTGGCGTCGCCGACCACGGTCAGGTCGTCGCGATCGCCGAGCCAGGCGTCGAGCACCCGCTGCTGCAGCGGGGTGACGTCCTGGTACTCGTCCACCACGAAACACCGGTAGCGGCCGCGGAACTCCTCGGCCACCGACGAATACTCCTCGAGCGCGGCCGCGGTGTGCAGCAGCAGATCGTCGAAATCGAGCAGCAGCCCGTCGGGGGTGTTCTTCAGGGCCTCGTAGTAGGTGTAGACCGCCGAGACCTTCTTCGCCTCGTAGGGCACATCGCGGTGGCGGCGGGCCGCCTCACCCGCATAGTCCTCGGGCGCGACGAGCGAGCCCTTGGCCCATTCGATCTCACTGATCAGATCACGCAGGCTGTCGGTGTCGGTGGGCAGCCCGGCCCGGCCGGCGGCCTGGGCCACGATGGGAAACTTGCCGTCGATCAGCCGCCACGGCACATCGCCGACCACCTGGGGCCAGAAGTATTTGAGCTGCCGCAGCGCGGCGGCGTGGAAGGTCCGCGCCTGCACCTGCCCGGCCTCACCGCTCAAACCCAGTGCCCGCAGCCGATTCCGCAGCTCCCCCGCCGCGCGGGCGGTGAAGGTCACCGACAGCACCTGGTCGGCGCGCACATGCCCGGCCGAGACCAGGTGCGCAATGCGATGGGTGATGGTGCGCGTCTTGCCGGTGCCCGCGCCCGCCAGCACACAGACCGGTCCCCGGGGTGCGCGCACGGCCGCGGCCTGCTCGGCATCGAGGTCGTCGAGCCGGAGCTGGGCCTGGGTGGTCGCGGCAGTCACGCGCTCCATCATGACAGTGCCCTCCGACAGGTGTGGTGGCCCTCGGCGTGGTGGCACGGAAACTGGACGGTTGAGAAAAAGTCCGGTTAGCGTGCGGACGTGGTCGACGAGACGCGGGAGACGCATGAGACGCACGAACGTCATGCGAGTTGGATGGAATTGTTCTTCGACCTGGTGGCGGTCGCCGGGATCGGCCAGCTGACGCACCTGCTGCACCGCGGTCCGTCACTCGGCGACTTCGGGCTGTACGTGGTGCTCTACCTGGCGTTCTGGATGGTCTGGGCGTGCATCACGCTGTACGGCAATATCGCTCGGGACCAGGCGCGGGTGGTACTGATGCTGTCGGCCATGCTGGGCCTGGGGCTGATGGCCGCGGCCGTCCCAGGCATTCCCGACCGGCACGCCACCACCTTCGCGGCGGTCTACGTACTGGTGCGGCTCGGGTCCGAACATCTGTGGGGTCGCGGCAAGATCGTGGTCGACTGGCCGACGGTGCAGCTCACCATCGGCGTGTACCCGTGGATCATCTCGCTGTGGGTGGGCGAACCGGCGAAGTACTGGCTGTGGGCCGCGGGCCTGGCGCTGGATCTGTGGATCATGTTCGCGGTCAGCGGCGAGCAGATGCTGGCCGAGGCCCGCAAGCGGCTGCGCGCCCGATTGCAGCGGGCCGAGCGCAGCCCGCGCTTCGATCCCGATCGAGTGCCGGAAATGGAAGCGGTGCACGCGGATCCGGCGCACCTGGGTGAGCGGCTCGGGCTGTTCGTGATCATCGTGCTCGGCGAGGGTGTCATCGGCATCATCACCGCGCTGGGTGGACAACTGTGGACCGCCGCAGTGCTGGGCCTGGCCTTCGCCGCGTTCGTGATCCTGGCCGGGCTGTGGGCGCTGACCCTCCTGTTCGGTTTCGTGCCGCGCCTGATGACCGAGTCGGTCGCCGCGGCCGACGAACCGTGGCAGCGCATCATGCTCACGCACTGCGGCATCACCGGCGGCCTGGCCGCCCTCGCCGCCGGCCTGGGTCTGGCGATGGATCACCCCCACGGACATCTGAGCACCGGTGTCGGCTGGGCGTTGTGCGGCAGTGCCGCATGCTATTTCGCGGTCGTCGGCCTGAGCGGCGTGCGCAGTGGCGCGGGTTGGCGGTGGACCCTGGCCTGGCCGCTGCCCTGCACGCTGCTCGCCGTGCTCCTCGGCCTGTTCGCCTCACATCTGACGGCCCTGCCCCTGGTCTGCGCGGTGGCGGTGCTGGTGCTCTGGCCGCTGCTGTGGGAGACCTGGACTAGCCGCGGTCGCGGAGTTGGCGTAATGCCGCGGTGAAGCGGGGGGTGCGGTCGCCGAGGGGGGCGAAGAAGTCGCGGTCACAGGTTTCGACGGCGCCGATGGCCCGATTGACCAGGGCCGCACCGGATTCGGTGGGAACGAGGGATTTGGCGCGGCGGTCGGTGGGGTGATCGCGCCGTTCCAGCAGGCCCTTCTGTTCCAGGGTGCGCAGCACCTGGGAGGTCATCATGGGGTCGGTGGCGGCGTGGTCGGCGAGGTCGCGCTGGGTGACGGGATCGCCGCCCGACCGGCTGGTGAGCCAGGTCAGGGAGGCGAGCAGGACGAATTGGACGTGGGTCAGGTCGAAGGGGGCCAGTGCCGCGCGTTGCGCGGCCTGCCAGCGGTTGGTCACCTGCCAGAGCAAGAGACCGGGGCTTTCGTCGGCGTGCTCGAATTCGGTGCGCAGTCCGTCATTCGCCATCACTGCCCGACCATAGCGCGGGAGATGAGGTCGAAATCGTGGGCGGTGAGCTCGACCAGGCCGCGGCGCAGCACGATCCCCCAGTTGGGGACGCTGGTCAGGTCGAGCTCGGTGCGCAGGTCGTCGATGGGGACCTGGCGGGCCGGGGGGGTGTGGGCGGACGCAGGGCGTCAGAGGGGGGAGGAGGAGCACCGTTTTTTTTCCCTTCCGGTCGGGGCTGCGGTTGGAGGTTCGATTGGGGTGGG